>JBKKAL010000080.1:0-18974 GCA_046714695.1 Pyrinomonadaceae bacterium
TGCTTGAAGAGTTCGGTGTTGAGATGATCGGCGCGACCCGCGAGGCCGTGAAGGTGGCCGAAGACCGTAGATTGTTTAAGCGTGCGATGGACGAGGAGGGTCTTGAGATGCCGCGCGGCGGCTTCGCGCGCTCGTGGGCCGAGGCCGAAGAGCTGGTCAAGGAGACAGCTTACCCGGCGATCATTCGTCCCTCGTTTACCTTGGGCGGGACGGGCGGCGGCGTCGCTTTCAACCCGGAAGAGTATGAAGAGATCGTGCGGGCGGGGCTCAGTGCATCACCGATGCACGAAGTTCTAATTGAAGAATCAATCCTCGGATGGAAAGAGTTCGAGCTGGAAGTGATGCGCGATCTGGCGGATAACGTCGTCATCATCTGCTCGATTGAGAATTTCGATCCGATGGGCGTTCACACGGGCGACTCGATCACGGTCGCGCCCGCGCAGACCCTCTCTGATGTCGAATACCAGCGCCTTCGTGATATGGCGATTCGCATCATTCGCAAAGTCGGGGTGGAAACGGGCGGCTCGAATATTCAATTCGCGGTCAATCCCACGAATGGCGACATTCGCATTATAGAGATGAACCCGCGCGTGTCGCGCTCCTCGGCTCTGGCCTCGAAAGCGACAGGCTTTCCCATCGCCAAGATCGCCGCCAAGCTCGCCGTCGGCTACACCCTGGACGAGATTCCGAACGATATTACAAAAAAGACGCCCGCCTCCTTCGAGCCGACGATTGATTACGTCGTGGCGAAGATTCCGAAGTGGGACTTTGAAAAATTTCGCGCCGCCGAGGACATTTTGGGGACGCAGATGAAATCGGTCGGCGAGGTGATGGCGATTGGCCGCACTTTCAAGGAGGCTCTGTTTAAGGGTTTGCGCTCGCTTGAAGCCGTCAAGCCCTTGCGTCTCGAAGATGTCCCGGACGACGAGTTACAGCGCAAGCTCGCGCGTCCCAACTCGCAAAGGTTCTCTTACATCACCTACGCGCTACAGCATGGCTGGCCCATCTCCGAAATACATCGTCTCTCGCGCATAGACCCCTGGTTTCTCGAACAGCTTCAGGACGTGATGCTCATACAGGAGGGCATAGAGGGACGCGCTCTCCATGACGTATCCGTAGAGTCGTTGCGCGCTGCCAAAGAGGTCGGACTCTCTGATCGCCGCATCGCCTATCTCACGGGAAGCTCTGAGGATGAAGTGAGGGCACAACGCAAGCGGGTCGGCGTTGTTCCGGTCTACAAGCGCGTGGATACCTGCGGCGCTGAGTTCGAGTCCTTCACGCCCTACCTCTATTCAACTTATGAGGAAGAGGACGAATCACTGCCTACGACCCGGCGCAAGATTATGATTCTAGGCTCAGGGCCGAACCGTATCGGGCAGGGAATCGAGTTTGATTACTGCTGCTGTCATGCAAGTTTTGCGCTCTCGGACGCAGGCTTCGAGACGATCATGGTCAACTGTAATCCTGAGACCGTCTCGACTGACTACGATACCTCGGATCGCCTCTATTTCGAGCCGCTCACGTTCGAGGACGTGATGAACATCGTGGATATAGAGAAGCCTGAAGGCTTGATTGTGCAGTTTGGCGGGCAGACGCCTCTGAATCTGGCGATGCGCCTGCATGAGGCTGGCGTGCCCATCATCGGCACTTCGCCGGACTCGATTGATCTGGCCGAGGATCGCAAACGCTTTGGGGCTCTGCTGCGCGAGCTTGGCATTCCGCAGCCGGATAACGGCACGGCGACGACCATAGGTGATGCGCGAAAGATCGCCGAGCGCATCGGTTATCCTGTGCTCGTGCGTCCCAGTTACGTTTTGGGCGGGCGCGCGATGGCGATTGTCTATGACGAAGAGAGCCTTGACGAGTACATGCGCATGGCTGTTGATTTCTCCGTCAAGCGTCCGGTGCTGATAGATAAATTTCTGGAGCGCGCTGCCGAATTCGATGTTGACGCGCTCTGCGACGATGAGACGTGTGTCGTCGCAGGTATTCAAGAGCATATCGAAGAGGCGGGGATTCATTCGGGCGATTCATCCTGTGTGCTGCCGCCCGTTCGCATAGACCCTGAGCATCTGGAAACGATGCGGCACTACACGCGCGAGCTGGCGCGTGCGCTGCGCGTGCGCGGTTTGATGAATATTCAATATGCGATCAAGGATCATCGCGTTTATGTGCTGGAAGTAAACCCGCGCGCCTCGCGTACAGTGCCCTTCGTGTCGAAGGCGACGGGCGTGCCGCTTGCGCGCATCGCGGCGCTCGTGATGGCTGGCAAACCTCTCGCGGATTTCGGCTTGCCCGCCGAGCTGACGGTCAATCGTTTCTTCATCAAGTCGCCGGTCTTTCCCTTCGTCAAGTTTCCCGGCGTTGATCCGATCCTCAGTCCTGAGATGCATTCGACCGGCGAGGTGATGGGTGTAGGCGAGACGTTTGGCGAAGCTTATGCGAAGGCGATGATGGGCGCGGGGCTGGAATTGCCCTCGCGCGGTAAGGCTTTTATCAGCGTCAACGACGGCGACAAAGGACAGGCCGTGGTGCTGGCTCGACGGCTCGCGCGCCTCGGTTTCGATCTCGTCGCGACGTTCGGCACGGCTGCGCGGCTGCGCGAAGTCGGTCTCAAAGCCGAGACGGTTTTCAAAGTAAACGAAGGTCGTCCGAACATCGTGGATGAAATCAAGCGCGGCGAGATCGCTCTTATCATCAATACGCCGCTTGGCCGCGCCTCTCACTACGACGAGCAGGCAATCCGGCGCGCCGCTTTGCAATACAATGTTCCCTGCGTGACGACGATGACGGGCGCGGAGGCGATTGCCGAAGCCATCGGCGCACGAGCAGGCAGCAAAGAATTAAAGGTTTACTCAATCCAGGAGCTTCATTCTCTGGCCGGTTCAACCAAATAGGAGGAACATGGAAAAGACTGAGAAGCTTGTCCCCCTATCACCTGAAGAGTTTGAGAAGTTGAAAGGCGGGAAGACGGGCTCCACCGGATGTTTTGTGATCTTTGTTATATTGACTTTAATAATCTCGCCCGTTCTCATCTTCGTTGCAGCCAGTATGGATGCCTTCTTCGGTTGGGTTGCTGGTTTTGTCGTGCCGGTCGTTGGTCTCGCCCTTATCGCTCTGGCCTATTTTCTTCAGAGAAGCGATAAACTCAAAACGGATCGTGACCTGCAAGCAGGGCAGAAGCGGATCGTGACCGCCCCGGTGACTAATCAGTTCACCAGGAGCAGTGAAGGATCACGCAAAAGTAATTACAGCGTTAGCATGAGCTACTATGTCAACATCGCAGGCAAAGAGTACAAGGTCAGCGAAGAGGAGTATTATGAATACAAGGAAGGGATGATCGTCGAAGTCCACACCGCGCCCAATAGCAACACCTTCTACGGCATTTACGATGCGAGCGACGGGAAACTACTGACCGGGGAACTGGCATAAATAATCCGGCGAAAATACTATGACTGACGTTAACAGCAGCGAAACCATCAGGCGCATCCTGGACGAATGCCGCACCATCGCCGTCGTCGGGCTCTCTTCCAAGCCGTCGAGGGCCTCTAACAGCGTCTCCGGCTACATGAGGCAGCACGGGTACAGGGTAATCCCGGTCAATCCGAATGAAGAGAAAGTCTTCGGAGAAAAATCATACCGCTCTCTCTCCGATGTGCCGGAGAAGATAGACCTCGTTGATATTTTCCGCAGATCGGAGGAAGCGGGCGCGGTCGTTGACGAAGCTATCCGTGTCGGCGCGAAGGCCGTCTGGTTACAGGAGGGCGTCGTTGACACGGCGGCAGCAGAGCGCGCGCGCGATGCGGGCCTGCTCGTCGTCATGGATCGCTGCTGGCTCAAAGAACATGTCAGAAGGTAAAGGCGAAAGGTAATAGTAAAGAACCTGATCAGCGCTTTTCCCTTCTACATTCTACGGAGTAGGAAGTGTCCGGAACAGTCAGGTTTGCATTAATCACAATCATCACGCATGCGCTGATTGCGTGGTTACATGGAACTGCGCATCGCATGCTCAATGTAGAATTGTCGCGCCCTCAGTTTTTGTTCGTTACCTTAGTCATCGTCATCGCGCCTCTAGTGGCGGGCCTCTTACTCTTTAAGAATGCAAGAGGGGCGGGAGCGATTCTTCTCGCGCTTTCGATGGCGGGCGCATTTGTCTTCGGTTTGTATCATCACTTTGTGCTGGTCAGCCCCGATCATGTTTCTCATATTCCCGGCACTCCCGGTACTTTATGGGTGATAGCGTTTCAGATCACCGCAGTGCTTTTGACTCTTATTGAAGCGCTGGGTGTTTTAGCCGGGATTATGGCACTGAAAAAGGACGCTGCTCTGGCGGGCTGAACTAAAAATGTGTGGCTTCATTCCTTCTGAATTCTTATGGCTGTAGAAATCAACGCGGCAGTAATCACTGTCAGCGACCGTTCAGCGCGAGGCGAACAGGAGGACGTGTCCGGCGCTGTGCTTGTCGAGTTGCTGATGGAGATAGGCGCTCGAATTGTGGCGCGTGAGATCGTACCGGATGATCTTGAGCCGCTCTCCGAGAAATTGCGCGCACACGCCGAGCGCAAGGGTGTCAATCTGATTATCACGACGGGCGGGACGGGCTTTGCGCCGCGCGACAATACGCCGGAGGCGACGCGCGCCGTGATTGAAAAGGAAGCGCCGGGTCTGGCAGAGGCGATGCGCTCCGGGACGACCAAAAAGACGCCGACGGCGATGATCTCGCGCGGCGTTTGCGGCATCTGCTCAGGCGCGCTGATTATCAATTTGCCCGGCTCGCCGGCGGGCGTGCGTGAAAGCTTCCTTATCATCAAACCCGTCCTCGGTCATGCCCTTGCATTACTCGCCGGGGAGCCTCATAGTGAGGCGCATTGAGTTTTGAGGAAGAAAACCTTTGACAAGGCGTGCTGGCCCCGCTTAGTATTTTTGCTATTCAGGTGAATGAGCCCCTTGTCTCTTATACTTTTTATCGGCGGTGTAAACTAAAGACAAAATGTTACTGAGCGCAATTCTTCTACAAACGTTGGCGAACCCGGCTGAGCAGAATATCGGCAGCCCCATCACAGCCTACTGGCCGGTTATGATCTTCTTTGTGTTCGCCGTCATGTTTCCAGTGCTGCCGATTGTGCTGGGAAGATTCCTGCGTCCGAGCATCTATCAAAAGGACAAGATGCGGCCTTACGAATGCGGCATAGACCCTAAGACTGACGCACACGACCGCTACACCGTGCGTTATTACATCGTCGCCATGCTCTTTCTGATCTTCGACGTGGAGACGATCTTCCTGCTCCCGTGGGCGATCATTTTTATGGGAGACGATTTCTCGTTCACCAAGTTCGCGCTCATTGAAATGTTCGTTTTTATCGGTATCCTGATCGTCGGTTATTATTACGCCTGGCGTAAGGGCGCGCTCGAATGGGCATAAAAAGTTATCAGTAGTCAGTAATCAGTTATCAGCTTTTGGGCTTTTGACTGACTACTGACTACTGATTACTGACTACTTAATCATTATGGCTGAACACGAAGAAGGATTTGTCCTGACGACGGTTGATTCGATCTTCAACTCTTTGCGTCGCACGGTCGGCGCGAAGACGATGGATCTGGCGGCGCGGCCTGTCAATTGGGCGCGCAAGTCCGCGCTGTGGCCGATGACCTTCGGGCTCGCGTGTTGCGCCATCGAGATGATCGCGACGGGTTCGAGTCGCTTCGATATAGACCGCTTCGGCGCTGGCGTCTTTCGTCCGAGCCCGCGACAGAGCGATCTGGTTATTATCGCCGGCACGGTGACGCTCAAGATGGGCCCTGTTGTGCGCCGCGTTTTTGATCAGATGCCTGAGCCGAAGTGGGCCATCGCGATGGGCGCGTGCGCATCGACCGGCGGCCCGTTCGATTCATATTCGACAATGCAGGGCGTTGATCGAACGATTCCCGTTGATGTCTATATACCGGGTTGCCCGCCTCGTCCAGAAGCACTGCTCTACGGCCTCATGCGTCTTCAGGACATCATCATGAAGGAGCATCCTTCGGCCTACATCTTCGAGTCCGACGGCACTGTTCATCGTCAAAGACATCTGGAAAGCGACGCCGATCTGCCGGAGGTCGCGCGCAGGGATGATGAGGCCGAAAGGGTCGTCACCGCTCTGTAAAAGGATAAGGGAGCGCGTCGCTCGCAAGGTGATCTCAAATCGAAAGGGCTGCCTTTGATAAGAAGGCAGCCCTTTTTGAATGCTTTTAATGACTGGCCGAGGTCACATATTCTACTCGTTGACATTATCCACGATCATGAACTTATACTCACCCCTGACAAGTCCGAACCAGTACATCATGGCCTCACCGCAACTGATGTAGAATTTTCCCTTCTGTGCTTGATCAAACTCCGGGCGGGCCTCGGCGAAACACTTTCGCGTCGGCGCATCAAATATCTTCCTGTAGTTTTTCATCAACTGCGCTTTGCTTCGGATACTACGCACGCCATACGGCATCTCCAGGGGAAATTTGGTCATTGAAGCCACAGCCTGTTTGTCATTCTTCGCGACCGCGCTTTGGAATTTGCTCCAAAATATTTTGACAGCGGGTGGAATATCTCCTTGATTATTCTGCGAGGGGAAAGCAAAGCAAGCACTCAAAGTCAAAAAGGCGCACGCGATGGCGACTATTATTCTCATGTCATTCCTCCATTTGGGGTTTCGTAAAAACGGCGGTTTCAACAATTCTCCAGACAGAAAAGCCGCGCCTGATTCGACGGCCCGTAAGTCTAAAGACCCGCGAGGTGGCGCGTGTCGTTGATGGCCAGCACTCGCACAAAGCCGTCCGCGCGAAGCTCGAAGCGTGTGATGCCGCAATTTGTCGTCGCGATCCAGACGGGTCGCAATTCCGGCGCATCGAGCGCGCCCATCAGGTGCAGCGTGAGGATACAGATTGTTCCGGTGTGGGAGAAAACGGCGATGCGACCGCCCCTGTGCTGTTCGATGGCGCTGTCAAGCTCGCGCGCGGCGCGGTCTAGCATCTGCCGGTAGCTCTCGCCGCCGAGCAGGACGTGCTCGAAGTCGCGGCGAAGAAGCGCGGCGTATTGTTCCGGGTGAAGGGCCGCTGCCTCCTCGAAGGTCAATCCCTCCATCACGCCGACGCTACGCTCGCGAAAAGCCTCCGTCAGCAGAACTTCGAGGCCCGTCAGGCGTGCTAATGGCATTGCCGTCTCGATGGCGCGCGGGAGATCGCTGGAATAGATTGCGCTGAAGGTTTCTGAGGAGAGGGCTCGGGCGGTGGCTTCCGCTTGGCGGCGACCGCGCGCAGAGAGCGGCGTTGCTGTGTGCCCGCCGAAGCGTCCCTCGGCGTTGCCCTGTGATTGACCATGCCGGATCAGCAGAACGCGCGTCGTGTCAGACATTTTGGATTTTAGATTTTGGATTTTGGATTGGCGATGAGGAATCTGGAATCTGCATTCGGAACTCGTAAGTCCCGCCGCTCTTCAATCCAAAATCGGCAATCTAAAATCCAAAATGGAATCAGGCTGCGACCGATTCGGTCTTCAACTTCTCGGCTTGATAGTGTGTGACGAGTGCGCCAATGATCTCGTCGAGCGCGCCTTCCATCACAAGGTCTAGCTGGTGAATGGTGAGGCCGATGCGATGATCGGAGACGCGGTTATCTTTGAAGTTGTAGGTACGTATCTTCTCGGAGCGGTCGCCCGATCCGACCATCGAGCGACGCTCAGAGGCGAGCGCATCATGCTGTTTTTGCTCTTCCAGCTCCTGCAAGCGCGCGCGAAGCACACGCATCGCCTTCTCGCGATTCTTGATCTGCGATTTCTCGTCCTGCATCGAGACCACTGTGTTCGTCGGCAGGTGAGTGATACGCACCGCCGAATAGGTCGTATTAACAGACTGGCCGCCGGGGCCTGATGAGCAGAAGGTGTCTATGCGCAGGTCTTTCGGGTCAATCTTGACATCAACCTCTTCGGCTTCGGGCAGTATGGCGACCGTGATCGCGGAGGTGTGTATGCGTCCGCTCGTCTCTGTCTGGGGCACACGCTGCACGCGATGCACGCCGGATTCATGTTTGAGCTTAGAGAAGACCTTGTCGCCCTCGATGAGCGCGATGGCCTCCTTGACGCCGCCGATGCCGGATTCCGAGGAGTCCAGTATCTCCATACGCCAGCCCTGTCGCTCGGAATAGCGCCCGTACATTCTGAGCATCTCGGCGGCAAAGAGCGAGGCTTCGTCGCCGCCTGTTCCGGCGCGGATTTCCAGAATGACGTTCTTCTCATCGTTCGGGTCTGAAGGAATCAGCAGAAGCTTGAGATCAACGTCGCATTGCTCCAGTTGTGCTTCGAGCGTCATGGCTTCCGCCTGGGCCATCTCGCGCATCTCTTCGTCATCGGCGGTCTCAAGCAACTCGCGCGCTCCCGCCAATTCCTCGCGAAGACCCTTCCACATGCGATACTTTTGCACAATCTCGCCGATGCTGCGATGCTGCTTGGCCGTCTTCGTATAAGCCACATGATCCGAGAAGACCTCAGGCAGCGAAAGCTCCTTCGTCAACTCCTCATAGCGCGCTTCGATCTGTTCTAATTTCTCTAACATAACTTTCAGGCGAGCGGAGCAGCCTCCGCTTCTTTGGGCAGCGGCTCAAGCTTGAGCGATTCTTTCAGCGCCTCGATGGCAACTTCCAGTTGCTGGTCGTCCGGTTCCTTGGTCGTGATGTTTTGCATCCAGACGCCAGGCAGCGTGATCAGCTTGAAAATAAAGCTGGTCTCTTTCCTCGCCGAGAGCCTTATGATCTCGTAAGAGAGACCGGCGACGAGCGGGATCAGTGCGATACGCACAAGCATGTTATAGATTAGGGATTCAAAACTGATGATCGAGAAGAGCACGATGGAGACGAGCATCACGACCATCAGAAAGCTTGTCCCGCAACGCGGATGCTGGCGCGGCTGCGGGCGCGCGTTCTCGACCGTCAGGGGTAATCCTGCCTCCCACGTAAACACAGTCTTGTGTTCTGCGCCGTGATATTCAAAGACGCGGCGGATGTCTTTGAGCAGAGAAAAACTGAAGATCATGATAAGAAAGAAGGCCATGCGAATAAGGCCGTCTATAAAATTAAAAGCGTAACCCGGCTTGACGGGGCGCAGATAGGTGCGCACGCTCGCGTAAGCGCGCGTGTACCATGCTTGATTTGAGGCGGCGGCTGTGGTCGAAGGCGCGGCGGAAGTTGCAACCGGCGTTGACGCTTGTGTCTGCTGAGGGCTTACTGCTTCCGTTGGCTGTTTTGCCGTCCCCCAACCGACATAGTTGAAGAGCGCGTTGGTTAACAGCAGCGGCGCGATGATAAAGAGCAGGACATTGAAAAAGAGCGCGAAGACGATTGAGCCCGCGGCGGCTGCCGTTCCGCCCTTCTTCATCTCATCCTTGGCACGCTTCTGCGTGGGAATGGGGATCAGTCCGGGCATTGCGCCGGTGATACCGGCAAAATCACCCTCGCCCTCTATGACGGCGGGGCGGAGCGCGACCGCGACCTCCTTCTCGGCTGCTTCTGCCTCTTCTGCGTCGGCGAAGGCTTCGTTGGCGGAGTAGTTCAGCGCCTTGATGCCGAGCCCCATGGACTGGACCAGTATCGCGCCGCCGCGCAGCACCGGCAGTTTAAGGATCGGATGCTTATCGCTCCACTTTGGAAGCACCGCTGCCGTGTTGACAATCGAGCCGTCTGCTTTGCGCACGGCGACGGCATAAGCGTTGGGCGTGCGCATCATGACGCCCTCAATGACTGCCTGTCCGCCGACGATTAAGTCTCTTTCGCTGGTACTCACAATAAAGAGGTTCCTTTTCGGGAGAAGAGAGTTGATAGAGCAACGCCGGCGCCTTCCTTAATGAGCGGCCGCTTCTCCAGTGCCTATTATGCACGACGAGCGCGAGCCGTCCGACTTGAAAAGCGTCGGCGTGCGGTTTCTTTGCGGGGCTAATGCTGCTGGTGTGGCGCGTTTAGGTGTCGAGCCTGCATGGATTTTTGGTCACCTCCGGTTTTTTTCTTACTTCGCCGAAGCTGCCTCGGCTGGAGCAGGTGTTTCCTGCTTTTTGCCGTAACGCTTGTTAAAGCGATCAACGCGGCCGGCCGTGTCAACCAGTTTCTGTTTGCCCGTAAAGAACGGGTGGCACTCCGAGCAGATTTCCACGTGAAGCTCTTCTTTGCGCGTCGAGCGGGTCGTAAATGTACTGCCGCACGCGCATTGCACTTTGATCTCGTTGTAGTCGGGGTGAATTCCTTGTTTCATCGTCGTTGTTGCCTCTGTATAGATGTCAATTACTGTTTCAATCGAAACAACCAATGATACGGTTCCGGGCCGCAAAGCGTCAAGTTTAGCCGGAAATCTTTGGCATCACCTTTTGAGCCGGAAGCAGCAGTCCCGCGTAAGTTGTCTGATCCGATTAGATGCGCGAACAGGCTGAATCGTGCGATTGACGCCTACATCGGGCGGCATTGACAGTGGTAGACTGCGGGCTCTAAGAAATTAAGGGCATAATGCGTTGGCACATAGTTTCGTTCAGTCCATTACTTTATAACAACGTTTGGGAGTCGTAATGCTTCGCTCGAAAACCATCTGGATTGTGGCGGGGGTCGTCATCTTCCTTTCGCTGCTAGGATTCCTGCGCTACCGTTCGCTGCAACAACCGCGCAGCCACGATCAAGAGGTTTTGCATCAAGCGCCTGACGCCGGCCAGAAACAAACACTCACGGTCGCCTTTATACCCGTGACCTGTCATCTGACATGCCCGGTCACAGATTATGCTTCCAAGACAACCACAACGGGGACCCGCTTTGACGCGCTCAGGTTCGCGGAGTTCCCGACTATCGTCGAGGCGCTCAAGACTAAACAACTTCTCGCAGGGTTTTTGACCGTGCCGCTCGCGATGAAGATGCGCGAGCAGGGCGTGCCCATCAAGATCGCTACCTTAGGCCACCGCGACGGCTCACAGCTCGTCGTCCGACGGGAGAGCACTGCCAAAAACGTCACTGATCTGCGCGGCAAGACAATCGCTATCCCCAGTCCCTTCAGCAATGAAAACTTTTTTATGAATAAGCTGATGCGGGATCAGGGCATGCGGGCAGAAGAGATAAAATTCGTCGTCATGCCTCCGCCGGATATGACGGCGGCGCTCGCGACCAACTCCATTGACGGCTTTATCGTCGCCGAGCCCTTCTGCGCGAAAGCCGAGATGGAGGGCTACGGGCGCGTGCTTTACTACGCCAAAGACATCTGGCCCAACTTCATCTCCTGTGCTCTCGTCGTGCATGAAGACCTGATTCGCGAGAGGCCGGAGGTAGTGCGCGACCTGGTGCGCGGCATCAACGAATCCGGCGAGTGGACGGAGCGGAATCGCGAGAGCGCGGCCACTCTCGTCTCTCCATATTTTCGTCAGGATGTAAACCTCTTGAGATATGTCCTGACGCAGCCAGGGGATCGCGTCACCTATCGCAACCTGAATCCGACCGACGAAGAGATGCAGCGAATTCTGGACATGGGCATCAGCCTCGGATTTCTCACGAAACAAACCCCTATGTCGGAGCTGATGGACAAATCATTCTTTCCAGCGCAGATCAACCCGGCGGAGATCGATTTGAACCGGATGTCGGAGATCATCAAGCAGCAATGAGGAAGGTAAAAGAAGGCAAAAGGAAAAAGGTAAAGGGCAAAAGTTAGGACAAAAGCACTTTGATTAAATCCTCATTTAATTAAATGTGGTTTCCCCTGACTTTTACCTTTTGCCTTCTTCCTTCTTCCTTTCATTTTCTCGTGACTTCTTTTGCACGATTTATTGACAATGGCGCAAATCGCATGCTACAACCCACCTTGTCAGCTCTTCTTGTTCTCTTAGCCTTAACACACGAGCATCAACGTTTGTGTGCGTTCCTCCAGGACTGTAACTTGTCGGAGCGCGCGTTTCCGGTCAGGGTGTAATCAAAACCTAGATGGCAGACGAGACCAAACAGCCAGAGCCTACGCAACCGGCAGAGACGCCGGAGCAACGGGACGCCCCGCGCGCTCCCGAATCTGCCCGCACGGATGACAAGAGCCCAAGCCCCACATCACCAACGGGCGCGGAAGCAGGCAGTTTACCGCTACCGCCCGGCAGCACATCGCCCGCTGTCGGCGACCCGGCAGCCAGTCCTTCTCAATCGGACGCCGAGAAGGCCGCCAAAATAGCCGAAGCGAAAGCTCGCGTGGCGGCAGCCAAACAGGCGGCGGGTGACAAGCCTGCTGCACCTACGCCACAACCGGGCGTTGCCGGAGCCGGGGCGGCGGGCGCACCCAAAGCTCCTGTTAAAAAGAAGGAAGAAGGCCCGAAGCCGACAGATGCTGCCGCTCATCCTCTGGTCAAGAAACTGCGCGACCGTTTCAAAGAGGCGGTCACAGAAAGCTCTGAGTTTATCGGCCAGCTCTCAATCCGTATTGATGCGCCGCACATCGTCGAAATTTGCGACGCTCTCAAACGTGACAGCAAGACGCCCTTCAATTATCTCTCCGATCTGACGTGCGTGCATTTTCCGGAGCGTGAAGATGCGCCCTTCGAGATTATCTATAATCTCTACTCGATTGCGGGCAACGAGCGCGTGCGTTTGAAGGTGGCGGTCAAAGAAGGCGATAGTGTGGAGAGCGTGACGGGCGTTTGGCCCACTGCCAACTGGATGGAGCGAGAGGTTTACGACCTCTTCGGTGTGGCGTTCAGCAATCATCCGGACTTGCGCCGGATTTTGCTGCCGGAGGATTGGGAAGGCCACCCGCTTAGAAAAGAGTACCCGCTGGAGTTTATCGAGAATAGCTGGACGGCCAAACACCTGCCGGAGTTCTCCGACGTGCAGAAAGAACAACTGGCCCAGCGCCGCAACTACGGCTTAGAGATTCTTTCAACGGAAGAAGAACGCCGCATGCGCGAGATACTACGCAATGGTAAGGAAGTAATGCCAAAGGATAAGTAATCAGTAGTCAGTAATCAGTATTCAGTTAAAAGCGGGAAGCTGATAACTGGTGGCTGACTACTGATTACTGACTGCTGAATGCTAAACAATGAGCCCGAAAGAGCTGGCTACGAAATACGAGGCGAAGGTGTTTGAGACGGCGGAAGCCGCCATGAGCGCCGGTTTTGTGCTGACCGATTCGATGTCGCCGCGTAACGTCTGGAACAAGGCGAGCGCAACGCAGGCCATCCTTTTTAAGCTGCTGGCGCTCAAGAAAAGCGGACAGGCGGCGGAGGTCGGACTCGTCCTCGAACCCTGGAGCGTGACAGGGTGTTATAAGAAAAATGGAGGAGGGGAAAGCAAGGCCGAAGAATAAATGATGAAAGAGTAGCTGTTCAAATTTGAGCTTGCGCTTTCATCCTTCCGCCTTCAAACCCTGCATTTCTAGTGCATCAAGTAGAGATCGCGACAACCAGAGAGACGCTGCTCGATAGCCCCGAGATGATTTTGAATATGGGGCCGCAGCATCCTTCGACGCATGGCGTGCTGCGTGTCATCCTGCGGCTCGATGGCGAGACCGTCATTGATCTTGATTGCGACATCGGATTCCTGCATCGCGGGATGGAAAAGATCGCGGAGAATAGGCAGTATCCGATGATCGCGCCCTACTGGGATCGGCTCGATTACATCTCTGCGGTCTCAAACGGTCTGGTCTGGGTCGAGACGGTCGAGCAGATGATGGGACTGCCCGTGCCGCCGCGCGCTCACTTTATCCGCACGATTCTGACGGAGCTAAACCGCATCTCATCTCATCTTTTATGGTTCGCCACGCACGCTCTGGACATCGGCGCGGTCACGGTGCTGCTCTGGGCCTTACGAGAGCGCGAAGAGATTCTCAAGATTTTCGAGCGACAATTCGGCGCGCGCTTGACCTGCCATGCGTGGCGCATCGGCGGCATGCCGAATGATGCTTATGATGATTTCGAGGCCGATGTCCGGCAGTTCGTCAACAACTTTCCGAAGCGCATTGACGAATACGAGACGCTGCTCTCCGAGAATCGCATCTGGCTCGGGCGCACCGTCGGTATCGGTATCATCTCGGCAGAGGACGCGGTAGCCATTGGATTGTCAGGCCCGGCGCTGCGCGGCTCCGGCATTGCGTGGGACATACGCAAGTCGCGGCCTTACGCTGCCTATGCGGAAGTGGACTTCGATGTGCCTGTGGGCGAGAACGGCGACACGTACGATCGCTACCTTGTGCGCATGGAAGAGATGCGGCAATCGCGACGCATCGTGCAGCAGGCGATGGACAAACTGCCGGATGGGCCTGTGATGGCGAAAGTGCCGAAGATCATCAAGCCGCCCGTGGGCGATTATTATCATTCGATTGAAGCGCCGAAGGGTGAGATAGGCTGCTATCTGGTCTCGGACGGCACGTCGAGTCCTGCGCGCGTGCGCGTGCGCCCGCCCTCGCTTATAAATTTGCAGGCGCTGCGCCAGATGTGCATAGGCCATCTGATCGCGGATGTCGTCGCCATCATCGGCACGCTCGACATCGTGCTCGGGGAAATAGACAGATAGATGTCAGATGTCAGATGCTGGATGTTAGTGCTCAAATCCATAAACGGTTCGCGCTGACGAACGGCATCTGATTTAACTGACATCTGACATCCAGTATCCGACATCTATGCAGGTTGTTCGCATAAGGGTTCAGCCGATGACGCGCGAACAGTTCGCGCCCTACGGCGTGTTGATTGATAGTCGCGGCTCGGTGGAGATTGATCTGGGCGAGGGACGCCCAAGTTTGACGGGCGCGACGGCTGAGAGGCGACCCCTGAGGTTCGACTTTATGGCGCGGCACAAGCGCACGATGCAGGTCTTCTCGCCGCTCGCCTCGTCGCAATCAATCATCGCGGTCGCGCCGCCGAGCGCCCGTGCTGTGCCGTCGGTTGAAAAAATCTGTGCTTTCCTGGTTGATGGGCGCTTGCCTTATGCTTATCACAAGGGGACATGGCACACGCCGCCCTTTCCCGTCGGGGAATGGGCCTCTTATCTGGTCGTTGATCGCGCGGGAACGCTGGACGACGATTGGGAGCTGGTTGATCTGAAAGTCACACACAATCAGGTCTTCGAGATTGATCTATAAGAGAGAGATGTCAATACTCGCGCTTTACGCGCCGCCAAATTTTATAGACGACCTGCTGCTCAAGGCGTTCAGCCCGCAGACGGTCAACTTCGTGGTCTGGCCCTTTATACAGATCGGCGCGGTGGTCACGGCTGTCGCCGTCTGGGCGCTATATGCGACTTATGCCGAGCGCAAGATTTCGGCCTTTATGCAGGCGCGACTTGGCCCTATGCGCGTTGGCCCATATGGACTCTTGCAGCCGATTGCCGACGCTATCAAACTGCTGACCAAAGAAGACATTACGCCGGATAAAGCCGATCCGTTTATCTTCAAGTTCGCGCCGTATATCTCCGTGGTCGCCGCCTTTATCGTATTCGCAGTGATTCCGTTTGCGCCCGACTGGGGCGTCATCACGGATATCAATATCGGTCTTCTCTTCGTCCTGTCGGTATCGAGCGTCGGCGTGCTGGCGCTGATCCTGGCGGGCTGGTCGTCGAACTCGAAATACGCTTTGATGGGGGGACTGCGCTCTTCCGCGCAGATGGTTTCGTATGAGGTGGCGATGGGACTCGCCATCATCGGCGCGCTGATGTTCGCCCGCACGCTCTCGCTCTCCGGCATCGTCACCGCGCAGCAGCTTGATTCAACATGGTTCATAATTTATCAGCCGGTGGGCTTTATCGCTTTCCTGATTAGCGGCATCGCGGAGAATAATCGCGCGCCCTTCGATCTGCCGGAAGCGGAATCCGAGATCGTCGCAGGCTTCCATACGGAGTATTCCGGGATGCGCTGGTCGCTCTTCTTTATGGCCGAGTATGCGGCGATGGGCGTCGTGACTGCCGTCGCGACGGCGCTTTATCTGGGCGGGTGGTACTTTCCGGGCATCTACAGATTGACCGAGGCCAAGGGTTATCACAATCTTTACATCATCCTCAGCCTTCTCGTCTTCGTTCTCAAAATGTTAGCCTTGCTTTACACTTATTTCTGGTTGCGCTGGACATTGCCGCGTTATCGCTATGATCAGTTGATGGATTTAGGATGGAAATGGCTGATCCCGGCGACGCTTATCAATATCGTTTTGACGGCGATAGCGATCTTCGTCGTGCAGGCCGTAGACGGTTGGAACGGATATAAGACTATAGACTCGATGACACAGGGGCTTAATCTGACGGCCACCGGAAAAGCAATCGTTATCTTGTTCGGCTGGGGCGGGCTCCTTGTCACGGGCGGCATTCTCTCGATGATTAACTGGCGCTCGCGCGATTTCAACTTGAGAACGCAGCGCCGCGACATACGCCTGATTGATGTACCGAAGGGTAAACCGGCAGTTAGCTGATTTTGGACTTTAGATTTTGGATTTTGGATTGGCGAGCAATAAGGGTTGAAAGCCTCGATTCCAGGATTCAAGATTCCCGAAGCGTTAATCTAAAATCCAAAATCTAAAATAGGGGTTGTTATGCCAGCAGTAGATATTGTGCAGCCGACGTTTATGCAGAAGCTCAAACGCTTCTTTATGATTGACCTGTTGAAGGGCATGGGATTGACGCTCAAGTTCAACCTGGGCGCGCTTACTGATAAGGATTCCGTGGCGGGTTACGGCATCTACACGGAGCAGTATCCGAAGGTGAGGCCGGATGTCGCGCCGCGCTTTCACGGCGCGCCTCGCCTGAACATGGACCCTGAGACGCACGACACGCTCTGCATCGCCTGCAACCTGTGCGCGCTCGCCTGCCCGGAAGATTGTATTGACGTGCTCGCGATGGACATAGAGATAACGGTCGCGGGCAAGCCGCGCAAGAAAAAGGTGCTCGACGAATTTATCTTCGATACCTCGCGGTGCATGTTTTGCGCGCTGTGCCAGGAGGCCTGCCCGACCAGTTGTCTGGAGCTGACGCAGGACTTCGAGTTAGCAACTTACTCGCGCGCCGGATTCGTCTGGAATCGCGAGATGCTTGAGCAGGGCCGCGAGGCCGTCAAGTACGAAGCTTAACCATTTTGGATTTTAGATTTTGGATTTTGGATTGGCGAGCAACAAGGGTTGAAAGCACGGATTCCAAGATTCAAGATACCTGAAGCATTAATCTAAAATCCAAAATCTAAAATCCAAAATATTATGGTTCTTTCTGGCTGGGAAGCGGTCTTCTTCTGGGTGTTCGCGGTGGCGGCGCTCGTCGCGGGGCTTTTGACTGTGCTGGCGCGCAATGCCGTGCACAGCGCGCTTTTTCTCATCTCATCGCTCATCTCAATCGCGGCGCTCTTTATTCTGCTCGGCGCGGAGTTCATCGCGGGCGTCCAAATCCTCGTCTATATCGGCGGCGTGATGGTCTTGTTTCTATTCGTCATCATGCTGGTCAATGTCGGCGCGGAAGAGCGCGGGCGCGAGCGCATCTTCAATCAAGGGCCGCAGGTCTGGACGAGCGTTATCCTTGCGCTGCTCTTGGCCGCAGGTCTGGTCTATGCGTTGCGCAAGGGCTGGGAAGGCTTGCACGGGCGCGATCAGAATGCGCTCCGTGTAGCGAGCGCTCGGCGTGTCGCCGATCAACAGAATCTTCCGGTTGCGGCGACCGGAACGTCCCGCATCACGAAGGAGACAGAGCGCGTCGGCTCCAGCCTCTATCGCTATGCGTCGCTGCCGTTCGAGATTGCCAGCGTGCTGCTGCTGGTCGCGATCATCGGCTCCGTCATGCTCGCGCGCACGGTCAAGCAAGAGGCAGCCGCAGACGATGTTGATCCGGAAGTTCTAAAAGCAGAGATTAAGGATGAAGGATGAAGGAATGACAACTCAAGTTGAGCAATCACGCTTTCATCTCTCATCCCTCCGTCCTCATCCCTTAAGAGGAAAGGTCTATGGGTAACTTGTTCGTTTCCGCCACGATTTTCCTGCTGCAAGTCTTTCAGGATGAGGGTGGTAGCCGCGCAGACATCATCAAGCAGGGCATAACCAATCCCGATCTGTCGAAGTTTCTGGTGATCGCGGCGCTTCTGTTTATCATCGGCGTGGCAGGCGTGCTGACGCGCCGCAATATCATCGTGATTTTCATGGCGATTGAGCTGATACTTAATGCCGCCAACCTGAATTTCATCGCCTTCTCGCGCTACCTGCAAGAGACAGGAAATCTCAATGCCGTGGCCGGGCAGGTCTTTGCGGTCTTCGTCATCGTCGTCGCGGCAGCCGAAGCGGCCATCGGCCTCGGTATCGTCATCGCGCTCTATCGCAATAAGGAAACAATCTGGGTTGATGAGATTGATCTACTGAAATGGTGAACGAGTAATCAGTAGTCAGCAATCAGCCGTAAACTGATCGCATAAACTGACTACTGATTACTGACTGCTGACTACTTCTTATGCATAGATACATCTGGCTCGTTCCGCTTCTGCCACTCTTAGGCGCAGCCATCAACGGCCTGCTGGGCCGCAAGCTTCGTTTCTCGGAGCGAGTGATCGGCGCTATCGCGGTCGGCTCGGTCGCACTCTCGCTCGTCATCAGTATTCTCGCCATCTATTCGTACGGCTTTAGCAATCACGCTATCTGGCCGAAGCCTTACGTGACGAGCCAGGACGGCGCGTTCAGTTACACATGGATTCCGGGCGGCGCGGTCGAGATTACTCAGGGCGCGCCGGAACGCGCTCGCTCCACAGGCGGCGAGGCAAGCGGGGGCGAGACCGTCACCACTCTGGCGGATGAAAAGGGAGAGTACGGCGAAGTCACGACACATAGAAGCGCGGGCGTTCAGTCCGCGAAGCAAGACCCTGCGGACTTAGGCGCGCAGGCGGCTAACGACCAATTCCCGAATGAACGTAGCGGGCGCGGCGCGCTGCTTAATATCGAGTGGAGCTACCAGCTTGATGCGCTCTCCGCGATCTTTATGCTGATCGTGACGGGCGTGGGCCTCTGCATCTT
>JBKKAL010000081.1:0-26391 GCA_046714695.1 Pyrinomonadaceae bacterium
ATTCATAGGCTCGCTCTCTGGCCCTCTCAAGCGCGCCCGTTCGCTCTACTGATGAGAGCAGTTCCGCGCGCGTCACCTTCCGGTAATTCCCCTCGTGCATAATCGTCTGCACGCTGGCGCGTGAAGCTGTACCATTGCTCTCCAGCAAGTAGATCAAAGGCAGTGTCAGCTTGCCTTCGAGCAGATCAACGCCCGCCGGTTTGCCAAGCGCCTCGTCGGTCGCCGTGAAATCCAGCAGATCATCAATAAGCTGAAAAGCTGTGCCGAGATTCATTCCGTATTCTCTGAGCGCGATTTGCTGCTCAGGCTGAGCACCGCCGAGAATCGCGCCGATCTCGCAACAGGCACTGAACAGGTACGCAGTCTTGCGTTGTAAGATGTCCAGGTACTGCTCCTCAGACACATCCGTACGACCCAGCAGGGTAAGTTGAAGAAGCTCGCCCTCGGTCATCTTTCGCGTCACACGTGTCAGAATATCAAGCACCGGCAGCGAGCGCTCTTGCAGGCTCGTTTCAAAGGCGGACATGTAGAGCCAGTCGCCCATCAGCACGGCGGTCTGATTACCGAAACGCGAGTTGATAGATGGACGATTGCGTCTGGTCTCCGCGTTGTCAATGATGTCGTCGTGAACAAGCGTGGCCGTGTGTAGAAACTCCATCACAGCCGCCATCCGTATGGAGTTGAATTGTGAAGCGTCCCCGCCCACCACGTAGTTCGAAAGGATGGTCAGCGCTGGACGCACACGCTTACCGCCCGAACCGCGCAGGTAATCCCCAAGGTAAGCGATGACCTGAATGTTCGAGCGCGCCTGCCGCTCGAATTCTGTTTCGACGAGCGCCAGCTCGGAGGCAATGAGATTAAAGATGCGACGCGCGCTAATTTGCGGGTCTTCGATGGCGGCGGTGTTACCCGATGTAAACATAAATATCAGATGTTGGATGTTAGATGTTAGATATCAGTTTCAGCATCTGACATCCAGCATCTGCTTTTCAGTTTGAGCGATAGTTGGTGAACTGCATGTCTATTCCGAAGTCGTGCCCCTTGAGCTTGGCGATTATATCTTGCAAGGTATCACGATCACGTCCGGTGATTCGCACTACGTCGCCCTGAATCGCGCTCTGCACTTTTGCTTTCGAGTCTTTGATGAACCTGACTATCTCTTTGGCCTTCTCCTGTGGAATTCCCTGTTGAATCTCGACTCTCTGGCGGACAGTTCCGCCCGCCGCAGGTTCAATTTTACCGTAGCTCAGCGCCTTGAGCGGCACGCCCCGTCGCACAAGCTTTTGTTGCAGGATGTCGTTCATGTTGCGCAGGCGCATCTCGTCTTCGGCAGTAAGCACAAGTTCCTTCTCATCGAGCACCACGAGCGCCGAGCTGCCCTTGAAATCAAAGCGCTGCCTGACCTCTTTTAAGGTCTGATTGATGGCATTGTCCATCTCTGCGCTATCTACCTGCGAGACGATATCGAAAGAGTTCTGTTGGGCCATAGGTATTCCACGATAATTTCAAATCGTTACACGCACATCCGTCCAACGCGCGAGCATAACATCAAACAGGCTGACGGTGAAAGTTTAATGCGCAGGCGGTCCGGTTTTCAAATCCTTAGGTTTGGGACTCTCCCCATTGCTTGAAAACTCAAGATTGAAGAAGCGAGAAAAGTTCCCTGTCGTAATGCGTCCCATTTCCACGGTTTCAATTTTATGCAACTCGGCCAAACAGCGTGCGACCTCAACGACGCGTGCCGGTTCGTTCCTTCGCCCGCGAAAAGGCACTGGGGTAAGATAAGGGCAATCAGTTTCAATAAGCAGTCTGTCTGTTGGAACATGGCGTGCGACCTCGCGCAGGTTCTCGGCCTTTTTGAATGTAACATTGCCCGCAAATGAGATCATAAAGCCAAGCTCAAGAAGGCTTTGAGCCATTACCAGCGAGCCTCCGAAACAATGCATTATACCGCCTCGCCTATCGTCGCCACACTCCTCTCGCAGGATGGTTACAGTGTCTTCATCCGCCTCACGCGAATGAATAATAACCGGGAGAGAGACGGCGCGCGCCATTCGTAACTGCTCGCGGAAGACGCGTTGCTGTGTTTCGCGCGGGCTGTGATCATAATGATAATCGAGACCGATCTCGCCCCATGCGATCACGCGCGGGCTCTCGCTCACAATCCCGTTGAGACGTTCAGCCGCTTCCCCGTCAAACAATTTGGCATCGTGAGGATGCACGCCGACCGCTGCGAAAACATCTTCGAACTGCTCGGCCACAGCCACCGCGCGCTCAAACGAGCCGGAATGCGGATCACCCGTTCCGACATTCAGGATGGCCCGCACTCCGGCCTCGCGAGCCCGCTCAACCACCTCAGCGCGATCCCCGTCATACTCTTCGCCGTCAATGTGCGCGTGCGAATCTACAAACATAACAAGCAATCAGCAGTCAGTAGTCAGTAGTCAGTTAAAAGCATTGAGCTGATAGCTGATTACTGACTACTGACTACTTTTTTATTTCAACCGCGCGCCGTTCGGCACATCTTCCGTGAAAGTGGCGATGACGGGGCGTCCCTCTTCGCCGATTGAGGCGGCCAGAATCATGCCCTGCGATTCGTAGCCTCGTAGCTTTCGCGGTTTGAGATTCGCAACCACCACTATCTTTCGACCGATCATCTTTTCCGGCTCGTAATACTCGGCGATTCCGGCGAGCACCTGTCGCGGCTCTTTTTCTCCGAGATCAATAGTAAATCGAAGAAGCTTATCCGCTTTCGGCACGCGCTCGGCGGTCAGTATTTCGCCGACGCGCAGTTCAATTTTGGTAAAATCCGTGATCTCTATAAAACTTGCGACTCCTGCGCCCGCTTCGGTTTGCGAGCCTGCGACCGCATCGGCTTCAGTTGCGCCCTGCATCGGCGGGGTCGGTTGAGTTTGATCGCGGTCGGGGGCGTTCAAGACCGCGTCAGCCTCCGTCGCATGTGTGCCGGTATGTTCAGTCGCCTTCTCTATCTCTGCCATTGTTTTCGCCTTGTCTATGCGCGGGAAGAGCGGCTCGATTGCGCCGATCTTCGTTCCCGGCTGAAGTGTTCCCCATTCAAGCCCGGATGGATCAAATCGCGCGAGGTCATTACCAAGCCCGAGTTGCCTGTAAATTATTCCGGTCGCCTCCGGCATCACCGGATGAAGTAAAACTGCTAGCCAGCGCAACGCCTCGGCGGCTCTATAGAGAATCGCGTTGAGCGTCTGTCGCTGCCCTTCATCCTTTGCAAGTTCCCAGGGTTTCGCGTCCGAGATCATTTTGTCCAAGCGAGCGATGACAGCCCAGGCTGATTCAAGGGCGCGGCTGAACGCGAAGTCCTCAAACTGCATGATAAATTGATCGCGCGCGCGCTCAAGATTAGAGGCCAACGCCATCGGGTCAGGATCAACTCCGGCGCGCTTGGCCGCAAGATATTTTTCTTCGTCAATGTCGGGTGAAGGAATTGTGCTTTCGCAGTAACGCTCGATCATCGTTAGCGTGCGGCTGTAAAGATTACCGAGCCCCTTCGCCAGATCGCTATTCACGCGCTCGATCAACGGTTCGTATCCGAACTTCCCGTCCTGGCCGAAGATCATCTCTCGCAGGCAAAAGTAGCGCACCATATCATTGGAAAAATGGCGTTGCAGCACCTCCAGATCAATCGTGTTGCCCAGAGTTTTTGACATTCTGCGACCCGTAGGGTCCTGCCACATGCCATGCGCAAAGACCATCAGCGGCGGCTCAAGGCCAGCCGTCATGAGAAAAGCGGGCCAGAACACAGCATGATGGCGCAGAATGTCTTTGCCGACGAGATGCAGGGCAGGCCAGAATTTTTCAAAACCTGCCGCTTGCTCCCGTTCAGTGTTTCCGAATCCGATAGCCGTGATGTAGTTGGGCAGCGCGTCGAACCAGACCCAGATCGTGTGATCGGGATCATCCGGCACGGGTATGGCCCAACTGACGGACGACTTCAAACGACTGAGCGCGAGGTCTTGCAGACCGCTGCGCACGAAACTCATCACCTCGTTGCGTCGCGTTTCCGGGCGAATAAAGTCCGGACGGGCCTCATAAAACTCTATCAAAGCTTCAGCATAATCCGAGAGACGGAAAAAGTAGCTCTCTTCCGACACACGGTCGAGCGCCACCAGATGCTCAAGACACTTCGGAGCATCGCCCTCGCGCTCAGGCTTAATATATTCCTCTTCAGTCTTAAAGGTCGCGCACGAAGCGCAGAACCATCCTTCGTAATGCCCCTTGTAGATCGGATCATTCCCTTTTGGCGTGCGGGCACGCGCCACGCGACGCCACAACTCGCTCACGCCCGCGTAATGAAACGGCTCGGTCGTGCGCATAAAGATGTCATAGCCGCCATGCTCCGTGTCCAGACCGAAGCTGCCGAATTTTTCCTTGTATTCACTGACGATCTTATCCGTATGCTCTTTCGGGGTGAGCCCGCTTCGCTCTGCGACGCGCTGGATATTGATTCCATGCTCGTCCGTGCCAGTCAGGAAAAACGTCTCGAAGCCGCGCTGGCGTTTGTAGCGCGTGAGGCAATCGGCGACGAGGGTCGTGTACAGACTGCCAAGATGCGGCAGGCTGTTGGCGTAGTAGATCGGCGTGGTGACGTAAAAAGTCTTCATCTGTTAGTCAATCATCAAGTATGAAACATCAATCGTGAGGCGTTAAAACATACTGCTTTCACATTCACAGGATTGATGATTCATGCTCGATGGCATGTCTCTATTTACCTTCGGTTAGGCTGTGCCTTGGCGAACTCATCGCTCGCGTTGAAACGCGGAAAAATATCGCTGTCGGCAACGCGGCGACCAATCTCAAGCGCGACCTCGGCCTCCTGTATCATTCCGCGAAAGTCCCACGAATCGCGGTACTCATCCGACGGCTGATGATAGTTGGCCGTGTTATAGGCTCTGAACTTCTCTTCACCCCAACCCTTCGGCCTGCCGACGTAATCCGCGCCGGATTTCATGCTGATCGATGGCACGCCGACTTTGGCGAACGGGAAATGGTCTGAGCGATAGAAAGAGCCTTGTTCCGGGCGCGGATCGGGTGAGACCCGCAGCCCGCGCTCGCGCGCAATGGCCTGGACAATCGCATCAAGCGATGAGCGTTCGGCACCAAGCGGAACGAAGTCGTTCGTACGACCGAGGATATTCATCGAATCGAGGTTAATGTTGGCGGCAGTCTTTCCGAGCGGCACGAGCGGGTGCGTCGCATACCATTCCGCCCCGAGCAATCCCTGTTCTTCGGCTGTCGGTATCAGAAACATGATTGAACGACGCGGCCTCTCATTCGGAGGTAATTTTAAGATCGCCTCGGCGATGGCGAACATGGCCGAAACTCCCGTCGCGTTATCGAGCGCGCCGTTATAAATCGTGTCACCAGTCTTATCCGGCGCGCCAATCCCAAGATGATCATAGTGTGCCGTGTAAATAACGTACTCGTCGCGTAGCCTTGAGTCACGCCCCGGAATGACCGCGACGACATTGGGCGATTCAACGCGCTTGACCTCGCTTTTAATATCAATCGACGCTTTCAGGTTGAGCTTGACGGGTTGAAAATCACGCGACACGCTGGCTCTCTTCAGCGCGTCCAAATCCTGTCCGGCCAAACGCATCAACCTGTGCCCGGCATCGTCCGTCATCCATGAGCGCATCTTGAGAAAATTCGTTCGATCATCCTTCCCGCGCGCGATGTCATAACGCCAGGAGCCGTTCGAGGTGCGGACTACGCTCCACGGATACCCGGCCGACTCGTCCGTGTGGAGAAGAATCACGCCCGCCGCTCCGCGCCGCGCCGCCTCCTCATATTTGTACGTCCAGCGGCCGTAATAGGTCAGTGCGCGTGCTCCGAACAGGTTGGGTTCGCCGGTCGTTGCCGGCGGATCGTTAACGAGCATGACGAGAATCTTATTGCGATAGTCGCCCGCATCGCCCTTGTAGTCGTTCCACCGCTGCTCCGGCGCTTCGATGCCGTAACCGACGAAGACCAGATCGCCGTCAACCGAAGTATCATCAGTCTGCGCGCCCGAAAAGGCGACGAAATCATCCGCGAACTTAAAGGTCTCTTTCTTATTGTTACCGGAAACGGAGAGCGTCGGCTTCGGACTGGCATTAACGCCGACCAGCGAGACGGGCTGAAAGAAGCTCCCCTGCTGTCCGCCGCCGCGAAGCCCTAGCGCCTCGAACTGCGCGGCGATATATTTCGCGGCCAGCTCGCCGCCGCGCGTGCCCGGCCCGCGCCCCTCCATAAGATCATCGGAAAGATATTTGATATGAGCACGCAGAGTATTCTCGTTGATCGAGGCTGATGAAGCTGTGCCTCTACCCGCCGGAGCATTTCGCGCCCCTGTCCTGTTGCGACGTTGTGGAAATACGCTCGTGGTCACGCAGGTGATGAGCAACGCGACGAGGATGAAATTTGTTTTCCCGATCGTCTTTTTTGAGTTTCCGCCGGCTGATAGTTGAATCTTATTCATTGCGACTCCTGAATCCCCCTCTATTAATAGCTTCCCTTGATCAACGCCATCGCTTCGGCGCGCGTGCGTTGATCTTTACGAAAACCGCCGAGCACGGCGGATGTTACTGTGATCGCGCCGGGCTTCTTCACACCTCTGAGCGTCATGCAGGTATGCTCTGCTTCGATAACGACCATCACGCCGAGCGGCTTTAACCCCTGGTAAAGCGTATCGGCGATCTCCTGCGTCAGACGTTCCTGTACCTGAAGGCGGCGCGCGAAGGTCTCGGCCAGTCTTGCCAGTTTCGATAATCCCAGGATGCGGCCGTTCTTGGGAATGTAGGCTATGTGACACTTGCCCATAAATGGCGCGAGATGATGCTCGCAGATCGAAGCGATGCTGATGTCTTTGAGAATGACCATCTCTTCATGCGTATCGCCGGGCAAAGGAATGACATGTTGCTGCGGGTCTTCGCGCATTCCGGCGGTCAGCTCCGCATACATGTCCGCGACGCGCTCAGGTGTGCGTTGCAGTCCGGGCCGCTGCGGGTCTTCGCCGATACCTTCGAGGATCAAACGGACGCCGCGCGCAATCTTCTCAAGATCAACAGCCGACTCGTCCCGTCCCGATTCATTTTCGTCAGTTGTTTCCCGCTTTGAGACCGGAGAAATTTTACTCATGTTTTAATCACTCTTGTTTGGCTTCCGAGCTTATGACTGACGAGTATTACTGTAAGCATCAAGCGCCGCCGCTTCGACTGTGCGCAAAGCGACGCCCGCGCGTTCAGCCGCCGCGCGGCATTGCTCGTATTCCGGCATCTCTTTGACGATTCCATCGCCCAGTCGCGCTACTTTAACATCAATCGCACCGTAAGGCGTTTCGACTCGCACGGTCTCGCGCTGCATGGCGCGCCGCTCAACTTCGTAGCTGCGCACTCCGAGTGTCGTCGTTTCCGCGAAAAGCAGCTCGCACATCGCGTCGCGATCCCCGGGCCGACAGAGAATCTGTATGAGCACGCCGGGACGATTCTTCTTCATCTGCACGGATGTGAAGTAGCAGTCGAGCGCGCCACTTGCGAGCGCACGTTCCATCACGTAGCCGAAGAACTGCGGCGACATATCGTCAATATTGGACTCGATCATGAGCAGGCGCTCATCCGTCGGG
Source organism: Pyrinomonadaceae bacterium (assembly GCA_046714695.1). GTDB lineage: Bacteria > Acidobacteriota > Blastocatellia > Pyrinomonadales > Pyrinomonadaceae > DASQYE01. Next base: position 7,640 of record JBKKAL010000081.1, read on the forward strand.
GCATCGCCCGCGCTATCCTCACCGAAAATTAATCGCAACGCGTTTGGAAAATTCTTGTATTCGCGCCCGCCCGCTCCATAGCCTGTGCCTTTGATCTTCATCTTCGGCAGCGGGCCATATTGCCCTTCGACAACCGTGCTGATGATTGCAGCTCCGGTCGGCGTCAACAGCTCGCCCTCAATATCCGTGGCATAAACGGGCGCGTCCTTTAAAAGCTCTGCGACTGCCGGCGGGGGTACGGGAAAGCGCCCGTGTGCCATCTCGACCATTCCGCTGCCGACGTGCAGTGGCGAAGAGACGAATCGCTCGATGCCGAGCAGTGAGAACCCGATGCAAGCGCCGACCGTATCAATAATCGCATCGAGCGCGCCGACTTCATGAAAGTGTATGCGCTCGACAGGCAGATTATGGACTATCGCTTCGGCCTCTGCGAGACGGGAAAAGATACGCGCCGCGCGGTCTTTGATGTCGTCCCTCAGGCCCGATTCGTAGATGGTCTTCAAAATATCTGCGAGATGACGATGGGCACGCTCTTGACCCGTGCGGACGTGCGCGCGCGTCGCGCTGATACCCGAACGATCAACTTTTTCAAAACTCACTTCGTAGCCGGAGACCTTCAGCAGCGCAAGCTGTTCGATCAATTGTCGCGGATCAACCCCTGCGCCGACCAGTGCGCCGAGGATCATGTCGCCGCTCGCGCCCGCGAAACAATCGAAGTAAAGAGTCTTCATAAAGTCTCAAACAGCGGCAGAATTTCGCCCGCGCGCCCCTGTATAGTCTCATCACAGAGGGCGGAAAGCGGCGTCAGTTCAGGATTGATCTCAACCGTGTAAGCGCCCGCTGCCCGCGCCAGTTCAGGTAACCGGGCTGCGGGATAAACAAGCGCCGAAGTACCGATCACAAAACAGAGATCGCAGCTTTGTGCTTTACCGGCTGCTCGCTCGAAGGCGTAGGGAGGGAGCATTTCACCAAACAGAACGACATCCGGACGCAAAGGATCGCCGCATGCAGTGCAGGCAAGTGTGCGCGAATCAATGTCAGAATCTGCCAGCGCGTAAATCGTGTTGCAGGTGATACAGCGAGCGCGCCGGATATTTCCGTGAAGCTCAACGACCTCGTCCGATCCAGCCGCTTGATGCAAGCCATCAATATTCTGTGTCACGAGCGTGAATTCCTTAAAGCGTTTTTGCCAGCGGGTAATCGCCTCATGCGCCGGATTGGGGATAAGTTTCTTGAGAAGGTTGCGCCGGTAATCGAACCATTCCCAGACCGCCGGAAGATCGCGTTCGAGCATCTGCGACGAGGAAATAACATCGAATGGCATTCCCTTCCAGACAGCAGTACCCCCGCCCCCTCGAAACGTCGGCACACCGGATTCTGCGGAGACGCCCGCGCCCGTCAGCACTAGAACGGACTCAGCCGCTCGAAAGCGCCGACTAAGGTCAGCCGAGATTGAGATCAGCGTGTTTGCGGGCATTAGTATGAGAATTGATGGTAACAGAGCGCACCAGAATGGTGTCAAGCAGGCGTGATTCACGATCAAGACCAGCTATCAAACAAAATTCCTGATCCGTCTATTAGTCTCACGCGCAAAGGCTAAGCTATACTGCATGCTTTGCCGACAGCGGCTGGCGATTAAGCGGAGTGTAGAGGAAGAGTCAGACGAGTGAGCCTACGAAAACTGCAAGAGACATTGAGGGAGCGCGTGCGAGCTGTAGCCGAGGAACAGTTCGGAGTGTCGCTCGAACAGATCAACGCCGAGGTGCCGCCCCGAATAGAGCTTGGCGATCTGGCGTTTCCGGTCGCCTTCGAGCTGGCGAAACGTATTAAACAGATGACTGGCGAGAAACGTCCGCCGCGCGTCATCGCCGAACAATTAAAAAGCGAACTTGAGAAGACCGCAGGCGTCGCCCGCGTAGAGATTGCCGGTGCCGGATACCTCAATATTTTCTTTGATCGCGTCGGTTTCCTCTCCAGCTTCTCTGCCGCCCTTATCGAAGAGGAAAACGTCAAGACGTTATCGGACGCTCGACCGAAACGTATGGTCGAGCATACCAGCATCAATCCAAATAAGGCCGCGCACATCGGCCATGTGCGAAACTCCGTGCTGGGCGATACCTTCGTCCGTGTCCTGCGCGCTGCCGGCGAGCGCGTTGAAATACAAAATTACATTGATAACACAGGCGTGCAGGTAGCCGATGTCGTCGTCGCCTTTACACACATAGAGCGCATGACGCTTGAAGATATAAAGAAGCTAGACCAGAGTCTTCCGCCTGAGCGTACTTTCGATTATTACTGCTGGGACCTCTACACGCGCGTCGGGCTGTTTTATCGCAACGATAATCCGAACGGCGAGCCCGATCCGGAACGGCTCAAGCTTCGCGCTGAAACGCTGCACGCGATAGAGGAAGGAAACAACCCGGTCGCCGACCTCGCAGATTATGTCGCGACGCGCAATGTCGAATGTATCCTCAGTACGATGGAGCGCCTGGGGATTCGCTACGATGTGCTGCCGCGCGAATCCGAAATACTGCACCTGCATTTCTGGGATCAAGCCTTCGAGCGTATGAAGCAGACGGGCACCATCCGGTTCGAGACTGAAGGGCGCAATCGAGGCTGCTGGGTCATGCCTTTTGAATCGCACACGGGCACGGACGAGCACGAAGCCGATAAAATCATCGTGCGCTCGAACGGCACGGTCACATATACGGGTAAGGACATCGCCTATCAACTCTGGAAGTTGGGCCAACTCGGCCTTGATTTTTATTACAGGCCGTTTCGCACATACGAGGATGGGCATACGGTCTGGATGACGACGGCTGAGCACGGGCAGGATTCTTCGATCACGCAGGAGATACCGGGCACAAGCGCGCGGCCACAGTTCGGTGATGGCGCAACCGTCTATAATGTCATTGATTCACGGCAATCATATCCGCAGGAGGTAGTGCGTCGCGGCGTGGCGGCAATCGTTCCGGAAATCGGTGAAGAGGCCAGCGTTCATCTGGCATACGAGATGGTCGCCCTTTCGCCCGCTGCCTGCGAAGAACTGGGGCTCGCTTTAAGCGAGGAGGATCGCGCCCGCCCTTTTATAGAGATGAGCGGTCGTAAAGGTTTAGGCGTCAAGGCCGACGATCTGATTAATCGCCTTGAAGAGAGCGCGCTGCGCGAAGTCGAAACACGACATCCTGAGCTTTCTGACGAAGAGAAAAACGAGACGGCGCATTTGATCGCCGTCGGCGCACTGCGCTTCTTTCTGCTGAAATGGACGCGTAATTCCGTCATCGCTTTCGATTTTAAAGAGGCGCTCTCCTTTGAAGGCGAAACCGGCCCCTACTGCCAGTACAGTGCTGTGCGCGCCAACTCGATTTTCCGTAAACTTGATGCCGCGTCATACGCTTTGGCCGAACAGACTCTAAGCGAAGCTTTCAAGAACAAAGCGGAGGAAAACGAAGCGGTCGCAAGAGTTTTTGAAGGTGCGAGCGGCGATGAAATATGGTCGCTCGTCACGCTCGCCGCGAGGTTTGATGAAGCAATCGCCACCTCGGCCAGCACGGCTGAACCCGCTCATCTGGCGAAATATACTTTTAATCTGGCGCGTGCTTTCAATCTTTTTTACCACCGCCATCGTATCATTAGTGAAGAGGATGCGACGCGGCGGGCCGTACTTATAAAGGTGGCGGATATTGCGCGAGCGCAGTTAACACAGGCGCTCGCCACTCTCGGCATCTCTGTTCCGGAGAGGATGTAAAGGGACGCTCTCACAGATGTGCTGTTTACACATACTTTCGCTGTACTTTTGCCAAATACAGCGGGTATAAAGACCTTGAGTGGATTGAGGGAAATATGCTCATAGTGATGAAGACGGATGCGACCGAACGCGATACGGAAGCGGTCGTGCGCATTATAGAAGAGATGGGCTTTCGGGCCCACCCAATGCCGGGCGCGACGCGTACCGCCATCGGCGTTACAGGCAATCAGGGCGCGGTTGACCCGTCCCGTTTCGAGAACCTGCCGGGCGTGGCCGAAGCCATCCGCGTCAGCAAGCCATACAAGCTGATCTCGCTTGACCTGCGCCCGGAAAAGACTGTCGTGCGCGTTGGCGATGCGACTATCGGAGGCGAAGAGCTGGCACTGATCTCCGGGCCTTGTGCGATTGAAAGCCGGACGCAGGCTTTCGCCATCGCCGAGGCCGTGCGTCGCAGCGGCGCGCGCTTCTTTCGCGGCGGCGCGTTTAAGCCGCGCACCTCGCCTTACGCTTTTCAGGGACTCGGCGAGGAAGGCTTAAAAATTCTGGCAGAGGTGCGCGAGGTTTACGGCCTTAAGATCGTCACCGAAGCGCTGGACGAAGCGGGCGTTGACATGGTCGAGCGTTACGGCGATATGATTCAAATCGGCGCTCGCAATATGCAGAACTTCTCGCTTCTGAAGCGCGCGGGTCGTTCAAAGTTACCGATTCTTTTAAAGCGCGGACTGTCGGCAACCCTCGATGAATGGCTGCTCGCGGCTGAGTACATCATGGCAGAGGGCAATTACAACGTTGTGCTGTGCGAGCGCGGCATTCGCACCTTTACACAGCACACGCGCAATACGCTCGACCTGGCGGCGATTCCTGCCGTGCGGCGCGTCTCTCATCTTCCCGTGATCGTTGATCCGTCGCACGGCACGGGCAAAAATTATATGGTGCTCTCGCTGGCGCGCGCCGGTGTCGCCGTGGGGGCTGATGGGCTAATTATCGAAGTACACGATCAACCGGAGCGCGCGCTCTCCGACGGAGCGCAGGCGCTGACACTTGAACAATACGAACAGCTTGTCAACGAGGTGCGCGCGATATACGAAGTGATCTCGCCCGCGCCCGTCGGTTGATGACAAGTGGTTGATAACTGACGGCCCCCTTTCTTGAAAAATGATGGGGCCGAGCAATACGAGAAAGTTGGAGGCAAGAGGAAAAGGAAGATGCAAAGCAATATGGGAATCGAAAAATTGGCGATGCCGATCAATATCGGTATCGAAGAAAAGGATAGACGCGAGATCGCCGAAGCGCTGTCACGCCTGCAAGCAGACACATTTACGCTCTATCTCAAGACGCATAATTTTCATTGGAACGTCACAGGCCCGATGTTTCAGACGCTACACCTGATGTTCGAGCAGCAGTACAACGAGCTCTGGACGGCTGTTGACACTCTGGCCGAGCGGATTCGCGCTCTCGGCGTGTTTGCTCCCGGCACTTACAAGGAGTTCGCCGATCTCTCGTCAATCAAAGAAGAGAATGGTATTCCTCCCGCCGAAGAGATGATCAGGCTACTTGTCGAGGGGCACGAGACGGCAGCGCGTACGGCGCGCAAAGGTTTTACCATCTCGGAAGACGCCAATGATGCACCGACCGCCGATCTTCTGACAGAGCGAATGCAGATTCATGAGAAGACGGCATGGATGCTCAGGAGTCTGCTGTCCGAACAGGAAGGTACAACGGCTACTGCTGCCAAGAGCGCCTGATCGAGCATCCTTTAATAGATAGTTTGAGCCGCCCCGGTCAGTAATCACAGGCCGGGCGGCTCATATACTTTGAGAAGGCCGCCATCGCCGCGACGCTCTTCCCTATTTCTTTGAGATTTAAAATTTTGGACGAGAGTAAACTAAAAAAGTAAAGAGCATGCCGCGCGAATATCATCGCGCGGCATGCTTCAAATTAAAGGGGAGGCTCACCGGACGAGGCCATCCTTTTTAACGAGCCCACTGGCCGTCCAGTTCTCTTCGATTATTGAATTCGACCCGCACCCCGGCTCAGAACCCACGGGCCGTTAAAGATCACAGAAGAGACCGTGCCGTCGAGCCTGCCATCGGGTGTGAGCGTGAGAATCACATTCCCGCTGGTGGATGACATTCCCTGCCCGATGGCGACTGTACCTCTGAATGTGCGACCATCCATGACCCCGTTGATTGTGCCCGTTCCAAGCATGCCTCGGTATGTGCCCCAAACGCGATTTCCATCCTGCGTCAATTGAATCGTGTCGCCTGTCGAGGTGAGCCAGACGCCCGTCAGTAAAGGCATATCTACGACGGCCACCGCTACGCCGCCGCGCGCCACCACGGGACTGATATAACTGCGGGTCACACGTGCTTCCTGGCCGCCGCGAAGCGTGACGGATTGCAGAGAGGTTGTCATCGGCGTCACGAGCACCACGCCCTCCTCTACCCAGACAACGGTTGATTGCGGTGAATCGTCATGCATAACTGTGAAGATCGTTCCACGGACGTTGACCATGCAGGCAGCTGTGGTGACCTCAAAATCGGAATGCACTGACATCGGCTGACTCGTGGTCACTCTCAACTCGCCGTGTGTAACCTCCGCTCCGCTGTTGCGAATCGTCAACTGGCTTCTCTGCCTCAAATGTCCGTGATGACCGTCCCAGAACTTTAATGAGATAGTACTGAGATAACCTGTGCGGACTCTGTCGCCGGGGCCGACCTCCTGTCCTTCGTAGGCTCTGACCCACATACCGTTTCCAATCTGGACTTCGACGTTATTATTAACTTGTGTCAGCCGCGCCCTCCTGACAGGCCCGACTCCCACGGCGATGGCCGCGCCGCTCGTTCCCACAGCTATCCCGCCCGGCCCCGGAGCAACGACAATCGCGCCCCCCGGAATAGATACGCCGCCCACTGAAATGGCAGCCCCCCCGACACCGCACGAGAGCATACGAACTACTATTGTCTCGTCGTTATAGTTCAAGGGGACTGTGGCTAATCCTCTTGAGTCCGGTCGAAAGCGGACGTTATCGCTCCGGCGGTCAACATAAGCGAAAGAAGTGCCGCCATGGGAAGCGCCTATCTCGTAAATGCCGGGACGGAGATAGGCGGTCGCATATCCGCCGCCATCGGTGTAAACGCTGAGCGAGCCGATGCGAACGTTTACACCCGAAGCGTATGCGACCTGACTGTCAGCCTCGTTGCAGGAGGTCATGGTCTGGATTCTGATTCTGATATCCGGCTGCGCCGAGGCGCTCACAACAGAAGCACCAAAGATGAGCAGCAGACCGATAAACAGTAAGAGCGTTTTGGGGTAATGGGGAAATCCTTTTTCTCTTTGACTTGAAAGGGTTGTCATGATGTTCCTCCGTCTAAGCTATATGGCGAGAAAGATGCTTTCGTGTCGTCCGGCGAAGATGGACGAATGGCCGGGCGTCAGAAAGCGTGTGAGAGATCAGGTCGAGCTAAAAATGGACAGACAAATTGCTGAAGAAAAAAAGCGCAGTGACGTTTGATGTGCAAGCGGCCTCATTTTGCCTGCCCGTAAAGATTCCAATACCAGGCGTAGATCGTTATTCTTCACTGATGGTGGCGCCATTTTAAATGAGGTTCTCCAACCTGTAAATGTTTTTGTAACATTCTCAGCCCGCCTCTCAGGCTTTTAAGGCTCCAGGGATTCTGTATTCTGTAGAATCTCTGAGAGATGTTTGGTGAATGCCGACCGGGGCATAACGCGGTCGAAACCGGCTTCTTCGGCCCTGTGTTGTAAGGCTGTCTGGACGTGAGAGAAAAAGCCCAGAAGCGGAATCACGCGCAACTTTTCGTCCCCCTTCAAACCGAGGGCGAGCGCGAATGGATCAAAAACCTGAGAGTGAAGATCAACGATAATCAGAGAGGGCAGGTCTTCGCGCGCCAGTGCCATTAGTTCCTGTGCGCTCCGCCCAAAACGCACATCCAGCCCCAGATGCCCGGCGGTCGCCCTGATCTTGCTGGCGAAAAAGATGTCATCCACGGCGACTAAGACATGTTGGCTCATCGTTGATTTAACCGTATCATTGGGTCTGCACGTTCAAAGATTTTACCGATCCGAAATGGCAGTCGCAAAAGTTTTTCTTTAAGAAGCAAAGAGATTGCCTGTGTCGGGCATTGTAGCACTGGACGAGACTTACAAGCGGGAGAGGGCGCGCCGCCCCGGCGTCTCTGATCTTTTGCCCATGCGGGGTGGATCGCCTGGGTGGGAAGTGGAAGCACATGAAAGAGACGTTCATCACCAGCCGGGACAATGCGCTAATAAAACGCGCGCGTGCCGCCCGCGACCGCAAGCTCGATGGCTTCATATTTATCGAAGGGATGCGTCTGTGCGAAGAGGCGCTTGTCGCTTCGCTCCCTATCGAAGACGTATTTTGTACAGAGCGCTTAGCAGGGGATGAACGCGGGGCTCGTCTGCTTCACGCGCTCAGTAATATGTGCGACCGCATAGTTTTTTTAAGCGATCAGGTATTTGCCTCGATCTCCGACACGAAGACGCCGCAGGGCATCGCTCTTGTCGCTTCACAGCCGCAAACAGGCTCGGAGAAGCTCGTCAATCATGATGGACAAATTCCATTAATCATCATTATGCATGGCATCAGCAATCCGGCGAACGCAGGCGCTATTTTACGCACGGCTGAGGCAGCGGGGGCGACAGGCGCGATTACGACCCCCGGCTCGACCGATCTTTTTTCGCCCAAAGCCCTGCGCGGCGCGATGGGCTCAAGCCTTCGGCTGCCGTTGTGGACAGGCGCAGAGTTCTCGGAGATCATACGCTGGTGCGCTGTGCGAAGGGTGCGTACGGTTTGCGCTGACGTTCGCGCCGCACGATCTCATACGCAAATAGATTGGACAGTTCCGCGCGCGTTGATCCTCGGCGGGGAGACGGCGGGACTGGGCGCGAGCGAACAGTTGGCGGCAGACGCGGCTTTAAGAATTCCCATGCGCACGCCTGTTGAAAGCCTCAATGTCGCCGTCGCCGCCGCGATTGTTTTATACGAAGCCGCGCGGCAAAGGACAGAGAAAGAGCCCCCTGCCGGGCTCGGTTGAGTCTGATCGCCATCATCCGGCTTTACGCTGGTGGCTTTTCGGCTCTTCTCACGGGCGGCAGGTTTCGGCTAGAATGACGGGGCGTTGATAAAGACTTTTCAGAATCCCTCCCGTTGATTTCATATGCTCGGCGGCGTCGTATTTTCAGACCCGTAGGAATTTCAATGTGATCAATATCACGGTCTTCTTGTTTGTTGAATTTATAAGCACTAAATTGACGGTAAATAGATTTATAGAGTTTTGGCTATCGCCTCAAGGGCGCTTGATTATCCAGATCAAACGTTGCTCTTTTCAGTGGCATATAACAACTTCTCCACAGATTGCCTCATGATGTGGTAAAAGAAGGGCATCCGACGAAAATCTTTTTAGTTCTCAAGCTGCTTGAGGGCATAAACACTATATGAAGAAAGAACCGGAGAAAAAAGAAAAACCGAAGAAACGAGGAGAAGCGCTGCCGGAGCGCCTCTTTCGACGCGTGCTCGAAGGCATGGGCGAGGCCGTGGATCGCGGCCTGGGCCGGAAGGGGAGCGCGAGCGGGCTGACGACCACCCAGTTGATCGAGCGCATGAAACGTTTGATTGACGAACGCTCGCGTGACGAAGGACCCAAAGGGCGCATCGTTCCACACCTGTTGAAACTCAAGATGGAATGGGGCACACACTCGGAAGCCTCGCCAGAGATAATTCAGGAGCTTGAGCACGAGGTGATGGCGGCGGCTATTGATCACATCAACGATCACCGCTATCGCACGCTCGCCCCACTCAAGATCGAGACGGAGGTTGATATTTTCACTACGGGCATCGCTGTTGATCCGACCTTCGGCGAATTCGAGGAGGAATTAAAAAAGCAGGATGAAGAGAAGCGGGTCGCCGCCGAGCGGGGCAAGCTCAACATTCCCAAGGGCGGGAAAGCCCCCACAGACGTTACAGTGACGGCGCGGATCACACTTCCTCGTGGAACAAGAGAATTACCGCTGGTCTTCAAACCCGGAGGCAGGCGCTTGAATGTAGGTCGTGGATCGGATAGTGATCTACATCTGGATCATGGAAGCGTCTCGAAGATTCATGCATCACTGGTAATGAATCGCGAGGGCACAGTGCTGGTCGCCGACACAGGGTCAACCAACGGCACGTTCCTCAACGGTCGTCGTCTCGCTTACGGCGAGGCGCGACCGATCGAAGAGGGTGATGTTGTCGGCTTCGGCGACATCGAAGTTCGTTTCCAAAAGTGATAGCTTTATTCTTATGGCATACTCATTAGCACTTCTACAAGACACAGCAAACGCGGCCGCTAAAGCCGTCCCGCTCGAAAAACAACCGGCCATGCTCTCGCTGCTCTACATGGGTGGGCTGGCCCTGATGATACTGCTGTTGCTAATCTCGCTGGTACGCAATCGCGCCGCGCGCTCTGCTCTATCGGCCATCGCGCCAGCCGACTTGCCCGATGAGGTACGACAGCGCCTCGGCTCGACGACGACCAATCGCGGTTTGCGCGCACTACGCTGGCTCTATGTGCTGCTGGCGCTCGCCGTCTTTAGCGCGCATGTTTATTGGGCGCGCTACGCAGCTGACCAGAACCCCCGCTATCAACAGTTAAGCTACAAAGACCTGCGCAATCGCCGCCTGTCGGAATCTACACTGCGTGGCTGGATTCTGGATCGTTCGGGCGATCTTGATAAAGCGCTCGCACTTTACCAGCGCCAGGGCAACGGCGAGATCGCGCGCGTTTACCCACTCGACAAGGAGATGGCCCACTTGTTCGGATCGGACAGGGGCGACCCAGGTCTTGAACGCTCCCTATTCGGTGTCCAAAGCGGTGAAGTGCCTGAGGCGTTGCAGATCGTCAAGGGCGAGAATACACGGCAGCGGGCCAATCAGGATGTGCGGATTACGATAGATCGCGATCTGCAAAAGGCCGTTGTCGAAGAACTCAAAGGCAAGCATGGCGCGGTTGTCATTCTTAATCCACAGACGGGCGAAGTCCTCGCCATCTACAGCGAGCCCTCTTATAGTCTGAAAGAGGTGCAGGAAAACCCGGAGGCATGGATTCGCATGGAGGCCAATAAACGGGATAGCCCGCTGGTCAGCCGTGCCCTCGGCGCTTATTACATCCCCGGCTCGACCTTTAAGACGATGATGATGATCGCCGCGCATCGCTTCGGGATTCAGGATTCTCAATTCGTCTGTTCAGGCGGCGGCTACGTCGCCATGCGCGGCGCCAAGCCGATCCTTGATGACGGCGGAGCCGGCGAAGTTCATGGGAGAATCGGCATTGATATGGCTTATGAGGTCTCCTGTAACCAGTACTTTGCACAGATGGCCGTCAAGCTGGGGCCCGAGAAAATCAAGGAGGCGGCCAAGCTGCTCGGTATCGGCGCTTACGATACACCCGGCGAGACGCTCCGGGGACGTATGCAGTGGGAGATTTGGAACGCCAGCACGGATGCCATCAAGCGTGCCATTGCGCCGCGTGAAGCGACGATGGTTGCGGGGCCGCTCGGGAACAAGTTCAACAAGTTCGATCTCGCACTGGAAGGTTACGGTCAGGGCTATTCCGGTCAGATGACGCCCTTTCAGATGGCGATGCTGGTCGCAACCATAGGCAATATGAATGGTCAGTTGATGAAGCCCAAGATCGAAATGGATCGCCCGCCCGAAGTCTATAATCAGGTTGTCAACGCGCAACTCGCGCAACGTATGCGCGAGATCATGTCGCTCGTCACACAGGGGTCGCGCGGGACGGCGCGCGGAGTCTTCGGGCCGGTCAAAGCCGCAGGGATAACGAGCGGGGGTAAGACCGGAACGGCGCAGAAGGTGATGCCGGTTTACGATAAAAGAACAGGCGAAATCCTGACCCGTCACAAGGTCGAGAAAGACCCTAAGGGAAATATCATACGCGAGTATGACGTAATCGTCACCGATGAAGAGAACCCGCGTATAGATGGTTGGTTTCTCTGTATCGCGCCGCTAGAGAATCCGCAGATCGCGATGGCCGTCATTATAGAGGGCGGCGGGTATGGCTCAAGATCGGCAGCGCCGGTGGCTGCCAAGCTGGTGTTAAAGGCCAAAGAGCTTGGACTGCTCGGTGGCCCACGAACCGCTCCCAGCGAAAACGCCAATGACAGAAGTGGAAAGCCGGGAACGTCCAATAGCAATCAATCGCGCCGTCGTCGCTAACAAGAGCAAATATCAATTAGAGTGCAGGGGAAGATGAAACTCATCATCGCAGACCGGAGAGAGCAAAGAGATGGCCCTGAGAATTGGATATACTTCAAGCTTCCGTGGTTACTCGGTTCCCTCTCCGATCTCGGAGTTAAATCTTCCAGACGCACATTTGAAACCCGCTCCGGGAAACGTCCGGCTGTTTTTAATTGAGTTCGCAATCAGGGAATCATGAAGAATCGCGCAACATCTCATCTCGTCGCATTGTTCCTCATCATCGGCTTTGAGGTACTTGGTTATTACGCCACTTATCGCGCCGGGTTGATCCGTGGCTACGAGACCTCTTGGGTCGGCGGCATCCGCGATCTGCTCCTTTATGTGCCGATCATTTTTCTCGTCTTCTGGCTCACGCGAGCGTTTAAATTCGCGGGCAACTGGACGCTCTTTACGACGGCCATCCTGCTCTTCTCCATCGGAATGCTTGTTCAGTATCGCCTCTACAGCGATCCGGAATATAACGCGCGCAACAAGGCGGAAGCGCGCGGGCAAAAAACCTCTACGCTGCGCACACGCTATATCAACGAGTTTTACGATGCCGATAAGAAACAGCGGCTGGGATTGCCGCCGACACCTCCTCAGGCGGCTGATCTGGATAAGGAACCGCATCGCACTTCCGGTTATTCGATTGGCGATGCGCTCGCATCCAGCTACACGTGGATTCCCATCGTCAGTTTCATTACCTTTGCTGTCGCCTTCGTGTTCTGTTCGCGGGACAGCTTTTTACTCTGGCTTCAACGTCACAGCTTTATCATTGTGGCGCTCACTTTGATCCCGCTGTCTGCCGCCGTTATTACATCAAGCGCCGGTAAGGCCGCCGGAAATATGACGCCATGGGAGCCATCGAAGATACCCTTCCTGCTCGGCTTTGCGGGTATTCTGACGGCACGGTACAAGGATCTGGCACGAACCTACTGGGGATTGCCGCGCGCGCGCGATATCGTGCCGCTCATAGCAATGGCCGTGATGCCCTTCATTCCCTTCTTCGCGCTCAAGGATTTCGGACAGATGCTCGTCTTTAGCGGCGCGTATGCGACGCTCTATCTTGTGGCTGTGCGTCGCTGGCCGCAGCTTTTGCTCTTTGTCGGATCGTTAGCGCTCGTTGTCAGTATCCTGATCGTCGGCGCGCTGCCCCGCGATGTTCAGGAGAATGTGCCTTACCTGCCGACGATTGCGCGCCCGGTGGTCGCCGTGCTGCCCGATCGTATTCAACAACGATTCCATCTCTGGCTTGACGGCTTCAATCCTCCTTCACCGGAGGTATCCTGGTGGAAGAAGGATTATCAGGACGCGCTCGCTAAAGATCCGAAGAACAGAGAGCTGGCAGCGCAAAGCGCGGCAATGCAGCGAAGCGTCAACGTCGAGATATGGTTTGACCGCGCAGCGTTTCAACCGGCGCAGGCCGTCTTCGGCATCGCTTCGGGCGGAGACACCGGTCGCGGCCTCGGCCTGGGCTTTTCGGAAGTGATTCCGGTCGCAGATTCTGACTATATATACGCGGCTATCGGTGAAGAATTAGGATTGGCGGGCGGCGCGATAGTGATTCTCTCGCTGATCGTTTTCGTCTCGGCGGGTGTTCGCACTTCGATTGATGCGCGTGATATGTTCACCAAATTATGCTCTGCCGGTTTGACCGCTTTTATCGGTTTTCAGGCGCTGGTCAATATCGGCGGCGTGACGCGTGCGCTGCCAATGACGGGCATCACCTTGCCCTTCGTCAGTCACGGCGGTTTTAGTTTGATCACAAGTTTCGCTATGCTCGGAATGCTGATGGCCTTCTCTCATCGCAACGCGCGAGACACTATAGTAGCGGCGCGGACGGTGCGTAAAACGGTCGCCAGCGATCCCTCAATTCCGGAGGCAGTTCAATGAAAGAGCCATCGAAGGAAGGCAGACTCGCGGCAGCAGTTGTGACGGATCGGGGCTTGAGCGAGAAGCGCCCGCTCAATGAAGACTCTTTTCTCGCCGATGAGCAGCGGGGCATCTTCGCCGTCGCCGATGGCGTGGGCGGCGCACAGGCCGGTGAAGTGGCATCGAAGACTGCGATGGAAGTTTTGGACGAGGCATTTCGCCATCAGGTCAATGGCTCTGACATTGAAGACCTGATGGAGATCGCCATTCAACGCGCCAACGCTTCAATTCATCGAATGGCTCAGGAGCACCCGAAGCTCTCGACGATGGCGACAACGGTCGTCGCGCTTCACCTTGACGGTCACACGGCGACCATCGGCCACGTCGGCGATTCGCGTATTTACCGTCTGACGCCGGACGGCCAACTTCACCGTGAGACTAAAGACCATTCGGTCGTCGAAGAGGAAGTGCGCGCCGGCCGCATGACCAAGGAGCAAGCCGCAAATCATCCGAGCCGCAACGTCATCAGCCGCGCCCTCGGAGCCGAAGAAGGTGTCGAAGTGGACATGAATACCATCGAGGTTGACGATGGCACGGCTTTCCTTCTCTGCTCGGACGGCATTACACGCCATATCCAGGACGACGAGATACGAGAGCTTCTCGCCAGCCGGATGTCTCTTGATGAAGTCTGCGACGAGATGAAAAAGCGCTGTTATGAGCGCGGCGCGGAGGACAACCTGACGGCAGTTATCGTTCGTGTCGGCGTGCCTGAAAAAACCGACACCTCCCTTGATGATTTGGATAAGACGGTTGATCCGCTCGCCGCCCATCCTTCGCTGGCGCGAACACTTCCCGGCAATGCCAACGCTTCAAGTATGGATGACACCGTAGAGACTGCTCCCGTAAAGATGCCGCCTCTCGAACCAGCATCTCGCACAGCTTTTCCGCCTCCAACTTCTAAAAAGGACGAGGTGGACGTTGACAGTACTGAAGTGGCGCTTGCCAGTACTACTGACTCGGAAGAGACGGCAAGAGTGAACGCTGTTGCCGCCGAGTCCACATCACGGCCGGGTATGGCGGGCAGAATCTTTCGCGGATTGGCGCTGCTTATCCTCGGCGCTGTGGCCGGAGTTACAGCCGCATATTATGGAAAGGATTTTTATCAGAAGCGGCTGGCGTCGCAAAATCCACCGCCAGCCACCGCCAGCCCTTCTCCCGCGCAGGTGGTTACAGAAGACCCCGCCCTCACCTTTGAAAAGAGACGCCGTGAGGTTGATCGCTCTCCTTCGGAATGGCTCGCAGGCGGGATGAACGCCGAGATGGCGAAACAAAATATACAGCGCCCGCAGGATTCCACCGACCCGGAATTTCTTTATCTGTACGGACGCGCGCTGCTCCTCACCGGCGATCAGGATGGAGCCATCGGCGCGTTTGAACTAGCCACCACGAAGCTTGATGAACGCTACCCCGGAGAGCGCGTCCCGCTCAAAGTTGATGCGCGGCTGGCTCGCGCAGCGGCAGCCCTCAAGACGGAAAGGCTGCTGGTAATGCAACCGGCAATCATCTCCCTCAACGAAATGGTGGAGAAGAAGAAGGAAGGCGCAACAGCGACACCATCGCCCTCCCCCTAGCAGGTTGGGGTAAGATTTTGCGCCGGGCGGCTCATGCTTTCTCAACAAACTTTTGATCCAGGCATCTCCACGGCGCGCGGGCGGCCTCTAATGTAAGCGCGAGCGGATGAGGGATGAGCGAACTCAAATTACAGCAATGCAGGCTCGATGGTCGTTACGACATCCTTGAATGCCTGGGCCGGGGTAGCTACGCGGAGATTTACATTGCCCGCGATACAGCCGCCACAGATGGCGAGCCGCAGTTGGTCGTCATCAAGGCGCTCAACGTGCTCCTTCAGGGCATGCTTGATGCGGAGCTGGAGCAGACGCTCATCGAAAATTTTCAGAATGAAGCGGTTGCCCTCGACCGCGTTCGCCATCCGAATATCATCAGCCGTCTGGGCCACGGCACGGCTATTGATCTTTCGGGGACGACGTTTCATTACCTTGTGCTCGAATATTTGTCCGGCGGCGATATGGCGGCGCGTTATCGCCAGCACCCCTACTCGCTCGAACGCACTCTATTCTATCTTGAGCAGGTATGCGCCGGTCTCGCATTCGCGCACGAGTGTGGAGTCATTCACAGAGACATCAAGCCGCAAAATCTTCTCCTTACCGCAGATCAAAAAATTGTAAAGATCGCCGACTTCGGCGTGGCGAAGATAGAGGCGAGCGAGGGCGCGATCACGCGCGTCGGCACGAACGTCTATGCCGCGCCCGAACACAATCCGCTTGTCCAGACCGGCCCGCTCGATTCGGCAAACCTCAATGCTCCGCGCGAGCATCTGCTGCCCGCTGCAGATATTTACTCGCTCGCCAAGACCACTTACGCGCTCCTGGCAGGCGACACGCCCAGACGTTTTTCTCATCGCCCGATAACGGAGTTTCCAGAAGCGATTGCCAAGGAGACGTGGTCGCGTGCGGTGCTGCGCGTGCTTGAGCGCGCGACGCAGACGCTGGCGCGAAATCGCTATCAAACAGTGCAAGAGTTCTGGGATGAACTATGGGAAGCTTCTCTGCCCCCAACCAAACCCCTTCACCCTCCGACGGGGGGACTCGATGCGGGTCATCCTCAGCCGACCGGCAAATTGAACGTCACCCGTGATCTCACGACGAAAGCGCCGCCTCGCCCGCGCTTCAACGCGACGCACGTTATTAAACAGCTTGAAGGGCGCGAAAACGGTAATCCACGGCCGCGAATCGTCGTGCCCGTCGCCGGAGCGCATACGTTCTCGCCGCTTGTGGGGCAAAAGTCCGCACAGCAGGCCCATGAGATAATCGCAGGGATGCCTGATCTGGGACGCTCAGGCCGTCTCCAGCCCCGCGAAAAGAAGGCGCGCCTCGGCTCTGACAGTCGCAGCTTCCGGGCGCTAGTCGCCATCCTGCTAATCATGGCCTTTGCCGGAATGCTTCTCGCCACACATCGTTACTTCCGCTCTCGCTTCGGCACATCGGGTTCTTCCTCGACAAGCTCTTCATCCGGGTCTTCCCTGATCGGTCGCCAAGGCACTATCATTAACGCGGATGTTTACCTGCGTTCCGGTCCCAACCGTAACAACCAGCCGGTTGGTGTTGCCGAAAAGGGCTCGGTTGTGCAAGTCTTAAGCGTCAGTGACACGAACAACTGGTATGAGGTACAGGTTCTCAAGCATGGGCGGGACAAGGAAGAACCGGACTCCGCTGATCGAGGATGGATTTCCAAAAAGTATTTCGAGCAGAATAATTGATCGCTTTTAACCGAGAGGAGAAGCACGAACCGTGGGCTTAATTGAATCCATTCGACGATGGATTGACGGCGAAGGCGCTGAAGACCCTTTGATGATCGCTGACGAGCAATCGAAACCCAGACGTGTCTGGGAAGAGTTTCTCGTCAAGGTGGCGCGCGAGGTTGAAGCCGTGATGCAACGCGAAATGTTCACGCCCCCCGGCGGCCCGACCTACATTCCGCGCGAGTACATCGTTTATCTCAGTAATGATGATGATAAAGATTGGCAGGGAGATAAAAGGCGCGGGCTTGAGCAGGGACTCTTTCACGTCCTGTCTGAACGCGCGCGCGAGTTGGCCGGTCAGACCCAGCTCGCCACTAAATCCTTTGCCGTCGAATTGCGCGTTGACGGCACATTGAGCAGGGGCGAGTTTCGCGTGCAGCCCGTCTGGGACGAGACAGAGGCCGGGCATACGATGGTCACGGCGCGTCCGGGCTCCGACAACAACCAGATGATGAAGACCTCTCTGCCCGGCATGACGCCCGATCAGATCAACGCTGCTCTGGAATCAAACGAGCCAGCCGAAGGCGAGCAAACCATCGTCCGCGCACGCATTGAAGAACTCTATTCCATAGAGGTCTGGCGCGAGGGTGTGCGCCAGGCGGTTGTTCCCATCAACAAGGCTGAGATAACAATCGGGCGCGGCTCACGCTCAACCTCCGTTGATCTTCCCCTCAAAGGCGACCCTGAGATCAGTCGCGTCCACGCCATCCTCGCCCGTGATGAGAATGGTATGTACTGGCTCACGCCGAAGGGCAGAAATCCGACCATTGTCGCTGGCCGAGAAGTGCCGCGCGAGGAACGCTCGCCGGTCGCCGCTGATGAGAAGATAGAGATTTGTAGTTTTAGTTTACGAATCCCGCCCAAGTGATGTGAAGGTGCAGTCGCACGGGTGTGCGGTCAAAGGTCTGGGATAAACTCTGCAATAATCATCAGTCCCGCAAGGAGCAGAAGTCCGTTGGACGATCTTTAACTCCTTGCGGGACTGAGATGAAAAACTTCTCTTTACGATTCAGAACTGGCGGCGCTCGCGACCTGTGCGTAAGAGCCGGATTCAAGCTCACCGATTAAGGCTTCGAGCAGCGGCACGATTTGTTCGGGCTCGATGTAATTCTTCCCCAGTATCTTGATAATGGATCGGTTATTCGTCTCACCTTTTAATTCCTTCAACAGAGCACGGCAGAATGAGATGACGACATCAACGTCGAACTGCTTGCCTGTGTTGCGCCGAAAATCTTCGATGACCTCTTCAAATGTGCGGCGGGTCTTGTACGGACGATTGGTCGTCATCGCGTCGAAGGAATCGGCCAGCGAAATAATTTTAGTGCCAATCGGAATCTGATCGCCGGTCAGGCCGTCAGGATATCCGCGCCCGTCTATACGTTCGTGATGATGCCGCGCCATCAAGGGAATATCGGCGTAAGGATGGCGGATCGGCGAGAGGATTTCGTAACCAGCAGCCGGGTGGCGATTAAGCTCGC
>JBKKAL010000082.1:0-26933 GCA_046714695.1 Pyrinomonadaceae bacterium
TATCGCCGCCGGGAATTCCGTGGCGTCGAAGAACTGATGAATGCCGCCGCGACGCTTCTTGAGAGCTTCAGCGCGGATGCGGAGCGCGCCACCACTACTACTACTACGGCGCGGCACGGGGTCACAGAGCGCGCCGTGCGTCAATACCTGAGCGAAGACCTGCTGGGCGAACCGGCGGGGCAGGCCGGCACTTCGCTCGTTTTCAACTACGGAAATCTGCTGCGACTGCTGGCCGTCAAGAAACTGCTCGCAGAACATTGGTCCGTCATCAAGGTTAGAGAATTCATGATGACCTTGGACATCGCGGCGCTTGAACAGATTATCGTCCGTATGCTCCCGCCGGAGGTGCTCTCCGAGGGCGGCGCGCGAAATGCGTCGGAGACTGGAGAGCGCGCCGTAAACGTGCGAGCGCGCGACGCCGTCGCACCCGAACACGCCTTACAGCCGCCACCCGCGCTCGCCTCGTTTGCCATCGAAGCGGCTCGCCGCGCGGAGCGCGCCTCGATGGAATGGATTGAACTTGCCCCTGGACTGGAGATCAAGGTTCGCAGAGGCTTTCGCCCGCCCCGCAACGAGGATGAACGCGAGCGGTTGGTGGCGCGTTTCTGGTCTGTGGTCAATCGCAATAAAGAATAAGGATGAAGTAAAGCGTTCGACACATTGAGGCATTCCTTTCATCCTTGCGGCCTTTATCTTTCCTTCTTGCTTTTACAGTTGCAAAGCCTGACCGTCGGCGTCGCCAAGCGTAAGGCCGAGTGAGCGCGCGACGGTTGGGCCAACGTCTAAAATACTCAACTCTCCCAGATCGCCGCGTCGCTTGACGCCAGCGCCGGATGCGATGAAAGAGGTCGCGTAGCGCGACGGCAGATAGCCATGCTGGCCGCGCATCACGCTCTCGGTCACAGCCGCGCCCGCGTAGTTTGCGCCGAAGGCATAACCATCAGCGGCTTCCAGAAAGAATGCGGCGCGCGGATCAGCGCCCAACGCCTGCGCCTCTTTCGCCTCAATGAGACGCAGCGGCGCGACGCCGCCCCGTTCGATTACGCCGCCCGCTGCTCCGCCATTCCTCAAATTATCGAAGGCCGCGCGCGCCTTCTCAAAAGTCTCGCCGTCTGCACGATCATTCAGGATGATGGCGCATGAGCCGCCCGTGATCGAAGGAAGGGCGCGCCAGTCTGCCGCGACGCACATCCCCGGCGCGCGTCCCTGCGGCGCATCCCTTTCCTTTTCGACGCTCAAGAGCCCGGCATGATGGAGCACCACGCCCGGATGAATCAATCTTGAGACGGGCGCGAAGCCGTGATCGCTCACGATAAAGATGGCGGTCTCGGAAAGCGTACTGGCGCGCGTGGCTGCCTCAAGAAGGCGCGCGACATAAGCGTCCAACTTTTCCAGTATGGCAAATGCTTCCGGTGTGAACGGCCCGTAGTCGTGTTGAAAATGATCCAGATCAAAGAGGTGGACCAACATCAAATCGGGGCGTTTCTCTGTGATGATGTATTCGGCGAAGCGCGTGCGCATATCATCATGCTCGTCCGCGTTAGCCTGAGCATAAAGCTGCGGGTCACGCGCGGCCACTTCCTCTATGATTCCGCGTGGCCGCTCGTTGGCGATCATCAACGAGAGCGTCTCACGAAGCGTGCCGTCAATCTTTTTGATCTCCGGCACGTTGTAATCGCCCGCGCCGCCCGCTACCGGCCACGACACGATGCCTGTTGAAAGCCCTCGCTCGTGGGCCGCATCCCACAACGTCTCGGCCTGTATGTCACGCGCGAACCAGTGCCACTCACCGCACTGCGGCGCGCCCAGTGGGATGAACAACTCGTTGCCGACGATGCCGTGTCGCGCAGGCAGCGCGCCCGTCACAATCGTCGTGTGAACCGGATACGTCACCGAAGGATAGACAACGCGCACATTGAGCGACGATGCGCCCACTTGGATTAAACGCCGCAGCGTCGGAATATGCAGGCCGTATTCGTCTCGTCGCTGCAAGTAGCGCGCATCGAGCCCATCAATCGAGATCACCAGGGCGCGCTTCGTTTCTTCTGTCATATTCTGTGGCTCCGTGAGAATAAGGGATGAGGGATGAATAAGAGATCATTCAACTTGAATAGTCTCTCTTTCATCCCTCATCCCTTCGTTCCTCATTTACTTGACGACGACGTTGACGAGGCGTTGCGGCACGACGATGATCTTGACGATCTGGCGACCTGCTGTGAAACTGCGCACCTTCTCATCCGCGAGCGCGGCGGCGCGCAAATCTTCTTCCGATGTGTCGGGCGTCGCCCTGATACGCGAGCGCAGCTTGCCGTTGACCTGCACGGGAATCTCAAGCTCATCCTTGCGCACCAATTCCTCGTTCGCTTTGGGCCAGCGAGCATCACCGCTCAAAAGGCCCCCACTACTACTTTTGTGTCCTAAGCCCTGCCACATCTCTTCGCTGATGTGCGGGGCAAACGGCGTCAGCATAACAGTGAGCGCTTCGAGCGCCTCGCGTACCGCGTACACGTCCGCCGCGCTGGCCTCTGTGGGCTGCGCATCGAAGTCTCCCAATGCGTTCGACAGTTCCATCAAGGCCGCAACGCTCGTGTTAAAGTGCAGTTCCTCGAAATCATCACTGATCCGCGCAATCGTCTGGTGAGTCTTGCGACGCAGTGCAAGTGCCGCGCTCGTGAACTCAACGCTTTGCGGCTCTTCGTTTCGTTGCAGCGCATCTGAGAGGCGCTCGCTCCAGCGCCAGACCATAGAGTAAACGCGCCGCAGGAAACGCACAGCGCCCTCTATGCCCGTCTCTAGCCAGCGCAGCTCATTCTCAGGCGGCGCGGCGAACAGCACGAAGAGTCGCACAGCGTCCGAGCCGTAAGCTGCGATCATCTCGTCCGGGTCAACGCCGTTGCCCAGGCTCTTTGACATTCTCTTCCACTCGCCCGTTCCTTCGACGAGATTAGTGACCATGCCCTGCGTCATCAAACGTTTGACCGGCTCAGTAAAAGAGACGAGCCCGATGTCGCGCATCATCTTGGTCCAGAAACGCGTGTAGAGCAGATGCATGACCGCATGATCTATGCCGCCGATGTACTGATCTACGGGCGTCCAGTACTCGATCTTTCCCGGATCAAATGGAGCGTCATTGTTGTCCGGATCGCAGTAGCGGAAAAAATACCATGACGAGTCAACGAACGTATCCATGGTATCGGTCTCGCGCCGCGCTCGGCCGCTGCACTTAGGGCACGTCGTATTGACGAACTCCTCGACCCCAGCGAGCGGCGACTGGCCCGTGCCCGTCAACTCCACGCGCTCCGGCAGCAGAACCGGCAAATCCTTTTCCGGGACGGGCACGACTCCGCACCCCTCGCAGTAGATGATGGGTACGGGTGCGCCCCAGAAACGCTGCCGCGAGATGCCCCAGTCGCGCAGGCGATACATGATCTTTCCCTCGCCGAACCCTTTCTCTTCGGCGAAGGCGGTCATCTCTTTGATCGCGTCTTCCGATAACTTGCCACTCCAATCACCACTGTTGACTAGCACGCCGTGATCTGTTGTGGCCGCCGTCATCTCGATTGATTGATCCACACCGAGCCTCGGCTCAAAGCCGCCGGGCTCTTCCCTGTGCGTGATGGGCGCGATGACCTGTCGAATCGGCAGCGTATATTTCTGCGCGAACTCGAAATCGCGTTCGTCATGCGCCGGGACGGCCATCACTGCGCCTGTTCCGTATTCCATCAACACATAGTTTGCGACCCACACCGGGACCGTTTCACCGCTGAAAGGATTGATCGCGATGAGGCCCGTATTGACGCCCTCTTTCTCCGCCTCCTCTTCGCCCGCACGACCGCTGCTACTACTTCGTTCGGCGCGCACACGCTCCGTAAACCGTGTCACATCATCCTTGAGCGCCGAGCCGTCCGGAATCTCTGCGAGCAGCGGATGATCTGCGGCCAGCACGACGGCGTTCGCGCCGTAGATAGTGTCAATGCGTGTGGTGAAGACGCGCACTTTCTGATCTGTGTCCTGAATGGCGAAATCCACAAAAGCACCATTGCTCCGGCCGATCCAGTTGCGCTGCATGGTGAGCACTCGCTCAGGCCAGCCCTTTTCGATCTCCTTCATATCGTCCAGAAGCTGGCCGGCGTAATCCGTAATGCGTATGAACCACTGCTCAAGGTCTTTTCTCTCAACTTCAGCGCCGCAGCGCCAGCACACGCCCCCCGAAGATTGCTCGTTCGACAGCACGGTCTCTTCCTTTGGGCACCAGTTGACCGGCGAAAGGCGTTTGTAAGCCAGGCCACGCTCGAACATCTTGACGAAGAACCACTGATCCCACTTGTAATATTCCGGGCGATGCGCGGCGATCTCGCGCCGCCAGTCGTAGCTGATGCCCAGACGCTTGAGCTGCCCGCGCATGTGCGCGATGTTCTCTTCCGTCCAGTCGCGCGGGTTGACGCCGCGCTTGATGGCGGCCTGCTCGGCGGGCTGCCCGAAGCTGTCCCAGCCAATCGGATGCAGCACGTTAAAGCCACAGAGACGCTTGTACCACGAGAGCGCATCTCCGATGGAATAGTTGCGCACATGGCCCATGTGCAGAAAGCCTGACGGGTAAGGCAACATCTCCAGGCAGTAGAACGCGGGTCGTTCATTATCGGGCTCGACCTCGAACGCGCCCGTCTCGGCCCACAGCTTTTGCCACTTCTCTTCGATCTTTTCGGGGAAATATTTCTCGTCCATTATTCGCACTCTTCCTTCTTTACCTTGACGGTAAACACTACCAGCAGGCACAAAGCTTTCTCAAGCTTGGTCGCAGGCTGAACCGATATTTTTAGTTTTTAACTTTAGGTCAAAGGTCGCGCCGCTCCCACAGCCGCGCACACGATCAGGCGCGGTTGCCGGGCGGCGATGTAAGAAGGAGTTTGGTGGATTTGTGAAAATGCTTCATGAGAAATTCAATTCTCTCTTTCGGTTAAGACTCGCCGCCATCTTAGCGCAGGCCGCAAGGGCTTGTCGAATAAAACCAAACAGGAACTCAAGTCTCGACCTGTGGGCCTCGATCACGCGCTCCGTCTTGAACGAAAGAACGCAGCACATCCAGATTGCGTGCGTCGTCACCCGTCTCATCCTGCGGCGTTTCGAGCAGGAAAGCGGCGTGGGCCAGGCGCTTGTGACGCGCGATGCCCTGTGGTGCATTATGTTTGCTGTTGCCGAATTCAATTCCCCGCTTGAACTTAGACAATTAAGAGTCCCAATCTTGATGACTAATAACTTGTTCAATTTCAGCTTCCAAGGAATTGAAAGAAGGGAGTGCACGCAATGGAGAGAAATCTTCTATATATGCTGAGACTTGAGTTGCATATGTGCGAACCCGCAAACGGGTCAAACGACGACTGCTAAGACCACTAGCCACACGCAATAAATCGCAGAGAGTTCTTTTAGGATCAGGTAAACCTTCGATCCGACTGAGCCGCGGCAAATTTAGCTGCTGTTGACCATTTTGATTCCCTGCCGCTCTTCGTATTGCAGCCTCATCAAATAATAGCCAGGCTTCTTGCATACGAACAGGCACAACACAAACTACGGGCGGGACAGTTATGAACTGGCTAGCATCTTCCACTGCACGTTGAATTTCAGTTACTCGTGATTCAAGCGGCTCTCTCTCTGCATCTCGATGCACAAACAAAAGGTCGCATGGATACAACTCTACGCTTTTTATAATTTTTTCTGTTAATCCACGAGGCTTTATTGGTAGACGCCAAAGGTCTGCCCATTCAGATTGAATCGCTTGCTCGACCCCGTGTTCCCGTAACAACCAAGTGAGGTGAGGCATTAAAGCTCTATCTGCTCTACCATCCGAGACCAACGTATAGCGAAGCCCACTCATTTCTGCTCACCTTTATTTGGTGGATAGGGGAGCAAAGGTTGAAGATCTGGTCTATCTACTACACGACGCATCTTTATCCGTTGTCTCTCTGAGGTATACTCAGGCTCATCATCAAGATCACTTTCTGCTCCGTTAGGCATAACCGGATTTAGATATGCCATTAGCTTACCTTTTGGAACAGGGCTTATCTTTTCAGGGGCTTTTTCTCTCCAAGTGCCTGGTAATGGACTGAAATTAACGCGCTTAAATCGTCGCCCTGAATGCACTGTTTCTTTTAACTCTGCTACCAACAGACTATCTTCAGGAACCTGGGCAACTACAGATGGAGAGTGTGTATTGATTATTACTTGTCTAAGGGGATTCTCGGGACCAACTGCTTCATTAACATCGGTCGCAATATCCTGAAGAAGTATAAGCATTGCCGGAATGCGATTTGGATGGATACCGTTTTCAGGTTCTTCCAAACAGATGAGACCTCTGGCCTCAGGGTCGCGTTCAAGAACCGCTAGCGCTAGAAAACGGAGCGTCCCGTCCGAAAGTGCTCTGGCTGGGTGGGAAGTGCCATCACGACCTGTTACTAGTAAAGTTAGTAGCTGACGTCGTTCGTCTCGGTCAATTTTTATTTCATATACATCGTCAATGAGCTCAGATAAGCGACTGGCTATCTGACCATAAATCTGCGTCATTGTTTCACTATTAGGATTGCCATTGTTTTTATGTCTCTCATTAGTTAGAGCCAAATGATATAGTGTTGCAGCTAAGTGAGACCCATCGGTTTCCAGTGTTGTCGGAGATATAAATTCGTCCGGTTTACGTAGTGACGAAGGTTCAAGTTGAAGTAACCGCCATGATTGCATTTCTTTCCGCGCCAGCAGTGCTGTTGGGCTCTCAGCAGCGTTTGTCGCAGACAAAACAGTTCTAGGAAGGTTAGCTGCCGAACGGGTTAATGGCCTACCACTGCTACCTCCATCTTGGTGCAATTTGATGACGCGGTTTGCCCCTTCATCCTCTGTTGAAATATATAATGGGCCGTAGCGCCTACCCGCCACCGCAGAATTGCGCCATATAGGTCTATGAAGAAAGAGTAATTGCTTACGAGCATCCCCCCGCTTGATATAAGCAAGCTCTTCCTTAATAAGCTCAAGTTTTCCTAATGATTGAAAGTTATCGTCCTTACGGTAGGCTAGTGTAACGGCATAACGTAGAAAGGTAGTGCTGGCCTTTGCTTTTTGACCTAGATCATCAACTCCCTCCCGTGGAACAATCATTTCTGCTTCAAAAGACATTTCATCATCATATTTGTCGCCAATACAATGAAATAAGCTCTGGACATCAGCCGTCCGCCCCCCTTCGTCCCTAACAGATAAAGCAGCATCAACTAACGGACGGTCGGCAAGGGCGCTTAAAAATTTGATAGCATCAAAGAGATTTGATTTACCCACTGCGTTAGCCCCAGCCACACAGGTGAATGGTCCAAACCGGACATCAACATCAACAAGATTTTTAAAACCAGAAACTTTTAGTCGAGTCAACATAATTCTTCTCCTAATGTGCTTGGAGATTTTAAATAATTGTACTCATAAACGGATTTCTCATTAGCTCATAGTTTCAACAAAACCCCTTAATATGGCAAGGTTGCGCGCGTCGTCGCCCACTTCATCCTGCGGGGTTTCGAGCAGGAAAGCAGCGTGGGCCAGGCGCTTGTGACGCGCGATGCGCGCGAGAGCATCTGCGCCGATACGGCCCTCTCCGATGTGCCAGTGACGATCAACGCGCGAGTTATAGTCGGCCTTTGAATCGTTAAAATGGATGGCGCGCACGTTATCTGCGCCGACGTTTCTCTCAAGCGCGTCAATCGTCGCCGTCAAACCGTCCTCCTCGCGCAGGTCGTATCCGGCGGTAAAGGCATGCGCCGTGTCGAAGCAAACGCCCAGGTTTAGATCAGGGCACGCACGGATAATCTCGCGCAGGTGCTCGAAGCGATGACCGATGCATTCGCCCTGCCCCGCCGTGTTCTCCAAAAGGATACGAAAGTCTCCGAGGTCAAGACCGTCACAGGCGATCTGTAAGCTCTCGGCGCAGACGCGCAAGGCATCCTCTTCACAAGAGCCCTTTGCACTGCCCGGATGCAAAACCAGATAATCAGCGCCGAGAGCCAGAGAGCGCTCAACCTCTTCGCGAAAAGAGGCGCGCGATTTTTCGAGTATGTCGGCGTTGGCGGAAGAGAGATTGACCAGGTAGTTGCAATGGATGACAACGGGCGAGATACCGGTCTCTGCTCGCGCGGCGCGAAAGCGCTCGACCTCTTCGTCTGTGAGTTCCTTTGCACGCCACCCGCGCGGGTTGCGGGAAAAGATTTGAACCGTCTCGCAGCCGAGGAGTTGAGCTTTGAGGAGCGCATTGTGTAAGCCGCCAGCGATTGGGACGTGAAGACCTATACGCGGCACAGTGTTACGGTCTGTGTGTACGCGAGCGGCGCTCAGTGTCGCGCCCGCAGCAGACGGCTTCATCCTCTCAACGCTCGTATCCCGGCTTTCCTTCTCAAACGTTCCCTTCATTAACGCCCCGTTCCCTTCTCTACTTCTTCCATCACGCGCAGGATGTTGCCGCCGAGGATTTTGTTTATGTCCGCTTCCGTGTAGCCGCGCCGCAGAAGTTCCTGTGTCAGGTTCGGGAGTTCTGCGACCGAGGAGAGGTCTTGCGGCACGGCCTGTATGCCGTCGAAGTCAGAGCCGATGCCGACCGCATCAATGCCAGCGAGCTTGACGATATGATCTATGTGATCAACGATGCGCGCGACCTTTACGGCAGGCAAACGGCGCGCGTATTCAATGAGGCGCACTCGATCACGCGCGGCCTTTTTCAAGCCGGCCGAGCGCGTCTCCTGCTCGCTGGCGCGCTTGACCAGGGGCGCGATCTCCGCGTCAACGCGCTTCCTTTTTTCGCTCCAGCCGGGCTCAAGGAATTCCGGATAAAAGACGACGCAGCAGACACCGCCCTTTCGAGCGAGAGCGCGTATCATCTCGTCGTCCAGATTGCGGGCGACATTGGCGATGGCGCGCGCATTGGAATGCGTCGCGATGACAGGTTTCGAGGAAGTGTTGATGATATCCCAGAAGGTCTTGTCCGAGACGTGCGACACGTCAACCATGATGCCGAGACGATTCATCTCAGTGATGACCTGGCGGCCAAAATCGTTGAGGCCGCGCGTGCGCCCCACCTCGTCTCCGCTCGAACCGGCCCAACTGGTTGAGACGCTCCACGCGGGCGACATATAACGCACGCCCGCTTTGTAATAACGCTCGACGTTTTCCAAACGCTCATCAATCGCGTAGCCGCCTTCGAGACCCATCAGCGCCGCCAGTTTTCCATCATTGGAGATGCGGCGAATGTCGGCGGCGGTCGTGGCAAGCTCCCACGTCTGAGGATGTTTTTCGGCGAGCGCGCGCACAGCTTCGATCTGATCGTCCGCGCGCTTGATGGCGCGCGCGCCGCCGTCGCCGTAAAGCTGCGGCTCGACCCAGATGGAAAAGAACTGCGCATCGAGGCCGCCTTCCTTCATCCGCACGGTGTCGAGATGACCATCCGTGAGACGGCCCTCTATGTCCAGCCGTTCATCAACGAGGCGTTGCGTGGTATCGGCGTGCATGTCTATGGCGATGGCACGCCGGTGAATCGAGAGCGGATCGGTGGCGTTCTTGCCGGGCGCGTTGTTGGTCGTTGGAGTTTCAGATTTTTCAAGCATGCGACAATTATTAAAGAGAACGGAGACGGCCAGGATAGCCGCCGGAAGCAGGATAGACGCTGGCATCTTCATACGCGGCTTCATCTCGGAGAACCAGAAATTCAAAGGCTGTCTTTTTGTAATAGAGATGCCGGAACGTGTTGATGGTACGCTCCCATAGCAGCCGGAATCAAGCGTGCCTTGCAAAGGAGAGCGCCTTTACGCTATTGTGCCTTATCCGATTCAGCCGTGAGCATGGGCGATAGTGGGAACGCTTTTATATTGATCGTTTTATAAGACGTGAGCCGGAGAGTTGTAGATAACCGCCGCTGCGCCCTTCCTCAAAATAAGGTTTAAAGGAGAACAGAATAATGTTTCCCAAAGACGGCAAAATGAAAGATGTGCCCACGCCGCGTATCGCCTCGGAAGTCTGGCATAACGGCGAGTTTATCAAGTGGAGTGATGCGCGCGTTCACGTCATGTCGCATGTTCTGCACTACGGCTCAAGCGTCTTCGAGGGCATACGCTGTTACAAGACCAAACGTGGCCCTGCCGTCTTTCGTCTTGTCGAGCACATGCAGCGGCTTATGAATTCGGCCAAGATTTATCGCATGGATCATCAATGGACGCGTGATGAGTTCGTGGCAGCATCGGTCGAGCTGGTACGCCGCAGTGGGCTCGAACAATGCTACCTGCGCCCGATCATCTTTCGCAGCCTCGACGAAGAGCATCCGGCGTTTGGCGTCAACCCGTTTCCCAATCCTCTGGCCGCTTATATCGGCGCGTGGGACTGGGGGAAATATCTGGGCGATGAAGCGCTTGAGCAGGGCGTGGACGTGCAGGTCTCGACCTGGAATCGTCTGACGCCGAACTCTATGCCCGCGATGGCTAAAAGCGGCGCTAATTATATGAATTCGCAATTGATCAAAATGGAGGCGCTTCTTAACGGCTTCGCAGAGGGCATCGCGCTCGATGATCGCGGGTTCGTCTCCGAAGGCTCCGGCGAAAATATCTTTCTCGTTCACGAAGGCCGTGTCATTACGCCGCCGCTCTCTTCTTCAATACTGCCCGGCATCACGCGCGACAGCGTCATACAGATTTGCCGCGAGCTTGGCATTCCGGTGGCCGAGAGCGGCATTCAACGCGCCGCGCTCTACGTCGCCGACGAGCTTTTCTTCACGGGCACGGCTGCCGAGGTAACGCCCATTCGCTCGGTTGACCGGATCACAGTCGGCACAGGCAAGCGCGGCGAGATCACCGCGCGCATTCAGAAGCTGTTCTTCGAGATTACCTCCGGCGAGCACGACGCCCCGGGGCCATGGCTCACCTACGTCAACGCAAAAGAAGAGCTGGAGGTGCAACCCAGCAAAAACGGCCATAGTAAGTCGCCAATCACAGAGCCGGGCGCTTCAAACGCGGCGAGCGATGAGCCTGTCGTTACTTATCGCGCCGCGGCGACCGATTAAACTCAAATCCAACCCGGAAAGAAGCAAAAGGGAAGCGAGGAAGATTGATTCTTCCTCGCTTCCCTTTCTGCTTCCGCCACGGCTTTTTTTATAAATCGTTGACGCGCACTGTCCACACGGGCTATGATGCAGGTTGAGCGTTTCCGGGCTTTAATTTTCCGGTGGCGCGCAAAAAGCCCGCGAGTCTCAGCCTCAGACAGTAGCGTCTTCCCATCCTGAAGCGCACCATAACTCTTCAATTCAGAAGCCAGCGCCCCTCTTATTTCGATCTTCCTCATTCTTCGCCGAAAGGTTTTGAGCATCCCCTATGCCAGTCAAGATTGATGATCTGTTGAGAAACGTCACCGCCCACGGCGCATCCGACCTTCATATCAAGGCCGGTTCCTTCCCCTTTATGCGTCTCGGCGGCGAGCTTCGCCCCGTCGTTGATTCCACGCGCCTGACACAGGAAGATACGCTCGACATGGCGTTCTCGATGATGTCAAATCGCCAGAAGCAGCGCTTCAAAGAGGTCAACGAAGCCGACATCGCTTATGGATTGCAGGGCGTCGGGCGGTTTCGCGCCAACGTTTTTCAGCAGCGCGGCACGGTCAGTATCGTTCTGCGCGTCATTCCAGATCAGGTGCGTACCAGCAGCGAGCTGGGATTGCCGCCCGTCATCGAAAGAATTATGGACGAGCGGCGCGGCCTGATACTGGTGACGGGCGCGACCGGCTCCGGCAAATCAACGACGCTCGCCGCGATGATAGACCGCATCAATGGCACGCGCAGTGGCCATATCGTGACCATCGAAGACCCCATCGAATTTCTTCATAGAGATAAAAGATCATTCATCTCGCAACGCGAGGTTGATGTGGATACGCGCTCGTTTGCCGAAGCCCTGCGCGGCGCGCTCCGGCAGGACCCGGACGTGATTCTCGTCGGCGAGATGCGCGACCACGAGACGATTGAGACCGCTCTCGCTGCTGCCGAGACGGGCCACCTCGTCCTCTCAACCCTGCACACACTCGACGCGACCGAAACAATCACGCGCATCGTCTCGTCCGTCCCGGCGCACCAACAGAAATCCGTTCGCATACAGCTCGCGGGTATTCTCAAAGCCGTCGTTTCGATGCGGCTGGTACGCGCCGCGCGCGGGACGGGACGCGTGCCCGCCATCGAGATCATGGTCGCCACCGGTTTCATACGCGATTGCATCATTAACGAAGAGAAGACCTCGCAGATACGCGAAGCCATCGCCGCCGGGAATACGCAGTACGGGATGCAGACTTTCGATCAATCGCTCTTTCATCTCTACCAGTCAGGTCTGATCACGCTCGAAGAGGCGCTCAGGAATGCGAGCAATGCCGACGAGTTCAGGATGCGCATCAGCGGCATTCTCTCCAGCACAGAGCAGACGAACAACGAACGCGACCGCCTCACCAGCGTCAGCAATTCTTAGAAGAGGATTTACACCGGAGGCAATAAGAGAGATGTCCGACGCCGTTAACCTGCACTTCAAATATACGGAAGAAGAATGGATGGCTGCCTCGCGCCTCTATGTTTTGCGCCAGCCCAGGATACTGCTGCGTCTGGGCGTCGGGTTTCTGCTCTTCTCGCTGGCTGTTGCGATCTTAGCCGCCCTCAACGATGCCATCCTGCCGTTCATCTTTTTGAGCCTCATCACGGTTCTGATCGCTTTCGCCTGGGCAATCTTCTTCGCCCTTCCGCGCCAGAGGTTTCGCAACGACCCCAGATTCCACGACGAATTCTTTTTAGAGTTCGCGGAAAACGAGATCAGGTTCAAGACCCCACACCTTGAATCCAAGTACGATTGGAGTCTCTACACCGGCGTTATCGAAAACGAGAGATTCTTTGTGCTGATTTACGGAAAAGATATGATCACCGCCATCCCTAAGCGGACTTTCAAAACGCCCGCTCAAGAAACTCTATTCAGGGACATGCTGCGGCGCAAGATTATGAACACTTCAGACTCGCGCTGGCTCAAAGAGAGACCCTCGAATCAATTGCAGGAAGCTTATGTCCCGCCGGCGGAGCCGCCCGACTGGCGTTAAAATCGCTCTCCTGTTCACGCATTCCAAAAACACATTCCAAAAATGAAGGCGCAGCAAACCACATACCTGCGCCTTCTATTCTCTCGCGCGCCGCTTTTGGCCTCGCCGTTTTCCTGCCAGGGTTTTCAAGTGTGAAGATGGCTCACCTGTTCAAGTAACGATCTACCCCAAGCAGGATGAGGCCGATGCCGATCAGGACGGCTGCGCCTATAGCAGCCTCGCCCACGGCGTTTGCCTTCATGCCTCTCGGCGTTAGTCCGAAGAAGATCATCACGCCGATGAAGATAGAGGCGAAGCCTAGCAGGAAAAGCTTTTCCCGAATGAAATCGTTTTTAAAACTCATCGCGTCAATGCCTCCCGCTCATGAGAGCGCTCCCTACAATCCGGAGAATGCTTTTTAACTCTTAAATAGCTCCTTGACAATACTTGTGCTCTAATCATAGAGTCCTCGTTCCCCCTGGCAATGCGATAAGAGGCGCTCCCTTTTTTATAGGCGTGATACCTCATTGAATAATTTCCACTGATCGGGATTTTCGCTTTCTTCCTTCGTGAATTATCAAGAATCATTATGGATAAAAAAATAGACCTGCTTGGCTCGCCTGGATTTCTGCTTATGCATGTCGCCTGTCTGCTGGTCTTGTGGGCGGGAGTTAGCTGGATAGCGATCTTCACTTGTTTAGCCTTCTATGTAGTCCGAATGGTTGGCATCACAGCCGGATACCATCGTTACTTTTCCCATCGCACATTCAAGACGAGCCGCTTTTTCCAGTTTGTGCTGGCCTTTGTCGGAACATCTGCGGCGCAGCAGGGGCCGCTGTGGTGGGCCGCTCATCACCGCAACCACCATAAGTATTCCGATACGGAGGATGATGTGCATTCACCCGGCATACACGGCTTCTGGTGGTCACATATGGGATGGATACTCGCCCCTCAGAACAAAAAAACTAAC
Organism: Pyrinomonadaceae bacterium; assembly: GCA_046714695.1. Taxonomy (GTDB): domain Bacteria; phylum Acidobacteriota; class Blastocatellia; order Pyrinomonadales; family Pyrinomonadaceae; genus DASQYE01. The sequence goes on from JBKKAL010000082.1 coordinate 14,066, forward strand.
TTTAAACTTGTTCCAGACCTTGCCAAGTATCCTGAGCTGCGTTTTCTTAACAGGTTCTACGTGTTGCCTCCCGTGGCCCTGGCGGTCGCCTGCTGGTTTCTGGGAACAGCGATCAATATTTTTTTCCCGGAGCTGGGGACTTCGGGATTTCAGTTGCTGGTCTGGGGCTTCTTCGTCAGCACAGTCCTGCTTTACCACGGGACTTTTACAGTCAACTCGTTGGCGCATATCATCGGTCGCCGTCGTTTTCAGACTAAGGACGATAGTCGCAACTCTCTGTTCGTGGCTCTTATTACGCTGGGAGAAGGCTGGCACAACAATCATCACTATTATCCGTCCTCGGAACGGCAGGGATTTTACTGGTGGGAGATTGATGTCTCCCATTACGTGCTGCGCGTACTCTCTCATTTGCGCATCGTGTGGGATTTGCAGAGTCCACCTGAACGTATTTATCAGCCAGGTTTAATTCGGAGTCGAGCCATGTCTTAAGGGTTACCTCACCAGGCGGCATTTTTCTTCGAGCAAGAGGTGATTCCAGACACTCTTCTCAGCAGAGAAATCCGATGATAGATTACAAGCGAAAGTTTCAGAAGCTTTTTTCCCACCATCGCGGCACTCCCGCCCGTCCAGAAAATCAGCAGGCAAGCGACGTTCAGAAAGAGCCAGAGCACAATAATATCAAGGCTGATTTTTGTGCCGGCGAAAGTGCGTATGGATCGGCTCATCAAGAAACCTCTTGAGTTCTTTAGCGGCAGGGCCTCGTCAAACCAAGTAGGGCGATGTTGCGTTAAAGGAGAACTTATCTATGTTGATTGCGTGATTTTTGTGATGTCAATTATCAAGCGCGGCATGCGTCATCATCTCAGATGATGGATCGTGGATACGCTCTTGATGGCTACCTTTCATATCTGGCGAGGGAATAAATATAGCTGACTTCATCTATCACGTCGTTACTGCGTGAAAAGTAAAGATGGGAGAATCGTCGCCGATGTAGTTCGCATCGAGAAGGATGACACCGAAGGGATCGAGCCCAGTGTGACGGAACATCTCGTGAAACTGATCGTATCAATGATGAGCGGCAATACCCGGAAACAATTCCCACAGTCAGAAGGAGAAGACAGTGAAGTCACGATTGCTAACTATCATTGCAGCGCTATGTTTATGCATCTCAGCCGTGTTCGTTACGGAGTCTGCAAACATGGCGGCTTCGACTTCCGACTGGCCCCAATGGCGAGGCCCTGAACGTGACGGGATATCGCAGGAGCGCGGCCTCCTTAAACAATGGCCTGCGGGGGGGCCGAAACTGCTCTGGCAGGTGAACGACATAGGAGACGGCTATTCAACGCCGGCGGTTGTCGGAAAGCGGATCTACCTGATGAGCAACCGTGGCATGGAGAATGAGTTTGTTCAGGCTCTATCAACGCAGGATGGAAAACCTATCTGGACAACGCGCGTCGGCAACGTCGGCAATCCGAATCAAAATCCGCCTTACCCGAAGGCCAGATCCACTCCGACCGTTGACGGAAATTTTATCTACGCGCTGGGCTCGGACGGTGATCTCGCCTGCCTCGAAGCCAAAAGCGGCAAGATTCGATGGCAGAAGAATATCCGTAAAGAGTTCGGCGGCCAGCCGGGCGAATGGGCCTATGCAGAGTCTCCGCTTGTGGATGGCGACATGGTGGTCGTAACCCCCGGCGGCGCAGAGGCTACGATGGTGGCGCTTAACAAAAAGACGGGCGCGCTGGTCTGGAAATCGGCGATTCCCGGTGGCGACCCCGCCGGTTATGCGTCGGCGATTGTCGTTCAAGGGGGCGGCCGCAAACAATACGTGCAGCTACTGAGCAAGGGCATAGTCGGAGTTGATGCGAAGACCGGCCAATTCCTCTGGCGCTACAAGGAGGCGGCCAAGGGTCCGGCGCAGTATTTCACGCCGGTCGGCCGTGACGGGCAGGTGTACGGCGGAGCCCTTGGCGTCGGAGGCGGACTCGTCCGTTTAAAGCCGGACGGCGGCGGAGTCGCCGCGGAGCAGGTCTATTTCGAGCGCGGCCTTCCCAACGGCATCGGTGGAGCGGTGCTGGTTGGCGATTATCTTTACGGCACGGAAGTAGGGCAGAAGTTGGTCGCGGTTGAGTTTACTACGGGGAAGGTGAAATGGAAGGCCGAGAGTTTCGGCTGGGCGTCGGTAGCCTACGCCGACGGGCATTTATACCTTCACAACGTGAATGGAGATTTCGCGTTGGTGGAGGCGACACCTGAAGGCTATCGCGAAAAGGGCCGATTTACTCCGCCGGTTCAGCCGAAGCATGCTCAAGTGGGGCAGTTTGGGGAGGCGGCGTTTGCGTATCCGGTCATTGCTGACGGGAGACTTTACATTCGCGATCTAGGGACATTGTGGGCATACGACATCAAGGCGAGCCGCTAGGCACTAACGCCGGTTGGAATCCAACAAGAGCTTTTGCCTCGCCTCGCCGCCAACGCTAAAGGTTGACGAATAGGGCCAGGCGAGGTCACGAGTTTAATCAACGACCACTCATGAGACTCTCAGAGCGCCAGCTCAATTAATGCTCTGAGCCTTCTGAACCATTCTCTTCCTCATCAGCACTTGCCGGGATAATTTGTGTGCGCCGTGAGATGCATCTTCTGGTTCGGCCTGCTCCATGTAAAGCAAAGGGCCATACCTCAGGCGACAGTAATGAGTAGATGGAGAGAAGATATGAATTCAACCAAAAATACTGCAAGACTCTCAGGTGTACTTTGGTTTTTGTCCGCACTTACTGGAGGCTTCGGCCTGATCTATGTTAGGTCTAACGTGCTCGTATCCGGAGATGCCGCCGCGACTGCCGGTAATATTGTGGCTTCCGAGTTTTTATTCCGAGCCGCGATCGTCAGTAATCTTTTCTCACAGGTGTTCTTGTTCTTTCTCGGATTGACTCTGTTCCACTTGTTTAAGGAAGTTAATAAACGGGTGGCAACAGTATTGTTGGCGTCGGCCCTAATGACTGTCGCCATAGCGGTCGTTAATTCATTTAACAATTTCGGAGCCTTGTTAGTTTTGAGCCAGGCTGATTACTTGAAAGCATTCACTCCCGAACAACTTAATGCCCTAGCAATGACTTTCATTAGGCTGGCCAATAGCTCTGGACAGGGACTTCTTGAAATATTTTGGGGGCCTTATTATTTTTCATTCGGATTGCTTATCATCAGATCCAGGTTCCTCCCGAAAATTTTCGGCATTTTGTTGATGATCGCGAGTGTTGGCTTCGCGATCAATATCCTTGATAAATTCCTGATCCCGCAATTTTATCCTGCGGCATTCACCCAATTAGCGATGACGCTTAGTGCTCTCAGTATACTTCCGACCATCTTCTGGCTTTTGATCAAGGGTGCAAAGGTTCAACCGTTGAGCGACAAAGCCTCCTAATTGGGCTACTACGTCACGCGGATCGTGATATTTAACTAGCCCTTTAAGGTTTGGCGGGCGCGCTCGCGGTCGTCGTCCCCGTCAGGGTTGAGAGCGGTGGCATTTGCAGCTCAAAGCTCTGCGGATTTTCACCGACGATGGCGGCGGCAAAGAAATTCGGCACGTACCACGCGTTCTCTCTTCTGAAGAGATCATCGAGGTGGTCGCGATGGGCAAAAAGCGTCCAAAAATTTCTTTCATAGTTGTCGGTGTCTCTCAACTGGCGCAAGGCGTTTCGCACCCATTCAGGCCCACGGTTGTAACTGAGCAGCACGAGCGTCATGCTCTGCGAATCGTCTCCGAGTTCGGCCATCCGATCCGCGATGTAATGCGCGGCGGCAGGCGTCATCTTCTCCACGTCGCACATCTCTTCCGGCGCGACGCCGTATTGCATGGCGGTCTTCGGCAGAAATTGAAACAGGCCCTTCGCGCCGATACTATTCTCAAGACAGGTTCTATATTCCGCCTCGATCATCGGCAGATAAATACCAATGATGACGGGAACTTTGCGCGCGGCAAAGGAGCGCGCGATCAGCGGAACAAAGGGCGCTGCGCGCGCGTAAGTAACGCGCAAATCGTCCCGGCCAAACTCTTCAGACGTGCCGCCCACGCGCCCCGCGTAACGATCAACGCGCCGCTTGATGGCGCGCAGTGCTTCTTCGTCGAGCTTGACGGGATGATCCCCCATCATCGCAGAGATGCGTTGTTCCTGTTCCTCAATAAAAGCCAGTTGTTCAGCTTCGTTCATCCGCGCATAAAGTTTCCCGGCCCTTGCAGTTACCGTGTCCGGCGTGCCCGTCAAATTCGCACCCCGAAGCGCCACCGGACGCCTGATAAGAAACGCCCCGGCCAATAAAGCTGTCAACAACCCGGCGGCGATCAACATTACTAATAAATGACTAGGCTTCGTTCTATGTGCCGGCGGTTGCGCGCCCTCACTCGTGTAGGATGCAGTAGGCGCGACGGAAGCCGATGTGCTGGGCGTGGAGGTTTGAGGCTCCTCGCTAAAACGTCGAGCCTCGCGCAGAGCGCGCAGCGACTCCGGTGTAGATTGTCCTTCGAGAATTACCGGGAGGTCGAGCGTGCGCCTGACGTTTTTCAAGTCCGCGAGTATCTCTGTTGCCGTCTGGTAGCGTTCGCTTCTTTCCTTGCGCAGCGCTTTTCGCACGACATCCTGTAACTGCTGTAGCTCCCGTGGCGCACCCTTTAGAGATGGAAAGAGGGAGGCAGGCTCGCGCTCAAGAATGCTGACCAGCGTATCCATACGTGTTGCGCCCGCGAACGGCGTGCGGCCAGCGATCATTTCATAAACCAGCACACCCAAAGACCAGATATCCGTGCGCGCGTCCACCTGAGCCCCGCGCGCCTGTTCCGGCGACATATAAGCCACGGTTCCCAGGATTATGCCCGCGTCCGTTTGGGCTTCGATGATTGTCGAAGACTGGTTTGACGCTTCAGGTGCCGGTTGCTCTACGAGCTTGGCGATCCCGAAGTCCAGAATTTTCACGAGACGGTCGGTGCGGCGCATGATATTCTCCGGCTTGATGTCGCGATGCACGATCCCCGCCGCGTGCGCCGCGGCGAGAGCCGAAGCCGTCTGCATAGCGATATCCAGAATCTCTTCGACCGACAAATCCTTCTTCGCAATAAGCTGGCGAATGGTCTGCCCGTCAATAAATTCCGTGGCGATAAAATGAGTTTCTTCCGCCTCTCCGACCTCATGAATCGTGAGGATATTCGGATGATTCAACGCTGAAGCGGCGCGCGCCTCTCTTTGAAAGCGATGCAGGCGCGCATCGTCGAAGACGAAGTAAGCGGGTAACATCTTTAAAGCGACGAGACGACCGAGCCGCGTATCCTGCGCGAGATAAACTTCGCCCATCCCGCCCGCGCCGAGACGCTCCGTTATCCTGTACGGGCCGACGACGCGCCCCGTAACAGTGTCGCCGACTATGACGCGCGCGTCCTCTGCGATGGCCGCTTGCTCAATAAAGTCGCCCGCTTCGTCGTAAGCGCGAACGAGCGCCGTCGCTTCAATTTTCAATTCGTCATCGCCCATGCACGCTTCTTCCAGAAACGAGGCGCGCTCCTGCGGCGGGCGGTCGAGCGCCGCCTGCAAGACATCTTCAACCTCTTGCCATCGCTCAGGAGTCATAAGAAAACTCGCGAGTGACGAGAAAGAACCAGGCCCCGGAGCCTGTTACTTTACACTCGTCACTGCTTTAAAGAGCCACGCTTTGGCCGCGCGCCAGTCGCGACGCACGGTCATCATTGAAACATCCAGAACGTCTGCCGTCTCTTCGAGACTCAACCCGCCAAAGTAACGCAGCTCGACGACGCGGCTTTTGCGCGGATCGAGTTTCGCCAGCTCATTGAGAGCTTCGTCCAGCGCGACCAGTTCGGCGGCGCGCTCGCGCGTCATCAACGAGGCATCGTCGAGCGAGACCTGTTGCGCCAGTCCGCCGCGTTTAATGTTATGACGCCGTCGCGCATGGTCTATCAGGATGTGCCTCATCACCTGTGCGATGACGGCGAAGAAGTGCGCGCGATTTTGCCATGCGATTTTACGCTGGCCCATCAGTCGTATGTACGCCTCGTTGACAAGCGCAGTGGTTTCGAGCGTATGACCATCGCGCTCTCGTTGCACATAACGATGCGCGATGCGGCGCAGCTCATCGTAAACCAGAGGAGTCAGCTTATCGAGCGCGGATTTGTCTCCCTGCTGCCATTCATGCAGCAGCTCAGTCAGATTCTGCGACGAAAGCGTTATCACCCTACCCCTTCCATAAAATTCGTTAAAGCAAATGCCGGCGTGAGATTCTATCATCTTTTTTTTACGCTCAGCCCTACCGAAGGACTCAAAAAAAATTCCTGTGGAGAAGCGAAAATTTCTTTTAATCCGGTGAACACTTTTGCATCACTTTCTCGCTTATTAAAGTGAGAGGTGCTGTCTTGCAAAGGCCATCTTGTAAACAAAATCGAAATATGTGAGGTATGACAGATGAAATTACAGAAAACGCTGTTCTTAACTTTGGTCGCGATAATTGCTTTGACAATGAGCGTGCGGACGATACGCGCACAGCAGACGACGACCGCCCCCGCCCAGACTTATCAACAGATGAACCCTTCCGAGCGGGCGGCCTTCGTCGCCGAGAGGGCGCGGCGCATCGCTCGACAGATGTCCGGAACTGATTATGAATTTACGCCGGAATTTGTAGCCGGGATTCAAAGGTTCGTTGATCGTTACGCGCAGCGCATCAATAATAACGGCGGCGACCGTTTGGGACATGGCGACGCGCGTTTCGTGTTCGAGCGCGGGAAGACAGTTGCGCCCCAACTGATCAACGCATTCAAGGCACACAACGTCTCGCCGCTCATCGGCCTTTACATTCCCGCAATCGAATCCGAGTACGTCAATATCGAGACGCCCAACTCCATGGGCTCTGTAGGCATGTACCAATTTCTGCCCAAAACCGGGCAGCGCTTCGGCCTCAGCGCGCAGGAATTGACAGACATTGAAAAGTCTGCGGATGCAGCGGCGCGCTATATCGAGCTGAATCTCAAACGGTTCAAAGAAGACAGGATGAAGGAAGCTCTCGCACTGCTCGCATACAATCGCGGCGAAAGCGCGGTCGAGCGTGATCTCGCCCTGATCCTTAATGAAGGAAATAAACTGTGCAGCATCTGTGCTCTTACGGCAGAGCGAGCGAGGCTGGATACGACCTTTCAAAAGGAGAATGTCCATTACGTGCCGCGCTTCTTCGCCGCCGCCATCGTCGGCGAAAACCCACAGGCGTTCGGCCTCGAATTACAACCGCTCTCTTCCTATGAGACCGGTCGTTAATTAACGTGATGAGGCTTCACTTTATTCCTTGCGAAGTTAACCCAACCAATTGCAGGAGCCATACTGAATTTATTCGGCGGCACAGTTTGTTGCTTTACCCCGGAAGCTGAATGTGAGTGATCTATTGCTACAGGATGCTTCAGTTATTTTTTCTCATTAAATAACAGCAAAAGACCCGGTTAATAGGCCGGGTCTTTTGCTGTTATTGCTGAGGCTACTTTCTGAGATCAGTCGCGCAGGAGGAAGATGGTGTCGAAAACGCCCGCGCGCCTGAAGCCGCACATGCGGTAGAAGGCGTGCGCCCGCTCGTTCTCCTCGTTCACGAGCACGCATACGGCCTTCGTCCTCGTTAGCAGGTCCCGGCACAGTTGCGTCAGGCAGCGCCTGCCGAAGCCGGTGCTACGCTCCGAGGGGGCGACCCACACGCCCTCGAGGTAGACCACGTCGGGCGTGTCGGCCTGCACGTCGGCCTTGAAGAGCAACCTCCCGCCCTCAATGAACACCCACACACGCCCCGCCTCGATGCGGCGCAGGCATCTCGCGATGAAACCTTCCGGGTCCGTGCTGAGAGGGTTGATGCCGCTTTCTTCCTCGGCCATCGCGGCGTGCACCGGCGCGATGAGTTCTATGTCGGCCGAGGTGGCTAGGCGCAGCCCCCCGATCTCTCTGGTTACCTCCACCGCGTTGCGCAACTCGAACAACTGCTCGCGGCAGGCGCGCCTCATCGGCTGACCTTCATCTGCGTAAGAATTCCAGAACTCCTCGATCTGCTCTCGCTCGCCCAGGATCATGTGCTTACGCGAGCTGACCTGCGCGACGAGGGCTAACTCACGCACGGCGCGGCGGGTGCGCGCCTCGACAAGCGTGACGTGGCCGATCAGGGCGACGCCTTCGAGCCGGCCTTCCGAGTTGCGGCAGCCCCAGAAGGTGCCGCGGTTATGCTCGCTGACTATCCCGTTATCGCGGATCAGACCCGCCATTATGATGGTATGGATTGGGCGCTCGGCGATGAAAGCAATGACTTCGGCGCGCTCCGCCTCGGTGAACTGCGCCACGGTGACGGTGACTTCCGGCTCCGGAAGGTATGGCGACACTTCCATTACATTGTGTTGTAGTAGGTTCAGCGACATGATGTTATCCTTTTTGCGTCAGATGCCTTACCGCATGTAAGGAGTATCGTCGCCGTTGATCATCGCCGAACGCGCCGTAGAGCTCCAATCGCCCACCAACACGCCGTCGCTTATCAGGACCCCATCACTCAAGAGCACTCCGTCGCTCAACAGTACCCCGTCGCTCAAGAGCACTCCGTCGCTCAGCAAAACACCCGTGCTACAGAAGAAGGAGCCTTCGCTCATCGTAATGCCGTTGCTCGTCAAGATGCTGTCGCTTATCAGCACGCCGTCTGACACCAAGACGCCGTCAGAGATGAGTACGCCGTTGCTCTCCGTAGTGCCGTCACTTATCAACACACCAGTGCCGTAGATTTTCTGGAACTTCATGATCAGGTTTACGCCCGTTGCGTAAGTCTGGTCCATGATCAGCCCCTGTCCCCACTGGAACTTGTAATTGTCGATTGTCGAATAGGGGGAGGGGGCCGTTGTGGTCGTCAGTAGCTGCGTGCCCAAAGGCGTCGTTGACCAGGTCAGATCAGTACGCACAAGTTTAGCCAGCTTCACGGCACCGTCGATGTTCAGTGCGCCCGCGCCTTGCTCGAACGTGTTGAAGCCTTTGAGCTGCTGCGCTGTGTACATCAACAGAGCCTTGACCATGTTCGGCGTCAGCTTCGGATTGGCCTGCAACATCATCGCCGCAGCACCGGCAACCACGGGCGCGGCCATCGAGGTACCGTTCAGGTACATCATGCGCTCTGACACATTGGTGCTCATTCTAGAGTCGAGTGTGGGGTTCTGTGCGAGGATGCTGCTGTTTCCAGATGCCGACGATACAAGCTTGTTCCCCAAAGCCACAAGATCAGGTTTGATTAAGTTGTCATAGTGCTTCGTGCCTCCTATGTCGGACCAGTAGCTGCGGGTCGGACCGCGCGAGCTGTAGGTGGCGACCGTGTCGTCCGCGCGGCTGTTCGTCCCGTAGGAGTTCGCCGCGCCAACCGTGATCGCTGAAGGCTCATTGCCCGGCGAGTGAATTTGTCCGTAGACTTTCTGCCCGTTCGCGCCTTTACCATTGTTACCTGCGGCGGCGATGACAACGATGCCTTTATCGACCACGCGGCGCACTGCCTGGCAAAGCGGGTCGTTCTTGTAGGAACCGATGGCCGGCGCGCCGAGGCTCATGTTCACTACTTTGACTTTGTAGGTCGCGCCGTTAGTAATAACCCAATCCAGCGCACTCAATACGGCGGAAGTTGAACCCGCACCTTGTGAGTTGAGGACGCGCAGGTTGATCAGAGAAGCGTTCGGGGCGATACCATTGTAGCCACTGCGATAGAGTGACCCCGCGCCCGCAGCTAGTCCTGCGACGTGCGTGCCGTGCCCATAAGGGTCGTCCGTGCGCCGCTCGCCCGTGAAGTCTTTGCTAAATGTGATGCGGGAAGTTTTCTGGTTCCCGTTCATCAACAGCTTGTGCGTGGGATCAAGACCGGAATCCAGAATGGCGATACCAATTCCGGTGCCGTCGCCGCCGCCGGAGCTGCGCGCGCTGTCAGCGCCGGAAGCAATAGAAATGTGCCCTGATGCTCTGACTTCTCTGTCTAAGGAGACGTAGTCGATCTCGCTGTGCGAGGCTATGCCTTCGGCGGCGTTGGCGGGCACTTCCACCACGCGCATGTTGAACTTCGAGAAGGTGTGTTTGACTTGCGCGCCGTAACCGCGCATCAGGCTGTCTTGATCGGCTCCCCAGTCTCCAGTCGACTGCACGATGACTCGGACGCGCTCGTGAGCGCGAGGCCCTCGGAGTACTTCGCGCAGGTCGGCGGACACTTTCTCGCGGGGCTGCTGCGGGGACCGATCCTGCGCGGATTTGGCAAACGCCTTATCGCCGATCAAGTTCCCGCCCAAAGGAAGTATCAGAGAGAGGCAGGTCAGCCAGGCTAGGAGGGGGTAAAGTTTCAGTCTTTTCATGTTTCCTCACTTCGGTAGCCGGACGGTCTCTGAAGAGCTGAGTTAAGACTCCGGGCTTTGCGGACCCGCATCGCTGCGGGGGTGCTTTTGTCGTTAAGGTCGCCTACACGAGACAAGACCTTGGCCAATCAGTAAACAATAGGCGTGCCACGCCTTCCGCCAACGATCAGCCGACAGTTTTCCGGCGAATTAAAGGTAAATTGGCTGAGTTCTGTCTGCGGTGCTGATTCAACCCTTGTCAGGTTGAACGATCCATGGAGTCAAACTAACCGAGGGCGAGCAGCAGTCTGACTGATTAAGCCGGGTGGCTCCGTGGGGTGCCAAGAAGGGGCACTAACGAATAGAGGGGAGATTCATCACTATCACTAATCCACAACGCCCTTCAACCAGTCTTCATCGGTGGCGAGGTACATCATAGCGAGAGCGCCCAGATAAATCAGGGTTGATGTCGTCCGCGATCACGATATCAGCGAACAGGTGCGCTTGAGCGTGATTGCCCGACCGCGTGAGGGTGGCACGGGGTTGTTTTGGAAGATCATCAGGTCGTGGGGTTTGGAGTCTCGTCATCGAGCGGAGTTTTCGCTTCAGGCGGCGACGTATGTTGCTCAGATTCCAGTATCTGCGTTGCGGTTTCACTTGCCACGTTTACGGATTCGACTTGAGCGTGTTGGCCCGACGAGGAGCGTATGCGCCGCAGTAATTGTGCGAAGCGCGGATCGTCGCGAAAGTTTTCGCCCCAGATATTTCCCCTCTCGATCTTTGATCCGGCGTCGAACAAAACCATCTCTCCATTTCGCTCGTCAATCGCTTTGGCAAGCCATTCAAAGACTTTATCTTTCTCGCCGAGCGCGCCGTAAACGCGCGCGATGATGAACGCTTCGGAGCGATTTTGTTCCCTCAGGGCGAGCAGTTGATTGAGCACATTAATGGCCTCTTCGCGCTTTCCGGCGCGAGCGTAAGCGCAGCCCAGATAACCCTTGGCTATCGGATTACCGCCCAATTTCTGCGCTATTTCGAGGGCCTCGACCGCCTCTTCATATTTCCCTCTGGTCAGGTAGACGGTTCCTTTGAGCCAGTATGCGCCGTGAAAACGCGGCTCTATCTCAACCATTTTTTTGACCTGAAGGAGTGCGTCTTCAACGCGGTCGGCGAAATAATAGATCCAGCCCAAGTAAAGATTGATGACGAGCGAAAGCGGGTCTAATCCCACCGCCCGTCGGCCCTCGCGGACAGCATCATCGAATCGCCCTCTTGAAACCAGAATCATCCCGAGACCCAGATGTGCTTGAGCATTATTGCCGTTGATCTCGATGGCTCTACTGTATGCGCGCTCGCCCTTCATCCAATCCCACTCGTAGTAAAAACTGATTCTCCCCAGTGCTGCGTGAGACTCGTCCAAGCTTTCGTCCAACTCAAGGGCGCGGCTGCCTGCCGCTTTACATTTGGCGATTGTTTCTCGTGGGGGAAGAACGCCGAAGAACCAGGCGAAAACCAGCGCGGAAGTCATCGCGGCATAGGCCGGAGCATAGTCGGGCTCTTTCTCTATGGCCTGCTCGTAATACTCTATGGCTCTCTTCCAACCATCAGGCGTGTGCTTGTTATAGTGGAAACGTCCCTTCAGATATAGCTCGTAAGCCTCCGTGTTGTCTGTGTAACGCTTTAAGACCGCCGCCTTGTTTTCACCCAGCAACTGTACTTTCAGCGCGGCAACGACGGCGAGCGTGATCTCGTCCTGCACGTCGAAGATGTCCTGCATCTGCCGGTCGTAACGCTCAGACCAGAGCTGATAACCGTCCGTGGCATTGACCAGCCGCACAAGGATTCGCAAACGATTGCCGGATTTTCTGACACTGCCTTCCAAAATAGTATTGACGTTGAGCGTGCGCGCGATCTGAGAGACATTTACGTCCTTGCCTTTGAAGGAAAACGCCGAGGTGCGCGCCGCGACCTTTAATTCTTCGATCTTCGCCAGCGCATTTAATAGCTCTTCGGCCAGGCCGTCGCAGAAATATTCGTTTTCCACATCGGCGCTCGTATTGACAAACGGCAGGACGGCAATCGAGTTGCGGATGTTCTGTGTTTCTAGATCAAGCGGCCTGGTTATCAAAGCCGTTGGTTCTTCTGCGGTTTTAGTCCTTTGTGGGACGAGAACCCCGCCCGAAGGCGGGTTACTAAAATTAGAGCGTTCGAGTTCGGCTTCAAATTCCGGACGCTTTTGCAACTGCCGCAACTCGACCAGCAAATCCTGCGCGCTGCGGTAACGCCCCGCGCGGTCTTTCGAGAGGGTTTTTAAGACTATGCGGTCGAGTTCCGGGGGGAGATTTGCGATTAACTTGCTCGGCGGCACGGCCTCGCTGCGAAGAATCGAGGCGAGGATGTCCGTCATCGTGTCTCCGGTGAAGGGCTGCTTGCCCGTGAGCATTTCGTAGAGCACAACGCCGAGGCTCCACACGTCAGTGCGCTCGTCCAGCTCAAGGCCGCGCGCCT
>JBKKAL010000083.1:0-5124 GCA_046714695.1 Pyrinomonadaceae bacterium
GGCCTGGCATTTCGCCAGCGATGAAGAAATTGCCATTGCACTTAATGAGGGGGGCAAAGCCGATGAAATCGTTTAAATATTCAAGTGCAACCGACGCGGCAAGCGCCGTTGGCACCGTTTCCGCTAATCAAACGGCAAAGTTTCTCGCAGGCGGGACAAATCTAATTGATTTGATGAAAGAATACGTCGAGCGTCCCAGCGAACTTGTTGACATCTCAGGTTTGAATCTGGCCCAGATTCGATCGACCTCGAACGGAATTTCGATCAGCGCCTTAGCCAAAAATACCGACACGGCTAACCATCCCCTCGTCCGGCAAAATTACCCGCTTCTGTCAATGGCGATTTTAGCCGGCGCCTCCGCGCAGCTTCGCAATATGGCGACCAACGGGGGAAATTTAATGCAGCGCACCCGTTGCCAGTATTTTTACGACATCGCTATGCCGTGCAACAAACGCGATCCCGGCAGCGGATGCGGAGCGCTTCAGGGGCTCAATCGCATTCATGCCATTTTTGGCTACAGCGACAAATGCGTCGCGACTTACCCGGGCGATATGGCGAATGCGCTTATGCGCTGGACGCGGTAGTGAGGATTCGCGGCACGAACGGGCAAGAACGCACAATCCCCCTCGAGGATTTTCATCGCTTGCCCGGTAACACGCCTGAAAAAGATAACAATCTTCAGCATGGGGAATTGATCGTCGCGATCGAAATGCCGAAGAATAACTTCGCCAATAAGTCTTATTACCTAAAAGTTCGCGATCGGGCTTCCTATGCTTTCGCACTGCTTGCCGTGGCTGCTGCTTTAGAAACAAGCGGCAACACCATCAAACAGGCACGTGTTGTTTTGGGAGGTGTCGCGCATAAACCTTGGCGTTCACCCGAAGCGGAAAGAGTTCTGATCGGAAAACCTGCGACGGAAAAAACTTTTCAGGCTGCTGCCGAAGCGGCTCTCAAAGATGCGAAACCGCTTGAACATAACGGTTATAAAGTCGAACTCGGAAAACGCGCCATTGTTCTCGCTTTGCAGCGAGCGATGACGGGCGATGCGGCGTAAAGATAGGAGGTTGAAAAGCAATGGCAAGATACATCGGAAAAGAAATGACCCGCGTCGATGGCGTGGCGAAGGTGACGGGCAAGGCGAAATACGCCGCCGAATTTAAGGTTCCCAATCTCGCTTACGGTTTTATCGTCACGAGCAGTATTGCTAAAGGCGCAATCAAAACAATAGACACGCGTGAGGCTGAAGGCGCTCCTGGCGTGATTCGCGTTTTCACGCACCTGAACACACCGAAACTTGGACCGAAGGCTTCGAAAGAGGATTCGCCGACCACCGCCACCCAAGAGCGGGACAAATCGTTCCGTGCGCTCCTGTCGGACAGAATCTACTTTAACATGCAGCCCATCGCGCTCGTCGCCGCCGAGACGTATGAGCAGGCGCGGTATGCGGCGCGCCTCGTCAAAGTCACATATAACGCTGAGAAGCACGTAACCGACACTGAGGCGGTGCGAACGAGTGCGCGCGTCCCGTCGCAGAGACAGCCGGAGAAGCCCCGCGGCAATCCCGAGCAGGCGATGCGGAATGCGCCGGTGAAAATAGAAGCCGAGTACCGCATTCCCATCAATCATCACAATCCGATGGAGCCTCACGGTGCTATCGCCTTTTGGGAGAGAGATAAGCTAACGATTTTCGACAAGACTCAGGACATTTTTGGCTTGCGCACGCATCTGGCTTCAAGCTTCGGCGTCGCCGAGGAGAACGTGAGCGTCGTCTCGCCGTTCGTCGGCGGGGCGTTCGGGTCTTCTCTCAGACCGAATTACTATCCCGCACTGACGGGGATGGCGGCGCGTGAACTCAAGCGCCCGGTCAAGGTCGTTTACACGCGAACACAGATGTACACCGGTCACGGCTACCGTCCCGACACGATTCAAAAGATTGCGCTCGGAGCCGAGCGGTCGGGGAAACTGACGGCGATGATTCATGATGTCGTGCACAACACTTCCACTTTAGAGGAGTTCTCGGACGACACCACTGCCTTCACGCGCCAGGTATACGCCTGCCCGAATCTTTTCGCACCGACCAAAATTACCAACACAGATCTTTCGACGCCGACATGGATGCGCGCGCCCGGCGCCGTCAGCGGCATGTTTGCGCTCGAATGTGCGATGGACGAGCTGGCTTACGCGCTTAAGATCGACCCGCTTGAGCTGCGTCTTATCAACTACGCCGAAACCGACCCTGTAAGCGGCAAACCGTGGTCGAGCAAGGCTTTGCGCGAGTGCTACCGGCTCGGTGCGGAGAAATTTGGGTGGAAGAACCGCAAATTCGAGCCGCGCTCGATGCGCGACGGACAATGGCTGGTCGGCTGGGGAACGGCGACCGGCGTTTGGGGTGCTATGCAGATGCCCGCCACCGCCAGAATTACTTTTCGCGCGGACGGTACGGCGCACGTTGCCAGCGCGACCAGCGACATCGGTCCCGGCACCTACACGGTGATGACCATGATCGCCGCCGAGTATCTGGGATTAAAAGCTGAGCAGGTAAAGTTTGAACTCGGCGACTCGAAGCTCCCGCGGGCACCGTCGCAGGGCGGCTCCTGGACGACGGCGAGCGTCAGCTCCGCCATTCACGGCGCTGCCCTAGCCATCAGCGAGAAGCTGCTCGCGCTAGCGAACCGGGACGCGACCTCCCCGCTGAAGGCGGCGACCGCTTCTGATGTTGAGATGCTCGACGGCAGGCTGCGGCTTAAAAGTGATCCATCGCGTTTCGTCAGCATCGTTGAAGTCATGAAGCGCAATAACCTCATCGAGATTACAGAGACGTTTGAGTCGAAGCCCTCGAAGGAGCGTGAGAAGTATGCGTCGCTGGTGCACGGCGCGCAGTTCATCGAAGTAAAGGTTCATCCGGATACGGCAGTCGTCCACGTCACGCGCACGATTGAAGTTTCGGCGTGCGGTAAAATCATGAACCCAATGGCTTCGCACAGCCAGGAGATCGGCGCCATAATCATGGGCATCGGGATGGCATTGCAGGAGGCGACCGAGATCGACCACCGCTTCGGGCGCATTATGAACCCTAACCTCCAGCATTATCACGTGCCCGTCAACGCCGACGTTCACGAGATCGAGACGATCTTCGTCGAGGAAAACGACACCGTGGTCAACCCGCTCGGCGTCAAGGGCATGGGTGAGTTGGGGCTGGTCGGCATTCCGGCGGCGATCGCCAACGCTGTCTTTCATGCCACGGGCAAACGCATCAGGGATCTGCCGATTACGCCGGACAAGCTGCTTTGATTGAGGTCATTTGTTGAATGATATCGATTCCGGTTGCACCGTCCGTCATTGTTGACTGTTGACTGTTGACTGTTGACTGTTGACTGTTGACTGTTGGCTGTTGGCTGTTGACTAATGACTAATGACTAATGACTAATGACTCGGGGTCAAAAAAATGAAAATTGCGCGAATTATTTGTTGGCCGCAGGATTCGACTTTACGCCCGACTCCCGAAGCGCGGATTTGATATCATTCCGGCCGGACTGCCGAAATTGATATTATCGGCATTCTGCAAGAAGAATTTTGCAGGATTGTACAATAACTTGCAAGTATCGTTATATGATCCCCTATGCTGAAGTCCTTATAATCTCACATCTTGCACCATTCTCAAGAACGGGCAAGATGCCCGTTCCACAAAAGATAAATTTTCTTGTGGAACAGGCATCTTGCCTGTTCATAAAAGCCCAATTGAGAAGGGTGCAATATCTAAGTATAATCAAACTTAAACAGTGAGATCAACTCCGCTAGCATCGGAATTGTCAAATCGAATCAACAGTCAATACTCAACTATCATTCAGTTTTTCGACCCCTCCTTCTACAGTCAACCGTCAACAGTCAACAATGACGGACGGTGCAACCGGAATTGATATGAGATACAAAAATTTTTATGATCAATGAAAGAACTACACGATATTAAGGCTGCATTAGAGCAAGTAAAAGACACCACGAAAAAGCTAGCCTTGGCAACTTTAGTTAAAGTGGAAGGTTCAACTTATCGCCGGCCTGGTGCGCGAATGTTGATGAGTGCAGATGGCTTGATAGTAGGTGCAATTAGCGGTGGCTGTTTGGAAAGTGATGTATTTGAGAAAGCACAGCAGGTAATGAACACTGGTAGTCCATGTGTGGTTAAGTATGACTCCACCTCCGAGGAAGATTTAATTTGGGGATTGGGGCTTGGCTGTCAAGGCATTGCTTATGTTTTGATTGAATCGTTGCCAGTAAACGAGCCGAACCAAATTAGTTTTGTCCACAAATGCCTTGATGCTCGGTTTGAGAGTGCTATTGCAACTGTATTTAATATAGAGGGTGAAAGCAAATCTCAAATAGGCGATCGCTTGCTACTAAATTCAGATATCATCAACCACATCAGCGATCAGGAATTAGCAGCAGCGGTTTTAAGGGATACACAAGCAGCACTTCTACACAAAACCTCGGTAGGGAAACAATATCAGTTAATAGGCGGGAAAGTTGAAGTTTTTATTCAAGTCATTCAGCCGCCACTGTCGCTGGTAATTTTGGGGGCTGGGTATGACGTTCTTCCCGTTGTTCGCTTTGGCAAACAGTTAGGATGGCATATTACTATAGTTGATAACCGCCAACGGGAAGCAAGCCGAAAGCGTTTTCAAGAAGCAGATCGAGTTAAATTTTGTTCTCCTGAGGATGTATTAAAAAAAATCGAGATAGATGAGCGTACTGTTGCTGTAGTTATGACTCATAATTATTTAGACGACCTGGAATTGCTGAGAGTGTTATTGCCTTCTGGCTTAAAATACTTAGGTGTACTTGGCCCTAAGAAAAGAACAGCCCGATTATTGCAAGAACTACAACAAGAAGGAGTTATCCCCACTCCACAACAGCAACAAAATTTATATAGTCCGGTGGGCCTCGACATTGGGGCAGATAATTCCGAAGAGATTGCTCTGGCGATTATCGCCGAAATTCAAGCAGTAACAGCACAGCATCAAGGTGGTTTTTTAAGAAATCGCACTGTACCAATTCATGATTCAATCAATAGTCAATTATCAAAAAATTAATGACTAATATAGCGGTTCTCAAGCGTGGTGAGGTATGCCC
>JBKKAL010000084.1:0-12414 GCA_046714695.1 Pyrinomonadaceae bacterium
CCATTGAGGACGAGAAGGCTCTCCGATGATTGATCCAGCGCCAGCGCAGCATAAAGCTCGGCCTGTGATCCGGCTTCCAGGCCAAAGTCGTAACGTGAGCCTTCGCGCAGGTATTCCTCGACGACCGCGCGCTGCTGGTTGACCTTCATCGGATAGACGCACATGTGCGCGCCCTGGTATTCGTACTCGCGTATGGATTTGCTGAAAGCGCGTTGGAGCTTGCGCACCTGGGCCGTGACAAGCTGGGGGAAACGCAACAGCACGGGTGTGCCGATGCCGCGGCGCTGAAGATCATCAATGATCTCTTTAAGGTCGGCCGCGCGATTGTCATTCTCCGAAGGGTGGACGATCAGATTACCTTTTCGATTAACGTCAAAGTAACCGGCGCCCCAGTTCTCTATGCCATAAGTTTCAAGCGTTTGCTCGATTGCCGTGGTCAATTCGCGGTTTCCCCCTGCCTGCCGTTCCCGGTGAAAGCATGGCTCTCGATAGCCGAGGCTTTGCAGTCGCCTCTCAAGCACGTGCCGTAGTGGAGATTCATGGCTGGAACATTAAGGCTCTGCAATGTAACAGAAAATGCGGGGAGGGTCAAAAACTATTTTTTTAGGAAAACATCCGCCTCAAGCGCATAAGTCAACGCCATGTAAAGGTTTAAGAGCGGAAAGGGAAGGGCCGCCGCAGCGAGACACAACTCTTTCGGCGTCGAAAAGCTTGACAAGTAATGCGGCGGGAATATAATGCAAAGCTTTTTACGCGCCGCTGTCAATGGACGCAACGCTCCGATTTACACACCGCACTCGACCCGAAAACATAACGCCCGCTTGCTCTCCGAGCGCGGAAAGCACCTCCAACACTCTCTTTTCCTTTCAGGAGATCATATGAACGCTAAAACTGCCTTGAAGTATGCCTCTGACCAGGGAGCGAAATTCGCCTCCGTACGGTTTACCGATTTACCAGGGGCCTGGCATCATCTAACTTTCCCTATCGAACAACTTTCTGAGAATTCTTTTGAGGACGGGTTCGGCTTCGACGCCTCATCTCTGCGCGGCTGGGCTGCCATAAACGAATCAGACATGCTTTTAGTTCCAGACCCCGTGCGCTTCTGGATGGACCCCTTTTCGGAAGAGCCGACCGTCTGCCTTATCGCGAACGTCGTTGATCCGATCACGAAAGAGGGCTACGCCTTCGACCCACGCTCTGTCGCCCGTCGCGCCGAGAGCTATCTCAGGTTTACGGGCCTTGCAGACACGGCCAACTTTGGCCCCGAAGCTGAGTTCTTCGTCTTTGATTCCGTCAAGTACCACAACGATCAGAACTCCGCCGGTTTCACCGTTGATTCGGACGAGGCGCACTGGAATTCGGGCCGCGCGGCAGACGAGTTTCACGGCACGAACCTCGGCTATCGCATCCGCGCCAAGGAGGGCTACGTGCCGCTGCCCCCCACAGATTCCTTAAGCGACCTGCGCTCGGAAATTTCTCTGATACTTGCCTCATGCGGCATCCAGGTGGAGTGTCATCATCACGAGGTCGCCACAGCCGGACAGTGCGAGATAGATTTCCGCTTCTCGACGCTTTTGGGAACCGCCGACAATCTGCAAATTTTCAAATACGTCGTGCGCAACACGGCCCATCAATACGGCAAAGTGGCAACCTTTATGCCCAAGCCGCTCTACGGCGACAACGGCTCAGGCATGCACTGCCACCAGTCTTTATGGAAAGACGAGAAGCCGCTTTTTGCAGGCGACGGCTACGCGGGCCTGTCGGAAATGGCGCGTTATTACATCGGCGGCCTGCTCAAACACGCGCCGGCCATCGTCGCGTTTGCCGCGCCGACGACCAATAGCTACAAACGGCTTGTGCCCGGTTTTGAAGCTCCGGTCAATCTGGCCTACTCGGCGCGCAATCGCTCGGCGGCGGTGCGTATCCCTATGTTCTCGACCAATCCGAAGCAGAAGCGTCTGGAGTTTCGTCCGCCAGACCCTTCCTGCAACCCATATCTGGCCTTTGCGGCGATGCTGATGGCGGGCCTCGACGGCGTACAGAATCGCATTGATCCGGGCCAGCCGCTCGATAAAGACATCTATGATCTCTCGCCGGAAGCCCTCAAGGACGTGCCGAGTCTGCCGGGGTCGCTGGATGAATCGCTGCTGGCACTCGAAAGCGATCACGAATTCCTGCTCAAAGACGATGTCTTTACGCCGCAGATCATCGAGCGCTGGATTACTTACAAACGCGAGAAGGAGATTCAGCCGCTTCGCATGCGACCGCATCCGCTTGAGTTCGGCATGTACTTCGATGTCTAAATCGGATGCTTGAGTTTTTAGTTGAGTGCTGGCTTAGTTGATCACTCACCACAGAGACACAGAGGACACAGAGATTGCACAGAGAAAAACATTCAAGCCTCTGTGTGCCCTCTGTGCCTCTGTGTTGAATCTCTTTATAAAATACGCTCAATTGAGGTTTGCTCTCGAACAATGAACATAGAACCCGTCACACTTGACGGCAAACACGTTCGCCTTGAGCCGCTCTCACTGGCTCATCATCAGGCATTGAGCGAGGTCGGTCTGGACGAAAGTATCTGGCGCTGGAGTCCTGCTCCATTGCGCACGGCAGAAGATATGCGCGCATACATCGAAGAGGCGCTCGCATGGCAGGGGAGTGGCGGCGCATTGCCTTTCGCCACCATCGAAAAATCATCGGGTATGGTGGTTGGCAGCACGCGCTATGGAAATATAGACATAATAAATCGTCGGGTGGAGATCGGCTGGACGTGGATCGCCCCGCGCTGGCAGCGCACAGTCATCAACACGGAAGCCAAGTACTTGATGCTCGGTCATGCCTTTGAAAAGCTCGGCTGTATGCGCGTCGAGTTCAAGACGGATTCTCTGAATGAGCAATCAAGAAACGCGATCCTGCGTCTTGGCGCGAAAGAAGAGGGCACGTTTCGCAATCACATGACCACCGCAAGCGGGCGCATACGCCACAGCATCTATTTCAGCATCATTGATTCAGAGTGGCCTTCAATCAAGACGAGCCTTGAGGAGAAACTGTCCCGTCCATACGCGCCCAGCTAAAAGTCCCGCCTTCCGTCGCCCATTCAAGCCGCGCTACAATCAAACCGGCCTTGCGCCTCTTTAACCGAAACATGTGTCGTCGTCGCTTCGCTTGAGCTTTGAAGAGGTCTGTACTCCCTTGCCAACTCCTGACGAGAAAACAGAATCACTCTTGCGCGATCTGCCGGATGCGGAGGGCGCGCGCCTCTTTTTCGAGCGTTTTACGACGGAGCACCAGCGCGCCGCCGCACTGCTTGCGCGTGACCGGGGCTTGCTCTCCGATACGCTGGCTCTCGCGGCATGGAGTCCGCTGCTGGCGGCGACGCTCACCCGCCATCCGGATCATCTTCAATGGCTTGCGCGCGAGCGCAAAGAAATGCGCGTCAGGAGGCGCGAGGAGCTGGAAGAATCGCTCGCGCGCTTTGCCCTGACAAATTCGCAGCTCGATCCGCAGGTCTTGCTCGCGCGCTTTCGCCGCCGTGAATTGCTGCGCATCTACCTGCGCGACATACGCCGCACGAGCACAATGGTGGAGACGACGGAGGAACTGTCGAACCTCGCGGACGCAGTGCTTGCCTATGCCCTCTCGCACGCGCATCAGGAGTTGGACAATAGATATGGTCAGCCGACGCGCACGGACGAGCGCGGGCGCAGTGCCCGTGCGGAATTCTCCATCGTTGCGCTGGGCAAGCTTGGCTCCTTTGAACTCAACTACGCCTCCGATATTGACCTCCTCTTTATCTTCTCGAACGACGGCGCGACCGCGAGCGGAGGAGCGCGCGGCGAAACTACAAATCGAGAGTATTTCATCAGGCTCGCGGAGATGATCGCGCGGATGGTGGGCCAGCCATCAGGCGAAGGCGCGGCCTATCGTGTTGATCTGCGGCTCAGGCCCCACGGGCGCGATGGCGCGCTGGCTTCCTCGCTCGACGAGGCGGTTCGTTATTACCGCGAGACGGCGCAGTCGTGGGAGCTACAGGCTTTGATCCGCTCCCGCGCGGCCGCCGGCTCCGTCCCGCTTTACGCGCGGTTCGCGGCGCGGGTGCTCGCAAGCGTTTATACGGTAGAACAGACGGTCGAGGGCGCGCTGGCGCAGGTCAAGCTCGCCAAGCAAAAGATTGACAGGCATCACGCGCGCGATACGGGCGGCTTTAACGTCAAGCTGGGTCGGGGCGGCATACGCGAAATAGAGTTTATCGCTCAGGCGCTGCAACTCGCCTACGGCGGGCGCGACGAGTGGCTGCGCGCGCCGCACACACTGATCAGCATCGGACGCCTCGCCGACCGTGATCTGATCACGGATCGCGAACGCGTGGCACTCACGGACGCTTACACTTTTCTGCGCACGCTCGAACATCGTTTACAGATGGAGCACGGTCTGCAAACACATTCCGTGCCGAATGAGCGGGAGCGTCGCGCGCTCGTTGCGCGCCGGATGAATTACGGCGGCACCGCCGCTGATGCCCTGCACGAGTTCAACCGTGCTCTCGATGCGCATACGACGCATGTGCGCGACATCTTCGAGCGCATCTTCGGAAAGGAAGGGACGGCGGACGTCGCCAGTATTGAAGCGAGCGGCGACTCTTTACCTCACATACTCGAACCGGAGCGCGCCGCTGACTCCGAACAGCCGTTTGATGCGTTGATGGCTGCGACGAACTCAACCGCACGCATCTTCGCTTCGCACATGATAGAAGCAGAAAGCGCCTCCGCTGCTGCTGCTGACGAAAGGATCGAGAGGGTCGCGCGATACATATTTACGGCCACGCAACAATCGCTCAATGCGCGTCGAGCATTGATGTATGCCGCGCGCATCGCCGCGTCGCTCGATAAAGCGACGGAGCCGGTTCGGTTGTCGGAACAGAATCTTAAGGCTCTCATCCAACTGTGCGGCGCATCAGAGTTCTTCGGCGACCACCTGGCAAGCAATCCGTCGCTCATTCAAGCGCTCCCCATAGAGGGCGCAGATGATGCCGTTGTTGTTGTAAAGCGGGATTATCACGCGTTGCTCATGGAAGCCGTCCGGAACGAGCAGAGCTTTCGTGCGGAGCTTTCAGCATTGCGCCGCGCGTGGGCTCCGTTGCTCATCGAAACCGGCGCGCTCGATGCAATGAGCAGGATCACTATGCGCGAGGCTAACCGCCGTCAGACGGAGCTTGCGGCTGCGAGTCTAGACGCGGCACTTATGATCGCGCGCCGCGAGCACGTGCGCCGTTATGGCGAGTTCGATCAGGAACCGCGCATGGCCGTCCTCGGCCTTGGAAGACTCGGAGGCCGTGGCATGGATTACGGCTCCGATCTGGATGTCGTGCTCATCTATGACGATGCCATGCCTTCGCCGCTTAATCAGCTCGCGCGGGCAGAAGTTTACGGGCGCTTGAGTGAGCTGTTGATCGCCGCGCTTTCGAGCCTGACGCGCGACGGCTCTCTTTATCGTATGGATTTGCGGCTCAGGCCCGACGGCAGAAACGGCCCGACCTCATCGGGCGCGCGCGCGTTTACGGATTACCTGCGGGAGCGCTCTCTGCCCTGGGAATGGCTGGCCTATGTAAAGCTGCGCGCGGCGGGAGGCGACCCTGACCTCGGCCGCGCCGTTGAGGTAGAGGCGCGACGAATTATCCACGAGGCGGCGCAACAAGCGGGCGCTGAAGAGCCTTTGCGGCTTGAGACGCGGCGCGTGCGCGAGCGTCTGGAGCACGAAAGGGGCGCGCGTCATAAAAGGGGCGGGACGGATATTAAGTACGGAAGGGGCGGGATGCTCGACGTGTATTTCGCCACGCGTTATCTACAACTTCGTGATGATGTTCCCGATGAGCCTGAGGATCGCTCGACAGCCGCCACGCTCGAACGCCTGCGCGCGGCTGGCTCGTTAGATAATGATGACTATGCGGCGATGGTGGATGGCTACAATGTCCTGCGGCGGCTTGATCACTACCTGCGCCTCGTCATCGGGCGCTCGACCAGACTGCCCGCGCTGGATCATCCCGCGCTTCGCGACATCGCGCGCTCCATGAGCTACGCTTCAGCCGATCATCTGGCAGAATCTCTCGCCGCGCACATGACGAACATCCGCGCCGCATACGACCGAATCACAAGCAAGGATGAAGGATGAAGGCGGAAGGATGAAAGTGTGGTAATTCAACTTGAATCATCCTTCTTTCATCCTTGCTCTTATGCCTCTCGTGGCGCGCATTCCGTCGTTTCGTACCAGCAGTTTCCGCACCATACGTGTGTTGCTCTACGTTCACTAAAAGGACAATCGGCGGAGGCGGGCAGGCGGCGCGCGACCTCCTGTTCCTCTTCGCTCAATTCGTCCCACCCGCGCAGCCGACCCTCGCCGCAACGCGGGCATCTATCTGTATTTTGAGAATTCATCATCAGTATTCCAACTATACCATGAGATGAGCGGCGCTTTTGTCGCGGGACGTAGCAGCAAAACCTTTCCCGCGATTTGAGAATCAGGGCACAGGCGCGGTAACATCGCAGATGTCTTTAAGCAATCCAAAGGTTGAAAGCCCGCTCGACTAATGCTCCAAAACTGCCGCCGCCTTGCGCTTCTGCTCCTGCTCCTCTTCTCAATCGCTTCTTTTGTTCAGGCGCAGCGCGACGATTCTCGTTTCGATTTTTACGCGCGCGGCCCTTTTCGCGAAAGTGTTCCGCGCCCGCAGAGCGTGCTGCGCTTCGATGTCGGAGAGTTTCACACCAACTATGCGCTCATGGAGCGCGTCATCGAGCGCATCTCGCAAGCCGCGTCAGACCGTGTGCGCGTCCTCGACATCGGCGAGACCAACGAGCACCGGATGATGCACCTGGTCGCCGTCAGCGCGCCGGAAAATATCGCGCGTCTCGAACAGATCAGGGCCAATATCGCGCGCCTGAGCGACCCGCGCAAAGTCTCCGCACAGGAGGCCGGGCAACTAATACGCGAGATGCCTGTCATCGTCTGGCTCAACTACACGATTCACGGCAACGAGTCGGCGTCGTTTGAGGCGATGATGCAGGTGGCCTACCAGTTGGCCGCCTCCGATGAACCGGCGACGCGCGAGATACTAAAAAACACTGTCACGCTCATCAACGTCTGCGCGAACCCGGATGGGCACGAGCGTTTCGTGACGTGGTACAACGCCAACTCGACAGGCAATCCTGACCCTCTGGCCGCAGAGCATCGCGAGCCTTGGTCTGTTTATGGCCGCTATAATCGCTACCGCTTCGATCTTAATCGAGACAATATGGCTTCCACACAAGTCGAGACGCGCAATGTCGAGCGCGCATATCTGGAATGGAATCCGCAGGTCTTCGTTGATCATCACGGCCAGCCCGTACAGTATTTCTTTCCCCCGGCAGCGTTGCCCATCAATCCCAATCTGCCGCAGGAAGCGACGGCCCGCTGGCTGACCATGTTCGGTCGGGCCAACGCCGCCCAGTTCGATGCGCACAACTGGGATTATTACGTGCGTGATGTCTTCGATCTTTTTTATCCCGGCTACTGGGATTCGTGGCCTTCCCTGAACGGTGCGATAGGCATGACGTACGAGACGGACGGCGGCGGCTTTAAGGGAATCAACTGGCGGCGCGACGACGACACCATCGTGACGCTTCGCTCCGCGATTGCCAAGCACTTCGTCGCTTCGATGACGACCCTTGGGGTGGCGTCGCGTAATCGTGAAGCGCGACTGCGTGACTACTTCGAATTCAAACAAAGCGCCATCGCAGAGGGACGCGAGCAAACGATGAAACGCATCGTGCTCGTGCCCGGTAATGATCCCGGTAGGGCCGCAGAGCTGGTCGAGGTTCTTCAGCGCGCGGGCATTGAAGTCGGCGTCGCGCTCGAACCGTTCCGCTCGCAACGCGCGCATGGTTACATGGGAACTACTGACGGCGCTGTGACGCGCGACTTTCCCGCACGCTCCTTCGTGATTGATCTCGCGCAGCCGCAGAAGCGTCTCGCCAAAGCCCTGCTTGAACCCGTAACCAATCAGGACGCGGCGTTCTTGCGTGAGCAGTTGGCGCGATTCGCTCGTAACGAGCGGCGAGGACGCGGCGCGACGAAAGAGGAGTACGGCTTTTATGATATTACGGCGTGGTCTCTACCGCTCGCCTTTGGCGTCGAGGCTTACTGGACAGAGGACGCCGGAAATTCGCGCACTGTTTTGGTCTCTCTCAATCAGAAGGGGGTAGCGGCCAGCGCCGCAACGGCAGTAGCGGGGCAAATCATAGGCGGTCGCGCGAAGATCGCTTATATCATTCCTTATGAGCGCAACAGCGCGACCTCGCTAGCCTTTCGCTTGCAGCGCGAAGGCTTTCGTATCGCCGTCGCGACGCGTACGCTGAGTGCAGGCGGGCGCGATTGGCCGCGCGGCACAATGGTCGTGCGCGTCTCGCGTAATCCGGATACTTTGCACGACCATATGGCGCGGCTCGCGGCTGAGACGGGCGTGGACGTGACGGCGGTCAACACGGGCTTTAACGAGACGGGCGAAACCGGCGTCGGCTCTGAGAATGTTGTTTCGCTCAAGCAGCCGCGCATCATCGTAGCGGCTGACGACCCCGTTGATCACACCAGCTACGGCGCGATGTGGTGGCTCTTCGACCGCGCAGGCGTGGACTTTACGCCGATGACGATTGCTTCGATCAAACGCGCGGAGCTTGACCGCTACAACGTTATTATCCTGCCGGACGGCTCGCCCGAACGCTACTCGGCGGCCTTCGGCAAAGCTGGCATAGAGACTTTGCGCGGCTGGTGCGAGCGCGGCGGAACCCTGGTCTGTATCAAGGGCGCAGCCGTCTTCGCCGCGCTCAAGGATGTCAATCTCACTTCGTCGCGACTGGTCGGAAGCGACGAGGATGATCAGAAAGATCAGAAGACGGAGGAGGGCGGGGCGCGCCTTTTGTCACCGACGACCACGCCGCAGCAGACGACGACAGACACGGGCGCGAGCCCCAAGGTAGAGGCAGGAACTGCTTCGACCAGGCGAGGGCGGCGCAACTCGAATCAGGCGGCGTCGCAAACAGCCACCGATCAGCGCCGCGAAGAGGCAGACCAGACGGAGAAGATGGAAGGGATGTCGCCTATCCTGCCGCCCATCGCTTCGCCCTCCTCGCGCCCGGGACGTGTGCCGGAGGCAGTGCCCGGCGCGATCCTGCGCGCCACCGTTGATCGCACTACGTACCTGACGTTCGGTTATGAAGAGGCGAGCCTTCCGGTGCTCGTCGCCTCCGGCTACTTTTTCCGTCCATCGAAGGAGGGCACGAACGCCGTCGTTTTCGACGAGGACGCTAATCAAACGTTGCGCATTTCAGGTTTCGTCTGGCCGGACAATACGGAGCGATTGCTGCGCGGCACGGCCTACGTCATCGAAGAGCCTACGGGGCGCGGGCACGTCGTTCTCTTCGCTGAAGACCCTAACTATCGCGGCATCTGGCGCACAGCGACAAGGCTCTTCTTCAACTCTTTCCTCTTTCCATCAGCGTTTTAACGAAGGAATGAGGGCGGCAGCGATGAGGGATGAAAGAATGATTATTCAAGCTGAATGCTTTCTAATTCATCCCTCATCCTTCATCCCTTTCTGAGGTATAGCATGTTCAGGATCAAGGCAGAATACAGCGAACAAATAGAGGTCAAGACCAGCATTGAGCGGGCGCGTGAGTTCTTTGACAATCTGCGCAATATCGCGGATTTAATGCCGAACATCGAAGGCATCAAGAGTGAGGCAGGCGGCATTATGCGTTGGATGGTGCGCGCCGAAGTGCCCATGCTCGGCTCAATGCGCGCGGCCTTCCCCGTCGAGCGCACGGACGGGCAGGCTAACCGCATAGAGTGGTCGCCCGCTTCGACTGAGAAGAAAAACTTCCTGCGCTATGCCGCAGTCTTTGAAGAGCACGGCGCAAAGACCTTAGTGCGTATTGTGCAGCACGTCGAGATGCGCAGGCAAAACGCCAGAGAGTTGCACATGCTCGCGGGTCTCGTCGGCGAAGGCCGCATCAGCGCCGAGCTGCAAAAGCACGTCGCCTCGATGATCAAGATATTCCTCGAACGCGCGCGCGCCAAACTTGAAGATTAATAAATCGAAAGGTTGATTTGCCGGCATCGCCGGAGGATGGAACTGAGGGGCGAATAATAATCTCGACCGAGTAATAAACTGACTTCCACGAGCAGCCTATTTCTGGATGTTGATCGAGCCGTTGACGGTCTTCATGCTTAACCGCTCGCCGCCCCCGCCCAGCGGCGCGTCAATATACCAACCCGCCTGTCGCTTCTGCACCTCTAAGCCAATGCGGTCGTCAACTTTAATACTCCCGTTTACAACGCTGGCCTTCACGTCGGCGCCCAGGCCCTCGATCAACTGAACGTTTATATTACCGTTGACGGTGGCGAATTCATGCGCGCCCTCTCGCTTCGTGCTCCTGTAAACAATTTCTATATTGCCGTTAACGCTCCTGGCCTGCACGGAAGCGCGCACGTCCTCAAGATTGATCGCTCCATCCCTGACGCTGATCGCAAGCGGTGCTTCCACCTTCGACGCTTTCACGTCCGCAGTGCCTGAAGAGAGTTCCACCTTGCGCGCGCTACGCGGTAGTTTTACCTCGAAAAATACTTTGACAGGTGAGTTGGCGGCCGCGAGCGAAAAGAGCTTGTCGCTTTGCCTGAGAGTCACGCGGGCGTTGCGCCGTTCTTCGGCTGTACCGCCGCGCTTAGTCAATGTTATCTCGACACGGTTCTCGTCCCACCCTTCGACGGTCATGTTACCGTCAGGGCTTTTAAACGAGAAGTCAGTGTCTGGCTTGACCTCATACACCTTTCTGATTATGGTCTCGCGCTCTGACACGACCGCGCCTTCGTTGTCCAGTTCGACTCCCTCCGGGGAACGCGCCGGGGCGACCATTTCGGGGGTCGCCGTGCGATCACTGCCACCGGCGGGAACAATCTTTTTTCCGAACAAGCCGAGTGAAAACAATGCGATGGCAAGCGCCCCGACGAGTCCTGAGATCAGGAGGATGAGCGGCACGGGTTTCAACCAGCGGCGCTTTCCCCGTGTTTGCGTGAGCGCATCGGAGGTCGCAAACTGCGAAGTGTAAGCGCCGCCGCCGTAAGGGGTATGCTGTTCGGTCTGGCGCGCGGCCATCCTGTGCTCGCCTGTGGCGCGCAGGGGCAGTGCCGTGGTGTTCAGTTTGGACTTAGGTGGGCCAACAAAGATTTGCGTCGGCGCGTCCGGCCCCGTTGAAGTTGTACGCGCACCGCACCAGCGACAAAACTGCTGCCCCGCCAGTAACTCCTCACCACAATTTTTGCAATGCTCGGCCATATCAAAAAGGAGGAAACAACATCCCTCATTGCGGTACTCCACCGCCCGGATACTTCCGCGTCCGTTCGGCGCGCGTCCAACCTGGAGGGCGCGCATCTTCTCCGATGCTGCGGAGCGTCAAACTACCCTTCAGATGGTAAACACCACGAATGGGTCATTAATGGCAAAAACTTTGTTGATGGCTCGCCCGCATGGCCTAAGAGCGCCTCAAGAAGCGTTTCGCAACCCGCTCAAGCACTCTCTTTTTCTGGTTTTTACCGGCGGCAGGCGGTGACTGTCCTTACTGTGGAATCTGAGTGAGGGCGAATGGGATATGTTTACGCGGTGGGTTTGATGCTCAATTCCCCGGCTCGTTGATGGCAGATTTATCCTTTGAGGAGGCTTGCATCCAGGAAGCGATGGAAGTTAGTTCGCGGTCTGAAACCTCTCGCCCGAGACCGCGCCTGAGCCTCTTTTTGAGGACGAGCTTTCTTAACCAGTAAAGAAACCCGATGAGGATTGCGAACGCTACGGAAATTATTAAAGCCAGGTGAGCCGCTCCCTTCTATTTTCAGTTATCTAATATCTATTTTGTAGGCTTCCAGATGTAATTGCCAGTCTTGTCTATGTAACCCATCTTGCCGCCGATCCAGACCTTCGCCACGCCGTCCGTGAAATCCAGCGCCTTGTCGAATTGCGTTGGGATGACGAGCGCACCCGTCTTGTCAACGAATCCGTACTTGCCGCCGACTTTGACGAGGGCGAGTCCTTCGGAGAAAATCTGCGACCAGTCGAACTGCGGTTGGATGACGACTTCAGCTTTCTTATTAATAAAGCCGAACTTGTTGTCAACGATGATGGTCGCCAGCCCGCCTGAGAAAGTTCCGGCATAGTAGTAGCGCGGTTCGATGACCATTTTCCCGGCCTTGTTGATGTAGCCGTATTTCTGGCCCCCCTTAACGCTTGCCATCCCTTCTGAAAAATAAAAGGCGTTAATGAATTGCGGACGGATTACTACTTTACCTTTACGAGCTATAAAGCCATGTTTGTTGTCCACGACGATGAGGGCTAGGCCGTCG
>JBKKAL010000085.1:0-2992 GCA_046714695.1 Pyrinomonadaceae bacterium
CAGCCTGGCAGCGCGTATTGCTGCCAGGCTGTTGTTGTTACCGATCTTTATTCAGTGCCCCGATGTCTCTAAAGTCAACGGCCAGTACATCGCAGCTCCGGGCATAGTTAACAAACATTTAAGGCGTCATTCACTCCCTTTTAACGCGCCTGCCTTAGCCTCCTGATTTGGATTATTCACTCCTTAGACCAGCATTGACTAAACAAAACGATCCGGTAAGCAGGACGCACGGCTCTTAATTTGTTTTCCATAAGCTCGACGTGTATCCACCACAACACACAAATTTCGTAAAGACCTACAGAGGATAACGATCACCATGCCATCTATCAATCAAAGGATTCCAAGCATGATAAATATTAAAGTCACGCGCGCGTGCTTGCTGCTTCTTTTTATCGGAGTCGGATTGACTCTTCCCTTAAACATTCGCGCACAATCCGGCTCCACGGGAACATTGAGCGGCACAGTTCGAGACCAGAATGGCGCCGCTGTACCTGGCGTTACTGTCACAGTGACAAACGCCGACATCGGATTAACTCGCTCCGCGACGACCAATGGTGAAGGAGAATGGAAAGTTCCTGTGCTCCCCGTCGCAAGAAATTACGAGATTTCCTATGAAGTCTCAGGATTTAAAAAATTGGTCAGGCAGAATGTAGAAGTGGAGGCGTCTGTTCCCCGCACGCTCGAAGATAATCTTGAGATCGGCGACGTTGGAGCAGAGGTCACCGTTGAAGGCGGACAACCACTGGTGACGCCTGAGACTTCGACGACGTTTCGCCAGGTAACCGCTGAGGAACTCGTTGCTGTTCCCACCTCTACACGCAGCTTTACACATCTACTTTCGACCGAGGCCGGAGTCAGTTCCGATCTGCCTCCGGTGTTGACCAATGGCAACGGTAATATCTCGCCTTCGGTGAACGGAACGCGCACCACCAGCACCAGCCTCTTCTTCAACGGCGTGGACGCGACCAACATCACAAACAATGAAGGGTCGCTCAACGACAACATCGCTCCGGCCCCGGAAACGCTCGCGGAAGTAAAACTTCAAACCAGTCTCTACGATGCCTCGACGGGTCGTTCCGGCGGCGGCAACTTCCAGTTGATTACCAAGAGTGGAACCAACGGCTTCCACGGTTCCGCTTACTACTTTTTACAGAACGAAAAGTTTAACGCCAACGATTTCTTCTACAACAAGGATGGTATAGATAGACCGCGCGCCCGTCGGAACGAGGGCGGCTTTACTATCGGTGGCCCGATCATCAAAGACAAGTTCTTCTTCTTCGGCGGCTACCAGCGCACAACAGCGACTACGGGTTTCGTGCCGACGGCCAGCAGCCAGACGACTCTACCGGCGGCTTTGCGGCTCATCAGCGGCCAGCGCACGGCGGCCAATATCGTCACAGCCTTTAGCAGCCTGAATCCGTGTGTGCGAAACGGCGCGGGATTAGCTGTTTCCGGTTTCTGTCTTACGCCAGACCAGATTTCCCCCATCTCTCTGGCGCTCCTGAACCAGATCAATCCCATTACGGGAGGTTTTCTCATTCCGGCTCCGCGCGCCGATCTTGGGATCACAAGTTTCAGGGATCAAACACCGGCAGGTGTGACCAATTCGCTTCTGTTCGGAGGCAATCCGCTGATACGCCAGCGCAACGTCTTTCCTGCGGAATTTGAACAGGATCAGTTCACGATCAAGCTGGACGGTCAACTGAGCACAAACAACCGTTTGAGTGGAACCTTCTTCTTTACTAATTTCCCAGGGTTTGACCCATTCAACGCCCCCAACAGCCAGGCATCGCCCGCCGGGCTCGTTCGTGACGACTACAATCGAACGCTGGCTATCTCTGACACGCACATTTTCAGCCCCCGTCTGATCAACGAGGTGCGATTCGGATATTTCCTGCTCAATAACGACCGCCGGCTGCGTGATGATTTCGCTGCCATCACCAGCGCATCCGTTGGAATTCCCAATCCGGCGCTCAACTTCGACAACTCGGTGGCGACGCAGCGCCTGGGCCAATTTATCGGCAGAAACAACCTGGCGAACTTCTCTTTTGGCGGCCCGAACGATTCATTCAACAAGAGAAGGCAGACAACATCCAGCATCTCTGACAACGTCACTTATATTCGCGGCGACCATACTTTCCGTTTTGGCGGCGAGTACAAGAAATTCCGGTTCGATACGAATCTGCCGGAGGAACAGGCCACGGAGTTTGAGAAGTTCGATAACTTCACGCAATTTCTGGCAGGCCGCGCCACAGAAGCCGACACGCAGTTTGGTATTACGGAAAAGAGTTTCCGCTTCACAGATTTCAGCGTTTACATCGCAGATGATTGGAAGTTCAGTTCTAAGCTGACCTTCAATATAGGTCTGCGTTACGAGTTTTACGGAACGCCAGCCGAAGCCCAAGGGAGATTCGGCAACTACGATCCGGCGCTGGCAACCAGCACTGAGAATCCTTTAAGCGGGTTCATCGTTCCGGCAAATGCGGGAACGACCGGCTTTAACGCTCTAGATCAGGCGATTGGAGCCACCGCCAGAGCCAATAACAACTCCACAATCAACTCGGATCGGAATAACTTTGCGCCGCGCTTCGGCTTCGCTTACTCTCCTAACAGCAAGCTGGTCATCCGTGGCGGTTACGGAATTTTTTATGATCGCCCGTCGTCGGCCTTCATCAACACGGTGTTCAGCAACTATCCTTACCTGCGTGAGATCGAGGTGACATCTCCGTCGCGTCTGATCCAGTTGGGGACGGCCTTTTCGCAACAGAATCCGAATCTGGGGCTCAATCAATTCCTGCCTAATCGTATTCAGGCCGTCTCGTCTATTGGTACTGGCATTACTCCGGTGGGCGGTGTTCCCGGCGCAATCACTTACGTAATTCGCGACAACACAGGGGTTCAATTTGATGCTAATGGCGGAGCGAATCCCAATGACCTGGTGACAGGTCTGCGTACGCTTGGAAACATCGCTGAGACGTTTGAGTTTCGCGCG
>JBKKAL010000086.1:0-11591 GCA_046714695.1 Pyrinomonadaceae bacterium
AATCGAATCAAGCCCGAATCCGACCAGCGCGATGCTTCCCGCAACCAGGCCCGCGCCGATAGCAACAACGGCCTCCAGCGAGTTCCACCCGATTGTCAGATATTCCAGCCAGCGTCCACGCCTCACGCTTCTGGCGCGTGTCAACTCCGTGCTCATCGCGTTAGTGCTCATGGTGTCTATAATACTACGCTCAGGATTTCTTATGAATTGAGATTGTAGTGCATATGCTCCTTTAATAAAGCCTGATAATTCGAGGCTTATCAGGAAGTAAAAAGCGAATAGGCGCACTAGCTTTTGGGGCTGTGCGCCTGTCCAATTTGCGGTCACTGTCCTCACCCCAGCAACCGCTCGGACTTTGGATTCACCGCAGTCCAGTTGAAAAGCAATATATGCTAACTGCCAGCCAAAAGCAATTTGCCGCCAGACAAATTTATTTGACGAGTAATTTACGACAAGTTTAAAGTCGAAATGATAATCAGTGTCGGCCCTTTTGGATTATCAGGTACTCGCCCCTACATGGCTACAGGCGGATTAATCCGAGTGTTATGCGCCAATCTTTTGCAGTTAAGTAATTCTATTCTTTATATGGACGCTTTGACTGAGTTAAAAGAGGTGATGACGGACAATCGCCCCGTGCGGCTGATTGAAGATGACATCTACTCCGTACTACCTGATGCTTCACGGATGCACCATTATGACAGAAGGGCGGCCGTCTATGATCTGGTTGTTAGCACACGCGCGTATAACTTAGTCATGTGGGGAAATTCCCCGTCCGATTACATCGCCTTTGCTCGCCAGGCCCTTACTTCATGCGCAGGCGGAAGATTTTTAGATGCAGGTTGCGGCTCATTGCTATTTACCGGATCAATCTATCTTGCCTCCGACCGACACATCATCGCATTCGATCAGTCATTAGCCATGTTGAGACGCGCACGCCAGCGATTGATAACTCTTTCAGGCTCTGTGCCTGAACATATCCGGTTGGTGCAAGCAGATTTGAATGATTTACCTTTTAGCCCAGACAGTTTTCGTACTGTTCTTTGCCTGAATGTGTTACATCAGTTTGAAAATGCGGCGGCTTTGATTTCAACCCTCCAAAAGACACTCACCAGTAATGGCCATCTATTTCTGACAAGCCTTGTATCAAATAACCGCCTTGTTGGTGATCATTATCTCAATGCTTTGTATGCCACGGGGGAGTTTGTCCGTCCGAGAAGTAAACTTGAATTCAAGGAAATGCTGGATAAAACTTTGGGTCAAGGGGTAAGTTACCGAGTCAAGGGAAACATGGCATTTGTCACAACAGCTATGTCTCTCTGAGGCGCGGCGCATAGCAACTCATTATTTATGGCTTGGCTTCTGCTTTATTGAAGAATGGGATGCCCACCGCCACGGCTATGATCGGCGGTCTCATTATAGCGGGCGCGGTCGTTGTGATAAAGAATTAGATGCTCACCTTCATATCGAACTACGTCTGAGACGCGTCGCATATCCTTTTCATGTTCCGCGATGACAAGGATGCAATGGTTGAATTCCAGAACCATTCCCGCCGCGTAGATAAAGCCTCCCTGATCGTAGACGCTGCCGGCATACTGTGCGGCGCTCAAAGCGATGTCTGGCGAGTAAGCTCCACGACTATCGCGTACCCGGTCGGGCCGCGCGATATAGACCGTGTAAGCGGAATGATTCAGACGCGCTCTGTATCCATGACGGCGCGCGACGGCGAATAACTCCGCGAGGCCATCATCAATGGCGCGCAGCGTCTCCGCCCTCGGCGCGGCGACGGCATAAACGTTCGCGCCGCGCGGGGTCGTCCTAAAGACAGTAAATCTGTCGCCGGTAACCGACTGTGCGCGCGCCTGGATAATCTGTTCAGTGCGGCCTTGCGCGCCAGCAGGCTTTACCCCATCGCCCGTAAACATAAGCAGGCCCGTCAGCGCCAACATCAAGATCGGAAACAAATATTTTTGATGACGAGTTAACATTTTGATCTTCTCTAAGCGATGAAACCCGCACATCCAAATGGTTGGGGGCGGGTTTCATGTAGTTAAGATCAACTTCTATAGAAGCCGATCGAGAGTTTTCTGTAAAATCGCCTCAGGGTCTTTCCTTCTTGTCGCCTTTTTTTTGGTCCTGTCCCCCGTTGTTATTAGGCGGGGGTTCCGGCTTCGGAGCGACGACTACTACGGGCGGTTTCTCCTTCGGCGGCGGCGGTTTGTCCCTCTGTCCTTCTGCGAATACGCTGACTGGCACGATGCAAAGCATCATGGCTGTGGTCAACAACATTCGCTTCAAGTTTTTCATAATTACTTGTGGCCTCCTCATGCCTGACTTCACATGCGCGCGCATGGGAGGGAGAGAAGAGACGCGCCGGGCTATATGGCGAGCAAGATCAGTGCCACGCGCGCATCCGTAGCTCCCGCCCCGGTTTTTACGATAGGCACTCTATCAATAACATCCGCGACACGCACGCTTTCAGACGCCACCCGCACCGTATCGTGCACAGGTCAGATGCCCGTAGAGGCCAATCCGGCTGCCCTCAGCGCCGCACGATAACCCTTGTCGTGCCAACGTTACCGCTGGCATCGAAGGCTCTGAGCGATATAACGTGCTCGCCCGCGCCAACGATCTGCAAATCGAGCGTGTAACGCTCGCGCGGACTATCGGCAATCCCATCTTCGGGAAAGACTGCGCGCCACACTGCACCGTCCACGCTCAAATCCGAACGCTTGATCATTCCTGCCGTATCGTCTACGTCAAAAGTAATCCTGGCGCGATCACCAGAAACCTGCGCTTCACCGACAGCCCTCAGGGTCGGCGGCGTATTATCTATATCCAGCGGCTCGCTCACGCGCTCACCAGAGAGCGCCTGCCCCGAAGGATTATCAGGCCCATCGGAGGCTACGACTCTAAAGACATAGCGACCGTCGGCGAGTGTCGCGCCGTCAACCGTGTAAAAGTTATCGCGCAGCTTATCCTTCAATAACCGGAACGCACCTTCATTTAACGAGCGGTAGTAAATGGCATACTCAAGCGTATCGCCGTTACGATCCTCCGCCTGCCATTGCAGAGAGCGCGCGCCGCGTTGATAGAGGCGGCGCGGCTGAATCTGCGCAGTAGCGCCAAAAAGAGACGGATCGAGCCCGGATGATTCTACGTTCGGGTCAACAGGTATCTGTACCATTGCCTGCAAGCCGACGCCTATCGGCAGGGCCGAGATCGAGAGCACCTCCGGCGCGACGTTGCGCGGCAGGTAGGCAAGACTGACATCTTCCATACGCGCGTCAGCGCCTCCGCCAGCCGCTCCGGCGCGCAGGACTGCCCGCCACTGTATAAAGCGCGCGCGCGGGCTGAGGATTTGCGCGCCAGCCGGATCGCGGTATGGCGTGCTCCATTCGCTCCAAGTCGCATCCGGGCGCTCGCCGTTGCCTGAGCGCGTCTGCAATTCAACCATCCCGCGCCCGCGCCACCAGATGCGTCCCCAGGAGGCGACAAGCTTGGCATCGCGCACGGGAGATTCGTACGTCCCTTCAGTCATCAATTCCGAGCCGAAGCGAAAGAGCTTTCCCTGATTACTTGAAGTGGCGTACACCTCACGCCCACGGACGATGAAAGAGGAGATTTGACCTTCGGTTGATTGCAGCAGCAGCGTATCGCGGCCATCGTCTGTGACGGAATAGATGCGGCCCTTATCGGCTGTGCCGATGAGAACAGTGCCGCCCTGCGGCGCGGGTGCGAGGGCAAAGGCCGTGACCGAAGAAGAACTCCAGAGAACATCTGTTCCACCGTCTGGCAGGATGCGAAAGACGGCGCTGCGCGCATTGGAGAGATCATTGCGGCTGCGCGTGGTCTGCGATTGTCCTTGTGCCGTACCCGACTCATCAATCGCCGTAAAAGTTACGGTCGCGCTCGCTGATGCGCCCGAAGCATCCGACGATTGCGGCGTGGGTGCTGCCGGCCCGGCGGGACGAGCCGTCGAGGCTGCTTCGCTGAGAGCGAGCGCATAGATAGAGCCGTCGGCTCCGACGGCGAGCGCATGAATCTCGCGCAACGGCGCATCGAAAAGGGCAAAGGCCTTGCCGTCGGGCGAGACACGCAGTACAAGCCCGCCGGGGTCTGTCCCGGCAATCAGGTTTCCCTGCCCGTCAGTGGCGAGCGAGATAACGTGCGTCTCGTTTGTGTCTATCAGCAGAGAGGCTTCGGGCTGGGAGGCGGCGGCGCGCACGCGGTAAAGCTTTCCTTTATCACCCGTGCCGATGGCGAGCGCGCCGTCCGCCATCAACGCCAGCGACCAAATATATTTGTCCGGCGGATCGAAATAATCCTCGGCGCGTCCGTCCGCGCCAATGCGATAAACTTTTCCGTCGGGCGATGTGCCGGCGTAAAGTGTGCCGTCGCGACCGATGGCGAGCGCCGTCACGTCCAGCTCCGGCGCATCGAAGAGCAGCGCGCCGCGCCCATCCGGCGCAACGCGAAAGAGGCGTCCGTCGTGCCCCGTGCCCAGATAGACATTGCCTGCCGCATCTACAGCGCTCGACCAGATGTAGGCCTGCTCCGTATTAAAAAGCTGAGAGAAACGCGGCGCTAGCATTAGTGCTCCGGTATCAGTGACGGAGACGCCGCGCGCTTCACCCTTCAAAAGCTCGGCGCGACTGTTTAATGCCCATAGGACGGGCTCGCCCCCGGCGAGCGCCGCCGGGGCGACCAATGCCAGCAGACTAACAAGAACAGTAATGAATGTGGCGATGGAAGTGGTAAATGTTTTGTTGAGCATTAAATGGTTCGTCTGTCGTTCGATGTTTATGAGAGCTATTGTTGGATGCGAGCTTTATGCTCGGCGAAGTCTTTCACCTGCATGGCTGAGGCGCTGAGCGGCGTCCTTTCCCTCTACCCTATTACGTGCGGCGAATGACAAAGGTTTGCGTACGCCTTTATTTTAATCGGTTCAATTGCTTGCCATAATGAATCATAACCTGAAAGAGCTTGCGGGAGGAAACTGTCGCAGGCGACGCCGGAGGCGAGGATCTATCCTTCAACCTCTTTTAAGTACCAACATACTTTGCATACAGAGAGCGCGCTGTCGGCACATCGTCCGTACCGCGAATGATTGAACGCCCGTCCTGAAACACAGTCAGCTCGTAATCTCCGGCCTGTACGCGCAGGAGATAGGGATTGACCGTCACATTGCCTGCCGCCCGAAGGCGCTCAGCCAGCGCCGTCAGGTCAATCTCCGTCGGTCGCGCGGGTGAAATCTGCACGGCGTCGCGCCCGCACAGAATGGCAGCGTAATCGCCCGCCTCCGCCTCCAGCGTAGTGTAGTGACCGAGGCCGCACGTCGGGCAATCAAATATAGGGGGGCCGAGAGCGATGCTACGCCACTCGTTATCCCAGACATCAAATCGCAGGAGCGATTGATGCAGAGTCTCCGGGTGGCCGGTCAATAGCTTCAAAGTTTCCGTGACTTGAACGGCGGCGACCATTGAGATGACCGGCATAATGACGCCCGCCGTATCGCACGTCGGAGCGCTGCCCGCCGGGGGCGCTTCCTCGAAGATGCAACGCAGGCAAGGGCTAACGTGTGGACGCACCGTCATCGTTACGCCATAAGAGCCGACCG
This sequence comes from Pyrinomonadaceae bacterium, assembly GCA_046714695.1. Taxonomy (GTDB): domain Bacteria; phylum Acidobacteriota; class Blastocatellia; order Pyrinomonadales; family Pyrinomonadaceae; genus DASQYE01. Next base: position 5,618 of record JBKKAL010000086.1, read on the forward strand.
CCGCGCCATAGACCCACGATACCTCTTGCTTGACGCACGCATCGTTTATGAGATAGCGCGTCGCGAAGTTGTCCGTGCCGTCGAGCACGACATCACAGTCCTTGATCAAGCGTTCGATGTTCGATTGATTGACATCCAGGACCAGGGCTTCGATCTCTATTTCGCTATTGATCCCGGCGATATGACGGGCGCATGCGACCGCCTTCGGCAGACGCTCACGCGCATCCTGCTCGGTGAACATCGTCTGGCGCTGTAGATTGGAAGCCTCGACGAAATCTCGATCAACGATTCGCAATCTCCCGACCCCCGCGCGCGCCAGAGCCTCTGCCTGCGCAGTACCGAGCGCGCCGCAACCGATAACGCAAGCGAATGAGGCGAGCAGACGTTTCTGTCCCGCCTCGCCGATCTTATCGAAAAGAATCTGTCTGCTGTAACGCTCGTGCATATCAAACGGAACTCGGAGGCATTGAGGCAAGCGCACGCGCCGCGGCCTCGCCCATGACATCAAGCGGCGCTTCCTCACCCGTCCATAATTTGAACTGTTCGGCGGCCTGCGCTACGAGCATCTCTAATCCGCCGATGATTTCGCATCCGGCCTCCCGCGCTTCGCGTATGAAGGGCGTTTCCAATGGGTTGTAAACAAGATCGTAAGCGCAGCACGCGCCCTGCAACTGGCCGGCACGAGCGGGCGTCTCGTCCTCATGTTGGCCGCGCGTGCCGAGCGGAGTCGCGTTAATAACGATATCAAAATCAGCAAAGAGCGCGCTCTCCAAGCTTGCGCAAACCGCGCCGAACTTCCCGGCGAGAGGACGCGCCGCATCCACATTCCGCGCAAACATTGTGACCGCAGCGCCCTCTTTTTGCAGTGCCCAGAGGGCGCTCCGCGCAGCGCCGCCTGCACCGATCACGGCGCAACGAGCGCCGCTCAGTGGATGATTTCTGTTTTTAAGCGGCGCGAGAAACGCCTCCGCGTCCGTGTTGTAGCCGATAAGCGTGTCATCCACAACGACGATTGTATTGACTGCTCCGATCTCGCGCGCGGACAGTTCCAGATGATCGAGGTGTTCTATGACCTCACTCTTATGCGGAGCCGTGACGCTCAGGCCACGCAAGTTCCAATGCAATTCCCGCGAGCGCGGATGCACCATCCGCCGTATAAAATCTACGGCCTCTCGCACCTCGAACGATATGTAAACGGCGTTCAGACGACGAGCGGCGAAAGCCGCATTGTGCACCTGTGGAGAGACGGAATGCGCGACGGGCGAGCCCATCAGACCCATGATCTCGGTCTGCTTGTTAATCCTGCGTATCCGGTAGAGATCATTAAGCGCGGTCGCGCTCATCTGCCCCGGCGCAGTGGCAGGCGCGTCTTTGAGCGGGGCGTAAGTCAGGAATGAGCCGCGCGAAGGACCAAGGATGCGCGTGGCGATTCCATGTTGGCCCATCGCGATGGCGATCATCTCGCGCCCCTCGCGTCGCGCGCGCTCCAACAGGCGAAAGACAGCTATGCAATCCGTGGCGTCGTCGGCGCGCACCGCGATCTTGAGAACGCGGGCGGGTGTTGTCGCCATGCGCTCGTAAATCTTTTCGAGCGCGGCTGGCATTCCCGTAAAGTCGTGATGCGAGCAGATGACGCGCGTCCAGTCCAGTTTTTTCCAGCGCTCGTCTTCGCTCTGCCGGATCATCAGCAGCAGATCGAATTCAATGTCGGCGAAGCCTTCGTATTGATCGTTGTACAGAAAATTTTCGACCCAGAAGGCGAGACGATTAAGGATGTCTATCTCGCGCGCCCCGCCCTGCTCTGCCGGGCGCAGCGTCATTACCAAAGGGCGCAGGCTGACCCTTTGCAGCTCATCCAGATGGCGTAGCGCCATATTAAGCTCAACGCTTGGCAGGCAATCAAGGCGAAGCTCTATCAAGTCTGCGACCCCGGCGGCGGCGGCGATTCTTTGGGCCAACTCGCTCGCGCGTTTTTCGCAGACCGGAACACAGATGCGCGTGAGATTATTTTCTTCCATTGAAAAACGTCGAGAGGCGATCCTTGCGCTCTGTTCTTAATTCTCAAGAGCCACAATAATCGCCCCCGCTGCTTACCTCATGACCTTGATCCAGGCTGAAGCTTTCCTGTGAAAACCCTGCCTTTAGGTTATTCGATCTCGTCAACTTGTGGACGTTTCAAAAAGTTCGTGCGACAGGTATCGCTCGCCAAAGTCGCAAATGATCGAGACGACGCGCTTGCCCGTCCCCAACTCTTTCGCTATCTCGCGCGCCGCCCAGGTGATTGCTCCCGACGAGATGCCGCAGAAAATACCCTCTTCGCGCGCCAGGCGGCGGGCCATCTCCAGCGCGTCCGTGTAATCAACAGTCATCACGCGGTCAACGACCGTCGGGTCGTAGTTGCGCGGAACGAAACCTGCGCCGATGCCCTGAATCTTGTTGGGTCCGGCCGCGCCGCCTGAAAGCACGGGAGATGACAGCGGCTCGACTGCGACGATCATCACGTTTTTATCGGTACGCTCTTTGAGCACCTGCCCCACACCGGCAATCGTGCCGCCCGTGCCGACGCCCGCGATAAAGGCATCAATGCGTCCATCCGTATCCTCCCAGATTTCCTCGGCAGTGGTGCGACGGTGGACTTCCGGGTTAGCAGGATTATCAAACTGTCCGGGCGTCCAACTGTTTTGGGTCTCTTCGGTGATGTCTGCGGCCTTTTTGATCGAGCCTTTCATCCCCTCAGCGCCCGGCGTCAGCACGACCTCCGCGCCGAGCGCCGTCAGCACTCTGCGCCTCTCGACCGTGACGGTATCCGGCATCGTGACGATCAACTTGTAGCCCTTGATGGCCGCAGCGAAAGCGAGCGCAATCCCTGTGTTGCCAGATGTCGGCTCGATGATGATGGTCTCGCCCGCTTTGATCTTACCCTCGCGCTCGGCCGCTTCGATCATGGCCCAGCCGATCCGATCTTTAACCGAATCCATCGGGTTCTGTGATTCGAGCTTGGCGATCATCTCCGCCGAGTTGGGATAAGCGATCCGATTAAGGCGTACCAGTGGAGTGTAGCCGATCAATTCCAGCATGTTGTCAGCGATCTTTGGTCTTTGTGGCATGAGCGAACTCCTCGTAGATTGATTCGGACGGTTAAAAAGGACTGAGTAATTTTCTGAAAACTATACAGCGCCCCAGCGCACGCGCGCAAGAAGGCGCTCAAAACGGAAGCTGAAGACAAGCGCCCCCTTCGGCGTTTCAGGATTCTTCCCGGCTTTTGCTCGCAGGATTCTCAACCGATCTTCCGATATGACGCGTCGGAGCTTCATCTTCGAGAAGTCTGGTCGTGCCCTCCGTCACGCTCGGCGGCGGCATGACCAGTTCAGCCGTGTTGCGCGCTGGAAACTCACCCGCGCGCTGCTGCGGAGGCTGTGCAGCAAGCGCCGGAGGCAGCGCGCCCGGCGGCAACGAACGAGGCTGCGTCTGCTTGACCCGCACCCAATCGGCGACGCCGCCGCCGATCATGGCGAAAGCCGGAATAAGCATCCAGAACCACCACGCCCTGCCCATCGGCACGAATGAGAGCACGATGGCGATAACCAGAAAACCGACACCCGAAAAGATATTCCTGATCGCTTTATCAAGGCTCGGCGTTCCTTTGCGCCCGGCGCGGAAGAATTCTTCGGTCGCGATACTCTGTTCCTGAGGCAGGCGTCCCGTTAAAGCCTGTGGCACAAGGCTGATGTCCGAGCCGCACGAGCGGCAGAATCTTGCGCCCTCCAGATTATTTGTTGCACAGACTGGGCAGTACATTTTTTGAAACTCCCTCTCTTTAAGGATGAAGGATGAGGGCATAATGATGAAAGCCTGGCGGCGTTAATTAAACGATTCAATCTGAGCAATCTCTCTTTCATCCTTCATCCTTGCATTTCTCGCGCGCTGGCGAAGCGCTTCGTAAAGCACTATGCCTGCTGCGACAGAGACATTAAGCGATTCCGTATGTCCGCGCATAGGGATTTTTACCAGCACATCGCAACGCTCGCGCACCAGGCGATGCAGGCCAGCGCCTTCGCCGCCGAAGAAGAGCGCTGTGGGTTGCGTATAATCCCACGCAGTGTATTCCATACCGGCCTCGCCGCTTGTGCCCACCGTCCAGATTCCTCGTTGCTTAAACTCATCTATCAATCGCGCCAGATTGACGGTGCGAGCCACCGCGACGTGCTCCAGTGCTCCGGCAGCAGCCTTCGCCACCGTCTCAGTGAGACCGACGGCGCGCCGCTCCGGTATAAAAACCCCGTGCCCGCCCGCGCACTCCACCGTACGCAGAATCGCGCCCAGATTGCGCGGGTCTTCGACACCATCTAGGACAACAGCGAGCGCCGGATCGGATGTGCCTGCGCGTGCAACGAGGGCATCGAGTAGGTCGTCTGCATCGCGGTAGCGTGCCGCCGCCACGACCGCCATCACTCCCTGATGCTTGACCCCTTCGCCGACCACGCGCGTAAACTCTGCGCGCCCGGCATGACGCACAGGTACTTTTGCCTTGCGTGCCAGACCAAGTAGATCGCGCAGGCGATGCGTGTGTGCGCCCTCGGCGATGATGATGTGCTCTATGGGGCGATGCCCCGCGCGCAAAGCCTCAAGCACGGGCATGACTCCGTAAAGCCGCTCGCCGGTATCCGTCGTGCGCGATGTAGCGCCCTGTTCCTCTGCGGTCACGCGCTTCACGTCCGGGCGCTGTTCAGCCTCGCGTCGCACCTCCTGCGTGTGCGGCTTGCGAGTTCGTTTGTGTGCGGCGCGTGGCTTCATGTACGCAGAAGATGATCGGGATGGTGCGTCTTGAGATAATTGCGAAGTCTTGAATAGCGCGTGAACTGCTCTTCATTATCGCTCGTCGTGACTGTCTCAGTATTGAAGCGACCGGGCCGAGAGCGACGCAGTCCGCCAGACCCAGTATGTTCTTCGAGGGGCCAAAGGGCGGAGAGCGTGCGTCTTACACGGTTGTAGGTGTCATCATAACCGGCCAGTCTCGCGCGCTCTCGAAGAATTTCGTTGAGTCTTGAAAAATTTTCCGCCGCGATCAGTTTCTTCTCCGGGCCAAGACAGGAGAAGTCGAAGTTGTTGGCGACGATGCGCGCGTTGCCCTCATGCCCCGCGGCATAAATATCCAGAACGGCCTCGTCTGCGCTTAACTCGCGCGCCTCTACGATCTCGTTTTCCGACCCGCGCCCGCGACGCTCCTCTACTTCAACGCGGCGCTCGAACAGCCGTCCCGTCACGAGCAGAGAGATTTCCGCCCACGGCACGCTCCATCCACCAGCATCATCGCTGCCCACAGGATAAGCGACAAGGAGGTCATCCTTAAGCGCAAGCCCGCGCAGACGCTTCGGCGCAGACGCTTCCAGCGCCAGGTCATGATCGGAAACCGTCAGCAGAGGGGTTCCCAGAGCGCGGAGCCTGGTCTCAATCAAAGCGGCGTCGTCCGGCGTTGCAGTGCGAGCAACGGGCAGCGGTGCGCCCGCCTCGATGATGCGCCGCAACTCCTCGATTTGAAGACGAAGTAGATCGGCCATCGCTTTGAGCGATTCTTCCGTGATTTGGGTTGAGGCCTGAGGCAGCAAAATCAGATTAAAACCTTGCTGCCCGGCCTCTAATTTCATGAGGGCTGGCTGCCGCAATTGTGCGCTCGCTTCTGTGACGGGAAGCTGCACGGCGCAATAGAGGCAAGCTGTGCGCGTCGGCGGGTTGGCGCGCAGACACTGCTCGCACCGCACCATCTGGTCGTGCGAAAATCCGCGCGCCTCCGGTTGAAGCGTCGCGGCCTCTTTGAGCCAGGCCATCTGTTCTTCGTCATCTATCGTCAATGTTTCATCTCCGGCCAAATGATTATACGACCGCGCGCCTTGCCTTGTAATCTAAAGATGTATGATCGTTGATAAGAATACGCGATACTGTATAATCCAGGCGCGAGGGGTTTCATTCACTTTTT
>JBKKAL010000087.1:0-8226 GCA_046714695.1 Pyrinomonadaceae bacterium
GTTGCGGGTGTTGAGAAAAGATTTTGAAGTCCTGCTCGTAATCATCACCCCCGATGAGTCGCATGGTAGTGTTTATCAATGCGTCTATATCTGTTCCCTTTGTTTGCGCGTAAGACACAACAGGAAACAGAGCGAATAGCATAAGTGCGATGGCCTTTATAAAGAATTTACTCATAGCGTCATATTGCTAAAGCATTCCGTTGAAGTTCAGACATGGGAGTTGAAATTGACGGAAGCGCCCGCGTGACAGTTCATCGCTTCTTTGGTCTTTCCAGTTCTGACATAAGCGCGGGCACTTCGGCCAGCAGCTCGCGGGCTAGAAATCCAAGACGGCCCATGCGCTGCGCCAGACGGTCGCCCGCGCGCCCGTGCAGGTGAACGCCCCAGGCGGCTGCTTGCAGCGGCTCGGCCCCGCGCGCCGCGAGTCCTGTGATGATGCCGGAGAGCGTGTCGCCTGAGCCAGATGTCGCGAGACCGACGTTTCCCGTGCGATTGCAGTAAGCCTTCCCATCCGGCGCAACGATAAAAGTCTCACGCCCCTTGAGCGCGATCACGGCGCGCATGGTGCGAGCCGCACGTCGTGCTATTGCGAGTGGGTCACGCGTTACCTCTTCTTTATCCATGCCCAGCATCATAGCCATCTCGCCCGCGTGCGGAGTGAGTATGACGTTGCCTTCTAGTCCAAAGAGGCATTGCTCATCCTCCTTGACGCACGAAAGCGCCTCTGCATCGAGCACCAGCGTCGGCTTTTCAAGCTCAGGCAAGATGCTCTTTAATAATTGCTTGATAACACTCTCTCCAATCATCCCCGGGCCAATAAGCACCGCCTGTACATGATTCGCATACTCTATAATTTTCTCGGCGGCGCTGGCGGCAATGGCTCCGGCCTTTGTTTCAGGCAGCGCGAAGACGCGCGCTTCGGGGATGGCCAAAGCTACTGATGGCGCGATGCTGCGACAGGTGGCGATTTGCAGCTTGCCCGCACCGGCGCGAAGCGCGGCGGTCGCTGCGAGGATGACAGCGCCCGGCATCTCAACCGCTCCGCCGACGACGAGCACGCGCCCACGCTCCTCTTTATCGCCATCCTCGTCGGGTTGCGGCAGCGGCCAGCGATGCAAGCGGGCAGGTGTGAGCGAAAGAGGACGGCGGCTCGTAGAAGTATGGCGAGATTTTGCCTTCCTTTCTCCGCCCTTCCCTCCGGCTTTTGCTGCCTGACCCTTACCTTTACTTTTATTTCGCGGCGACGGGGACATCCGGTTTTGTTGTGACCTCCGCGCCGGACTCTTCGAGCGGCGCGACAAAGTTAAAGTGACAGAGCGCGAGTTTGCCGCGCTTGCCCAGGTTCGGAGCGAACTCGTAAGAGGTGACGGAGCAGTTGGCCACCTCCTGCGCATGATCAATACCGAGTATTTCTTCCTCGCTCATACGCTCAAGCAGGTAGCGAAAGCAGAGCACTGTGACCTGATGGGCGACGATCAGCACTCGCTCGCGCCGGTAGTCCCGCGTGATCGTGTCAATTACGCTGCGCAGGCGCAGGAGCACATCGCACCAGCTTTCGCCGCCCGGAGGGCGATGATAAAATTTGCCGAGCACTGTGCGAGCCTCCGCCTGCTCAGGGTACTTCGCCTGGATACCGACCCTCGTCAAGCGATCAAAGACGCCGAACTCTTTCTCGCGTAGCCGCTCGTCAACCTGGTAGGTGATGTCGTCGCGGTCAATGCCCGCCGCCGCAAGCACCATCTTGGCCGTCTCTCGCGCGCGTGTATAGGGCGAGACGAGGACAACGTTAGGCCATTCCTTCGGCGACATCTTTCCGTACCAGCGGCCCAGGGCTGCTGATTGCTGCTCGCCAAGCGACGAGAGCGGCACATCTACGTCGCGCGTGGCGATATCAATGACAGGCAGACCGGCTGCCTCCGCCGCATCGCGCGCCACGTTTCCGGCGCTCTCGCCATGTCGCACGAGCCAGATGGCGTCCGGCCATTTTTGATTTTCTCTCACTCGATATACTCCTCAGCTAATAATATCGAGAGCGCGCGCCTGAAAAATTATCAGCACAGCGGCTCTGTATGTTTGAGCTTGTGAACCACAAGCTGCAAACCGGAGATGGACATCTCTATCCTCTCCAATTCTCTGGGCCCATCCTTGACTCGCTGGAATGCGGCTTCCGTGAGCATAATATCCCCACAACCCGCGAGGTCTTCGCCGAGCTTGAAAGCGAGGTTGGCCTCCGCGCCGTAAACATCTTTGCCTTCGACAATCATGTCACGGCTGCCGACAATCAGAACTTCACCATATCCTATACCGAAGCAGGCATATAGATCCGTATCGTCCGGCAGCATTGTGTTCGCGCCGGAAAGACGTTTGAGAATATCCACGGAAGCATCAAGCGCGGGGCCAACGTCCGGGAAGACGGCAAACACATTATCAGCTTCCAACTTGATGATCTCGCCGCCGTATTCCTCGACCACGGGAGCGGTGACGGCGTTCATACGGTGAACCATCGCCAGAAAATGAACGATGCCGTATTTGATCGTGAGCCGCGAGAAGCTGGACATGTCTAGCACCATGACGGCGCACGTTTGTGCGAAAAGCTCGCGTACCTTCGCATCTATCTCCGTGGCGCGCTCCGGGTGCTCATTTCTCTCTTGAAGAAACTGGCTGAGGTCTTTCATCGTCTTACTTATCATCGCATTCCTCCCTTTGCCACAAACTTTTTAGCACGATTATCTCAGGGCATCTCGTTATTTCTTCGCGCCGCCATCTCGTTCAAAGCGGTCAGCCATGACGGCGAAATGGCTGAGTGGCTGTCTTTGCCCTTGGCGCGCAGGCGACCGATGCCGCCCGGCCCAGGCAGCAGTCTGTTAACTAGTCCCAGCATGTCTGCGGTTAAGCCGGGAAATAATCCATGAAAGCGAACGGCAATCTGAGCCTGAACGGAGAGCGTAATCTCCGCTTCGCCGCGCTTGCAGGCACTGATTATCTGCCGCGCCGCACGCTCTGCCTTCATCGCAGTGACGGGCAACGCATCGCTGATGCTGAACCAGGCGTATTCGGCGCGGTGCTGCCCTTTGAAATATGCGTTGCGAGGGCTGCCCGTGCGCATCAGCCCCGGACACACGGTCGTGACGACGACCCCGTCCTTCTGCAACTCTGCGCGCAACCCTTCGGAGAGACCGACCAGAGCAAACTTGCTGGCGCTGTAAGGCACCAGATGCGGCACGCTGATCTTGCCTCCGATGGAACTGATGTTGACGATGCGGCCCGTCCGTCGTTTACGCATATCGGGAAGGACGGCCAAGCTGGTGTAAAGCGGCCCCCAGAAGTGCGTCTTCATCGCCTCCTCGTAATCCTCAACCGTCATCACCTCGATAGGCCCAACCTGAATCACGCCCGCGTTATTCACTAGAACGTCAATGCGGCCAAAATGGTCGCGCACCACATCCACCATCTCGTTGACCTGCGAGCGATCAGTGACATCACACGGCACGGCCAGCACACGCGCACCGCTTTGGCTAAGATCGGTGCGAGCCCGTTCAAGCTCCTCAAGGCTTCGCGCACATATGGCAATCTTCGCTCCTTCACGCGCAAACTCGCGCGCCATCACCAGTCCAAGCCCGCGCGAGCCGCCCGTGATGAGCACAACTTTGCCGCGCAGGTCATACTCACGCCAACGCTGCACAGCCGCGCGAGCCGCGAGCAATGCCCCCGCGCCCGCCACAGCAAGCATTAACGAATTTTTATTCTCTTCCTTCATTCCTTATTCTCCGGTAATTTTAGATTTCAGATTAAAACTTCCAGTATCTTGAATTCTGTAATTATTCAAATTCTGCAATGACGGGCGTGTGATCGGACGGGCGCTCCCAGGTGCGGGGTTCCTTGTCTATCCAGGTTGCCACGGAGCGCTCTGTCAGCGGTTGCGAAACCCAGATATGATCAATGCGTAGGCCCGCGTTGCGGCGAAAAGAGCCCTGCCGGTAATCCCACCAGGAGAAGTGGCCGCCCTGCTGCGTATGCAGGCGAAACGCATCCGTGAATCCCCATTTCTTAATATGTTCGAGCGCGGTTCGCTCTGTTCGGCTAAAGAGAATACGCCCCTCCCACAGCGCCGGGTCATGAACGTCCAACTCATCCGGCGCAACATTAAAATCTCCGCACAGCAAAACGGGCTCGCTCCTTTTGTGCTGCTCATCAAGAAGTGCGCGCAGGCGCTGCATCCATTCGAGCTTGAACTTGAACTTGTCCGAGCCGACGAACTGACCGTTCGGCACATAAACATTGATAATGCGCACGCCTTCGACGGTCGCGGCCAGCAGGCGCGCGTGAGAATTCTCATCATCTTCGGGAAAGCCACGCTGCGCGCGTTCGATCTCGGAACGCGAGAGAATCGCCACGCCATTATAAGTCCGCTGCCCGAACGCCTCGGACTTATAGCCGATCTCGGCAAACGCCGAGGCCGGAAATTTATCGTCCGTGCATTTCGTCTCCTGCAAACAGAGCACACTTGGCCGCACAGATTCCAGCCACTTCATGACGAGCGGCAAACGTGCTGCGATTGAATTAACGTTCCACGTAGCGATCTTCACAATTCACCTGTAGGAGTAATCAACGGTCAGTAATCAGCCTGGAATGAACTTAATTACAAATTTCAAGTATCTGCAATGCTAGAAGCGTTCTTGCTGAAAACTGATTACTGACTACTGATTACTTTTTTCATATTGTTGCAATTAAACCGGCTAAAAGCGCGCCCCGCGTTGCAATATCGTCTGTAAGAATATGCTCGTGGGTCGCATGTGCCCCGTCGCCGCTGATGCCTAGCCCGTCCAGTACTGCAACATTCATTGCCGCAATAAAATTTCCGTCCGACGCGCCTCCCACACTCGCCTCGCCCAGATCAAAATCGAGAAGCGAGGCGATGCGATGCGCCTCCCTGTAAAGAGCGGCGACGCTCGCGGTGCGTTCCATCGGCGGGCGGTTTATTCCGCCGCGCACTAAAAGTTGTACCCGCTCATCGAATGGGCGCGCTTCCGTAATCTCCGTGACCAGACGGCCCGCCTCCTCTTGCGTGCTAAAGCGTATATCAATCTCTGCGTGCGCACAGGCGGCGACCACATTGGAACGAGTTCCGCCCCGTATCACGCCGACATTGACGGTCGTGCCGCGTGACACATCATTCAAGGCGTGAAGGCGCTCGATCTGGCGCGCGATCTCCAGGATTGCGCTTGCACCCTTCTCCGGCTCAAGGCCCGCATGAGCGGCGCGTCCTTTCGCCTCCATGGTAAAAATACCAGTCCCTTTGCGCGCCGTTTTAACGCGCCCCCCCGAAGCCGGAGGCTCAAGCACCAGCGCGCAACGCGCGTTCCCGGCCTCTTCTTCAATCAGAGCGCGGCCAGTTTCGCTTCCAGTCTCTTCGTCGCACGTGAGCACGAGCACAACACTGCGACGAGGTATAAGAGGGAGCGCGGCACAGGCACGCAGGGCTTCGAGCGCCAGCACGCAATTGGCCTTCATGTCAAAGATGCCGGGCCCATAAATGTGACCGTTTTCTTCCCGCCACGGGCGCTCCCGCAGAGACCCGCGCGGGTGAACCGTATCTGTATGCCCCACCAGCAGGATTGAGGACGAGTTCTCATCAGTCTGGTCAAAGGCACTAATGCGCAGATGCTCGCCGTAACCTGGGCTTTCGATCCTTTCAACTGATGCGATACCGTTAATTCCCCTCGCCGCTTCGACCAGCAAGGATACAGCCGCTCGGCTTCCCTCCACATCGCCCGACGGCGATTCCGTCTCGACCAGCGCGCGTGTCAAAGACAGCATAGCGCTTTGTCGCTCTCTTATCAGATCGCGTAAAGCCGTCAAGTTCGATCCGTTGATTTCGTTCCCCATAAATTATTCAGATCAATCAAATACTGTCTCGTCGGACGGCGAGCGCGTCAATACGCTGGCGCATTATCGTGTAGCCGAGGCCCGGCGCATCCGGGGCAATGATTGTGCCGCGCGGGCTTACGGTAACGGGTGGCTCTATGATGTCTTCCGTCCAGTAACGCGCGCTGGCGGAAACGTCGCCGGGCAGAGTAAAGCCTTCGAGCGTTGACATAGCGATGTTGTGCGCGCGGCCCACGCCGGCCTCAAGCATTGCGCCGCACCACACAGGGATTCCACGCTCGCGACACACCTGCTCAACACGCCTTGCCTCCATGTGCCCGCCGACACGCCCCAGTTTGATATTTACAATCCCGCACGCGCTCGCATCAATCGCATGGCGCGCGTCGGCGCTCGAATGAATTGATTCGTCCAAACAGATTGGCGTTCGTATCTGCCTCTGTAGCTCGGCATGGTCGAGAATGTCATCGTGCGCGAGCGGCTGTTCGAACATCATCAAATCGAACTCGTCCAGGGCACGAAACAGAGCCGTATCCTTCAAGGTATAAGCAGAGTTGGCATCAACCGATAAGGGCACACCGGGAAAGCGCGCTCGCACCTGTTCGATTATGGTCAAGTCCCAGCCGGGCTTGATTTTGATCTTGATGCGCTGGTACCCGGCGGCCAACTCCTGCTCGATCTTCTCAAACAGTTTCTCCGGCGTCGCCTGTATGCCGATTGAGACGCCGCAGGGAATCTCGCATCGCGTGCCTCCTAGATATTGCCAGAGCGGCAATCGAGCGCGCTTCGCTTCCAAATCCCAGCAGGCTGTCTCAATCGAAGCCTTCGCCATACGATGACCGCGCACACCGTGCATAGCATTGAAGACTCCGGCAGCTGTCTCGATCTTGCAGCCCTTAACCATCGGCGCAAGGAAAGTCTTAATCGTTATCCAAGCACTCTCCGTCCATTCATTCGAATAGAAGGGATTTTCCCCGGCGGTGCATTCACCCCACCCTTCAGCGCCCTCTTCGTCAATAACGCGTACCAGAATTATGCGACGCTCTACGGTACGTCCGAAGCTGGTCTCGAAATAGTTTACGAGAGGCAGACGAATCTCAAAGAGTTCAACCCTTTCGATAATCACGCACACCACTCCTCTGATCCAGGGTACGGACATTATGCCCGCGTTATTCTTCTTTGTCAGTAGCTCAGGAAAAGGCGCGGAATGCGGGGTCGTCGTGGTGAGAAGGGTCGGAGGCGAACGATCGGGGAGATTTTATGATGGTGATGCTGGGTCCAGATTGCCTTCGGTGGAGGCTTCGTCCTGACCATGAAGGGCTGCGTGCATCGTATGCCAGGAGAGGCTCGCGCATTTGACGCGCGCCGGATAGTCGCGCACGCCGGAGAAGATCGTCAGGCGGCCGAGATTGTTGGGCGTCGCTTCCGGGTCCAACTGGCCCGTCACCATGCGGTGAAACTCATCGAAGAGAGCTTCTGCATCCTGCTTGGTCTTGCCTTTGACACTCTGCGTCATCATGCTCGCCGCCGCCTTCGAGATGGCGCAGCCCTGTCCCTCAAAGCTAATGTCTTTGACGACTTCGTCTTCGAGCACCATATAAACGTTCAGTTGATCGCCGCACAGCGGGTTATAGCCCTCGGCTGTACGGTTGGCCCCGTCAAGCTTATGAAAATTGCGCGGCTTCTTGTTGTGATCGAGAATCACCTGCTGGTACAGCTCGCTCAGTTCTGACATCTTTAGCTGAACACCTCTATAACTTTTTCGATGGCCTCAGCCAGAGCATCAACCTCTTGCTTCGTATTATAAAAAGCGAAGGAGGCGCGCGCCGTCGCGGGCACGTTGAAATGCTTCATCACGGGTTGCGCGCAGTGATGGCCTGCGCGCACAGCGATTCCGTCTTGATCCAGGATAGTGCCGATGTCGTGCGGATGAACATTTTCGATGATAAACGAAAGCACGCTAGCCTTTTCCCGCGCAGTTCCGATCAGGCGCACGCCTTCTATGGAAGAGATGCGCTCGGTCGCGTACTGCAAAAGCGCATGCTCGTAAGCCACCGATTGCTCGCGCCCTATCTGATTCAGGTAATCAATGGCCGCGCCGAGGCCGATCTGCGAAGCGATGGCCGGAGTTCCCGCCTCGAACTTGTTGGGCAGGCCAGCATAGGTCGTCTTCTCGAATGTGACAGTGCGAATCATATCGCCGCCGCCCTGAAACGGATTCATCTTCTCCAGCCATTCAGCCTTGCCATAGACGATGCCGCTCCCCGTCGGCGCAAACATCTTATGACCGGAGAAAACGTAAAAGTCGCAATCCAAATCCTGAACATCAACGGGCAGATGGAC
>JBKKAL010000088.1:0-25263 GCA_046714695.1 Pyrinomonadaceae bacterium
AGCGAGGACGCTGCCGAGTCCACTTTTGCCGAAGTGGATGATCGCGAGCGCGCCATCCCGGCCCTTGAGTTTCGCGACGTGCATCTCTCCTTCGGCGACCGTAAAGTTCTCGATGGTCTGAGCCTCAAAGTGATGAAGGGCGAGACCAAGATTATCCTGGGCGGTTCGGGATGCGGCAAATCCACTACCATCAAGCTCGTGCTCGGACTGCTCAAACCCGATTCCGGACAGGTGCTCGTGGACGGCGAAGACATCACTCATCACGACGAAGCGCGAATGATGATCGTGCGTAAAAAGATCGGCATGATCTTTCAAGAGGGAGCGCTCTTTGATTCGCTCTCGGTCTATGACAATGTCGCCTTCCGCTTGCACGAACAGGGCGTCCCCGAAGACGAAGTAGAGCCGGAAGTGCGTCGCATGCTGCGCTTCGTCAATCTCGAAGATGCGATTGATAAAATGCCGATAGAATTGTCGGGCGGCATGCGTCGCCGCGTCGGGATCGCGCGCGCGCTGGTCGGCGATCCCAAGATCGTGATGTTCGATGAGCCGACGGCCGGGCTCGATCCGCCGACGGCGCGCACCATTTGCGAGCTTGCCATGAAGCTGCGCGATCTGGAGGACGTTTCCTCTATCTTCGTCACGCACGAGATGAATAATCTGGATTATCTCAGCTCGGAATATGCGGTCGTCAATGATGAGGGCGAAGTCGTCTTCGAGCGTGAAGGTGAGCGGCTGTGTTTGATCAACACTAAAGTTCTGATGATGCGCGAGGGCCAGGTAATCTTTAGCGGAACGGACGAAGCCCTGCGTAAAGCGGAAGACCCATACATAGGTAAGTTTCTTCGCGGACACTGAGCCCATTTTGGATTTTAGATTTTGGATTTTGGATTAACGAGACGCCGTCGGCGTTGAAATTCAAGATTCAATCACGCGAAGCCAATCTAAAATCCGAAATCTAAAATCCAAAATAAGATTATGCCTCCAGCAAAAAAGACCATCGGCCTGAGCGAATTACGCGTCGGCCTGCTCGTCATCATCTCCATCGCCGTCTTGATTTTCCTGATCCTGAACGCGACCGGCGACATCAACCCGTTTTCGAGAAAGCTGCACCTCAAGGCCCGTTTCAATAGTGCTGACGGCCTGCGCGAGGGCTCGGACGTGCGCCTGGCCGGCGTGCGTGTCGGCAAGGTTGAAAGCATCAAGTTGCTTCCGCCCACAGATGATCCGACAGCCCCGAAGGTCGAAGCGCGGCTCGCCATTGATACAAAGATTGACGGCAGGCCCGCTACTGATCGGATTCGCACAGACTCAAGCGCGCAACTGGCCGCGCCCGGTCTGCTCGGCAATGAAAAGCTGATCAACGTTACGCCGGGCACAGCAGTCGGGCAGCCCGTGACTGAGGATTTTGTTCTCAACTCCACATCGTCAAATAGTTTCAATGATCTGGCGACCTCCGGCAACGACCTCGTCCAGCGCTTGAGCAAGGTTTCCGATCAGGTCAACGAGATCGTCCGCAAGGTCAACGAGGGACAGGGAACGTTGGGCCGCGTCGTCAATGACGAAGCGCTTTATAACAATCTGAACACGACGATCCGCGAGACCGAAGAGGTCATGCGCCAAATCAGGTCGGGCCAGGGCTCTGCGGGCAGGTTCGTCAACGACCCCGCGCTTTACAACAACGCCAATGAGATCGCCGTCCAACTGCGCGCCATCGCCATAGACCTGCGCAGGGGTCGCGGCACGGCGGGCAAACTCCTGACCGACGAAGAACTCTACAACCGCGCCAGCTCGACCATCGCGCGCCTCGATCAAGCGACAGATCAAATCAACTTAGTCATCGCAGATGTCAGAGCAGGGCGCGGCACAGTCGGCAAGCTTCTCACGGACGAGGCCATCTACAACGATGCCCGCGCCGCCATCGCACGCTTCAACACCACCGCCGAACGCATAGACAACGTCGTCGCCGGCGCACAACGCGGCGAAGGCACCGTCGGCAAACTTCTCACAGACGACCAACTCTACTCAAACGTCAACCAGCTCTCTTCCGAAGGCGTCAAGCTCATCTACGATTTTCGTCAGAACCCGAAGAAATACCTGACCGTCAAGTTTGAGTTGTTCTAAAACAAATAACGAGCGCACTGATGACAATTGACAAATGCCAAACGGAAAACCCGTTTGGCATTTGACGTTTATTGCTGTTTTTGAATTAGTACTTGAAAGCTTTCGCTCATCCCGCCGGGCAGGATCAGTTCATGCGCGCTTGAGCGCAGGGCCAGGGCTTCGGCCTCGCTGTTCATCTGTGTCGTCATTAGCTCCATCTGTTCGAGTAATCCAGCGCGTAGTAAGAATGCGTCCTGACGCTCGAAGCTCAGGACGTGAAGCCCTACCTTCTCGCCTGCTCTTTTGATTTGCGTCCAATCAACGTTGGTAGTGAGGTCCTGCTCACCGGGGCGAGCAAGCGGATTATCGCCGAATTGGTGACGATGGAATGCGCGTAGCGTTCCCTCCGGTTGATGCGAAGCTTGATAGAGAACGGCTGCCTCTGCGCCATAGTCAATTGTGATGAGATAACCGCGCCTCAGTTTTGATGCCGCACGAGCGATCCAATCCTGTGCTTCGAGGTTGATCTCCGCGATCTGCCCTTCGCGGAGCTGCACGCCGACGCTTGCAAAATATTCCATCAGGCGCGATGTGCTCGGCTCCCTTTCAACCCAACAGAAAGCGCCCGTTTCGTCCAGGCCAACGTATAACTCAAGAAGCTTTCCGTTAAGCATGCAGACGCGGTGGACGGGAAAAGCGTCGAGCAATTCGTTGGCGAAAATGATTGCCTCGCTGAGCGGGGCTTTGATCTCTTCGAGGCGGTGAAATTCCACGCGCTCGCTGAATGGCGCGAGTCGAAGCCGTATGTGTTGGCGCGCATCCGGGCTCGCTTCGTCAATCACATAACGGGTCGCGGCAAAGACTCCTGGATACCAACGCCGCAATGTTTCCAGCACGCCCGCAGCGAAGTGGCCTGCGCCTGCGCCCGCCTCGATGATGGTCAAGACCTCCGGCGGGCAGAGTTTCTCGTAGAGGGCGGCGAAATAACGTGCGAAGGTGGCGGCAAAGAGCGGGCTGCGCTCGGGGCTCGTGCGGTAGTCGCCCGTGCGCCCCCAGCGCGGTAGATCCGGGCGGCAGTAATACCCCTCGCCCGCATCGTAAAGCGCCGCCTGCATCCAGTCGTAAAAAGTGATCGCGCCCTTGCGCCTGATTCGCTCACGAAGACGCTCTGCGAGCGACGCATCTTCTCTCTGATTAACGTCGCGTTGGCCCATCTTAGGAATAGATAATCGTGTGAATTGAATTTGAGATAAAGGAACGGCCAGGCCTATTAATCTTTTGGTGGCTCAACCTTATCATCAAGAAGACGGGTGGTGTGCTCTGTGACGCTTGGGGGCCGAACCATCTCAGCGGTGTTGGTCGGCTGTCTCCAATTTGAAGCGGGCACGCTACGCTGTGGAGGCAATGCGCTTTGAGACGCACCGACGCCGAACTGTGCGGGGCCAGTCGGCGGGAGATAAACGGGCGAGATGTCCTGCGTCGGGTACGCTACTTTATCCTCGAAGATACGAGCGTAGATCATTCTGATAATGCCGCCCCAGAAGAAAAGGATGGCGGTGAGCGCAACAAAGACTTCGGGAAAACCGGCCGCTTCGGTCAGGATCGCCAATAACGGAGTCGCGATCATTCCGATCAGCAGCATCAGCGCCCCCTGCCGGTAACCTTTGCGGCGCGGCGAGAGCGGCTTTGGCGATGCGCCCGCGTCGCTCGTTGCAACCATGCCGCCACTGGCAAGCAGTTGTATCACACCATTGAGCGCGAAACCGCAGCGCGCGCAGAAGCGCATCTCGCCGGACACCTGTTGCTGGCCGCATTGTGGACAAAACATCGGAAGAATCTCAGAAGAAGAAGAGATGTGCTTCTAATTTCTTAAAATTGAACTTATAACATGGAGGCTTACGTATCCCGCTTGATCAAAGTTCCCGCAAGCGCCCGTTGTCTCTACAGTTCGGGCAAACGCAGATCGGAAAAGAGCCTGAAAGAAGCGAAGGCGCGTCCCTGATGATGCGCCGCATCCGCGAGCGTCTCAAGCAGTAAAGCGCAAAGGGTCTGCATCTCGCCCGACGGGAGGACAATCTCTTTGCGCAGGCTCGCGTCCGTAACCAGTAATGCAAAGCCGCGCTGCCGGGTCGCTTCGACCTCTTTCAAGTAACCGGCGACGTGCGATGGTGTCTTGAGCGCTTCCGGCAATGTCCACTCGAATGGATCATCCCACAGGTTCGCCGTGATGCCGCCAAAGGTTTGTTCCACGGCCGCGGCGCTGCGCAACAGGTATTCGCCGCAGGAGTAAACAGGGAGCGCGCCCGCGCCTGTTGTGCGAGGTTGCCGGTAAAGCTGCCCTGCCGGAATGACTTCGATCAGTGCGCAGGAGCGTGCGTGAAGACGAGCATACTGTTCATTAAGGCTGCGTACAAACGTCGTCTCCGCTTTCCTTTGCGCGTTGTCTTGCTCCATCACTTGGCGCGACGATCAGATTCTTCGAGCACTGTCCCATAGCTTTTGCCGCCGTAATTCGCTCCCGTAAAAATACGACCCGTCGCGCCGACCTTAGCGCCGCGCGAAGGAAGACCGCGACGGGTCACGACCAGCAACTTTCCCGTCCCATCATCTATCTCATAGACGCCCATGTCCAGCACGCCATAACTGTCTGTCACAGTCCCTGCGACTGCGACATCCTTATTCCGGTAGCGCCCCGGATCGGCGTTGATCTTCGAGATCGTTTCACGATTCGGGCAAGCCGTAAGAAATAGCACTCCGACGAGCATGAGTGATAAAAAGATTGTTTGATGACGCGAGTTCATGGCTTCTCCTTCTCAAAACTTCGACACGGGAGAGCGCGGCCATGATACCACGCCGCAGTCGCCTTTCAAGAACGAGCGCATTGCGGCTTTCCGAGGTTTCAGGCAAGAAAGGGACGCGAGAGAAACTGGTTTGTCTCCCCTCGCGTCCCGGTGATTTGTTGATTCGTACGAACGTGTCTTACTTACCGAACCAGCCAATCGGCTTGCCGGATAAATCCACCCATACGCTCTTGATGTGCGTGTAGAGATCGAGCGCGTGCTTGCCCATCTCGCGGCCATAGCCGGATTGTTTGAAACCGCCGAAGGGCGAGGCGGCATTGAACATGTTGAAGGTATTGATCCAGATTGTGCCGGCATGAATGGCTTTGGCGAAGCGGTGCGCGCGTGTGATGTCGCGCGTCCAGATACCGGCTGAGAGACCGTAGATGGTCTCGTTGGCCTGCTTGAGAAGGTCATCTTCGTCCTTAAAAGTTATCGCGGACGTGACCGGCCCGAAGATTTCCTCCTGCGCGACTCTCATCTGATTCTTGACCTCGCTGAAGATCGTCGGCTGGAAGAAGTAGCCTTTCTGAAAATCGCCTTCGAGCTTGGGCGACTCGCCTCCCATCAGGACGGTCGCGCCTTCCTCGCGCGCAATATCCACATAGCTCTTGATGCGGCAAAGCTGTTCATCAGAGACCTGTGGGCCCATGTGAGTCGCTGTGCTCATCGGATCGCCGACTACAATCTTTTCCGATTTCTCTTTCAAACGACCGAGAAACTCATCCTTGATCTCTTCGGCGACGAAGAGACGCGAGCCCGCGCAGCAGACCTGACCCTGATTAAAGAAGATGCCCATCATCGCGCCGCTGACCGCCTGTTCGATGTCGGCATCGGCGAAGATGATGTTGGGCGCTTTGCCGCCAAGCTCAAGCGAGACTTTGGTGAGATTATTCGCCGCTTCGCGCGCAATGATCTTGCCGACTTCGGTTGAGCCGGTAAAAGCGATCTTGTCAATGCCGGGATGCGAGGCGAGCGCCGCGCCCGCCGTCTCGCCATATCCGGGCACGATATTGACGACGCCGTCCGGGAATCCCGCTTCCTGAATCAACTTCGCAAGCTCCATGGCGTTGACGGGCGTTTGCTCAGCGGGCTTCAAGACGACCGTATTTCCGGCAGCGAGCGCCGGGGCAAGTTTCCAGGCAGCCATCAGGAGCGGAAAGTTCCAGGGAATGATCTGGCCGCACACGCCTAACGGCTCGCGCAGGGTGTAATTGAACATCTCGCCGGGCACGGGAATGGTCTCACCCTCTATCTTGGTGGCGTAACCGGCGAAATACTCAAAATTTTCGACGACCTGAGGCAGATCAACGTAAGTTGACTCACGGATCGGCTTGCCATTGTCGGCTGTCTCCAGTGCGGCCAACTCCGGGGAATGCTCTTCGATCAATTGCGAGAGCTTGTAGAGCAGACGCCCGCGATCACGCGCGCTCATCTTTGACCATTTGCCTTCGTAGGCGCGGCGTGCGGCCTCGACGGCCTTGTCAATATCGGCCTTATCGGCCTCGGCTACCTCTGCGAGCGTCTCTCCCGTCGAAGGGTTCGGCGTCTCGAATGTTTTCCCTGATTCGGCATCAACGAATTTTCCATCAATAAAGAGTTGATACTTGCGGGGCATATCTTTTGCTGCTGGTTGTGCAGTCGACATGGCATTAACTCCTTCACAAAGTGGTGACTAGAATGGGTGATCGGAAAAAGGCGAATGTTGTTCACTGTCTATCCGTAATTTATCACTTTGCCCTCCTGACAAACAAGGGATGAGGATGAAAGAAATGCTTCAATATCTTGAATGCTTTTTATTCATCCCTCCGCCCTCATCCCTTCGTTATCCCTTCCTCGGCTCTTCCATCTCCTCGTCAGCGGCGTAGCGCAGATCGCGATCACCGGTTGTTTCATCCCAGTCGTAACCTAAATAAATAGAGAAACGATGCAGCTTCGATTCCCATTCCTCGCGACGCGCTCGATATTCCTCCAGGCCCTGCTGTTCATCAGGGCGGGTCTTGATGCCCGCGTCGTTTAAGCGGCGCATCGTAGCCCTGTAGCGCCCCAGCCAGCGACGCGATTCTTCGTAAGACGTTTCCTTTCGACGGGCGCGACGCCTTTCCAGACCCAGCGAGCTATCCAGATCAAAGAGCACATGTTGCGTGCTCGCTTGAAGATTGCGGACTTCCGGGTGATTATAAATCTCCCTGTACTCTTGCGGGTCAAGGCATGAACGAATCACGGCGCAGCTTTCCAACAACAGAAAGAGCATGCGCGGCAAACCTTTGTAAACTTCCACCGGATGAAAGTAATGAATCACCGGATGCTCGACATGCGATTCGAGCAGCCCTTGAATATCGCGTGTCGCGAGCCTCAGCGTCGCTTCCAGTCCGTAGAAGCGGCCTTCGACGAAATGATGCGCGATGAAGCCGGCTACGTCCGCGCCTTCTTCCGCCTGATGATAAAAAGAGAGCGCGACCGTGCGTTTACGCTCAAGAGCGGAATAGACCGTAATCAAGTATGTGACGGCCAGCGAGATTAGTGCGAAACCGGAGGCCGATTCGACGAGCGCGACAAGTCGCATCGCGGTCGTGTGCGGCGCTATGTCCCCGTAGCCGACAGTCGTCAGCGTGATGCCGCTGAAATAGAATGATTCGATCCAGGGATGACTGGCGGCCCGCGGGTCAACAACGAACTGCGCGGGCATACGAGTATAATAGATCAGCGCAAAACCGAAAACGAGAAGAAGAAGATAGAGGATAAGCAATAAAGGCAGTAGAAGCGGGCCGACTATATTGAGCGTCTTGTGCCGGCGCTGGCGCGGGAGACGAAAGGCTATGACGCGCGCCGTACGCCAGACGAGGCGGTTTAATGTCTCGCCGATTGGCCCTGAGCGAGCGCGGGCATGCAGGATGGTGGCATACACATCGTAGGCTACCAGCAACACCAACCCCGTCCCCAACGTTGTAAAGAGAACAGTTTTCATCAACAAAGGCGGAGACAAAAGGTAAAAGGGAAAAGTAAGGCCGCAAACCACTTTTAATTAAATGCGCTCTGATTGAATGCTTTAATCCGCACTTTTGCCTTTTACTTTTTCCTTCAAAAGTCCGTCGTCTCGGCTAATAGTTGACGAAGCACGAACGGAAGGATGCCTCCGTGCTGGTAATAATCAATCTCTATCGGCGTGTCTATGCGCAAGGTGAGAGGAACTTCCTCCGCCTCACCATTCGCATAATGGATGACCATCGTGACATCCTGCCGGGGCTTCACCCCCGACTCAAGACCGACAAGGTCAAAGGTCTCCGTTCCATCAAGATTGAGAGTGGCGGCGCTGGTGCCCTCTTTGAACTGGCAGGGCAGCACGCCCATGCCGACGAGGTTGCTGCGGTGTATGCGCTCGAAGCTCTGGGCCACGACCGCTTTCACGCCGAGCAGGCGTGTCCCCTTGGCAGCCCAGTCACGCGAGCTTCCAGTGCCGTACTCCTGACCCGCGATCACCACCAGAGGAATACCTGCGGCCTGATATTTCATGGAAGCATCGTAGATGGACACGCTCTCGCCGTGCGGCTGATGTATGGTCACGCCGCCTTCTGTGCCGGGAGCCATCAGGTTTTTGATGCGCACGTTGGCGAATGTCCCGCGCACCATCACCTGATGATTACCGCGCCGCGAGCCGTAGGAGTTGAAGTCCTCGATGGCGACGCCGTGTTCCAGCAGGTAGAGTCCGGCAGGAGAGTTGTGCTTGATCGCGCCCGCCGGGCTGATGTGATCCGTAGTGACGGAATCACCGAAGATGGCAAGGGGGCGCGCGCCCTTGATGTCGCAGAATTTCCCGACCGCACTGCTGAACTTCTCGAAATAAGGCGGCTCCTGTATGTAGGTTGACTGCGTGTCCCAGTCGTAAACATCGCCGGTGCTAGACGGAATCTCATTCCAGAGCGGATTCTGCTCGGCGAAATCGGCGTAGAGCCTGCGATAAGTCTCCGGATCGTAAGCCGAGCTTAGAAGCTCGCTGACCTCTTCGAGACGAGGCCAGATGTCGCGAAGGTATACATCTTCACCGTTGCGACCCTTTCCGATTGCCTCCTTCGACAGATCAATATTGACGCGCCCGGCGAGGGCAAAGGCGACGACGAGCGGCGAGCTCATCAAAAAGTTGGCCTTGACGCTCTGATGCACGCGCGCCTCAAAATTACGATTGCCGGAGAGAACACTCGCCACGATCAAATCCTGATCGGTGATGACCTCCTCTATGCGCGGGTCGAGCGGGCCTGAATTTCCGATGCAGGTCGTGCAGCCGTAGCCGACGAGGTTAAAACCGATCTCATTCAAAAATGGTTGAAGGCCGGACTTTTCCAGATATTCTGTGACTACTCGCGAGCCCGGCGCGAGCGAAGTCTTGACGGACGGATCAACCGAGAGGCCACGCTCGACGGCCTTCTTTGCCAGAAGCCCTGCGGCCAGCATGACGCTCGGATTCGAGGTGTTAGTGCAGGACGTAATCGCCGCGATCACGACATCGCCATGACCCAGGTCATCAAAGCGTTCGGGGAATTCACCCGGCGGAATATCTTCCAGACGGCTGGGCGTCGGGCGATTGTTCATCATCTCCAGTTCCGTCATGGGACTGGTATTTTTTTCGCTGACGTCATTCCACTTGACCTTGGGGGCCGTCTCTTGTTCCTGATCACCGCCGCCCGCGACCGCAGTCATTCCTTTTAGTGAGCTGCGCCCAGCTCTCACAGTAAAGCGATGACTCAAATCTTCTTGAGTCTTACCGTAGCCATTCTCCTTCACAGACTTTTGAAAGAGCGAGACAAATTGTTCCTTCAAGTCAGGCAGCTCAATTCGATCCTGCGGGCGCTTGGGCCCGGCCACGCTCGGACGTATCTCCGATAGATCAAGCTCAAGCACGGCGCTGTAATCGCATTCGCCCTGAAGCGGAATGCCGAACATCCCTTGAGCTGTGTAATAACTACGCACAGCCTCGACCTGCTCACCCGTGCGACCCGTCGCGCTTAAATACTTACAGGTCTCCTCATCCGTCGGGAAAAAGCCCATCGTCGCGCCGTACTCCGGCGACATATTAGCGATGGTTGCGCGGTCTGCGCCGGGCAGGCTCGCGGCTCCCTCGCCGTGAAACTCTACGAACTTTCCGACGACCTTGGCCTGGCGCAGCATCTCCGTCACGCGCAGCACCAGATCGGTGGCGGTCACGCCCTCCTGCAACTTGCCCGTCAGATGGACGCCGACCACATCCGGCGTCAGGAAATAGACTGGTTGGCCCAACATTCCGGCTTCCGCCTCGATACCGCCCACCCCCCAGGCGACAATGCCCAGACCGTTGATCATCGTCGTGTGCGAGTCCGTGCCCACGAGCGAGTCGGGATAGTAGACGCCGCCCTTCTCCCACACTCCCTTTGCCAGAAATTCCAGATTGACCTGATGCACAATACCTATGTCGGGAGGCACGATTCTGAATCCGTCAAACGCCTGCATGCCCCATTTAAGGAATTGATAGCGCGAGTTATTGCGCTTGAACTCCATCTCCATATTTTTCTGGAAGGCGTCCGCCGCGCTTGAGAAATCAACCTGGACGGAATGATCTATGACGAGATCAACGGGCACGAGCGGCTCAATGAGGTTTGAATTTTTACCGAGCCGCGCCACGCATGAGCGCATCGCCGCCAGATCAACCAGCAGAGGCACGCCCGTGAAATCCTGCAGGAGGACGCGCGCCACGATAAAGGGAATCTCCTCCGTCCGTTCGCCATCCGCGCGCCAGTTAGCAAGTTCGCGAATGTGCTCCTCAGTGATCTTCTTACCGTCGAAATTACGCAGGACGGATTCGAGAATGATGCGAATGCTGACGGGCAAACGGGAGATAGGGCCGACGCCCTCTTTCTCAAGCTGAGGCAGAGAATAAAAACGCCCCTCGCGACTCGGTCCCGGATTGAAGGTTTGCAGCGTATTGAAGAGATTATGTGACATAAGAGTTTAAGCGGTTGACGAAGGCTCGCTCATACAGCTTTGGCCTTTGAAGCGTTGCGTCTTCGGAGAATTTATTGGATTCGGGTTTGTTGTCCAAAGTTTAGTGTAGGTCGCACGCCCGTCAAACGTCAAGCAAAGCATCCGGCGAGAAATCATGCGCAGTGATTGCCCGTTTTTCAGGCCATCTGTTATAGTTCAAGCGTTCAGCAATCAGCTATCATTAGTCAGCTTTTGTCGTCGCGCGCAGCTCGCGCTTCGATCTCCGGCGATTAAGCTTCTGCGAGGAGGGTTGCGCGCACATCATTTTTTCTACTGATAACTGACTGCTGATTACTGAATGCTATCAAAGGGAGACCGAGACGGATGCCTAGAAAGAGACCTGAAGATTTCGAGTATTTGAGCAACAATCCGGATTTCGTGCCCGACCCGGAGATTGAACAGTTTATGGAAGAAGAGATTTCGCGCGCGCCAAAAGACCCTGATCTCCTCGCGCAACGTCTGCGCAATAACACAGCATCTTCGCCGCAGGACGCGGGCGGCGACCCGGATGCTGACTGGGAAGGCGTCAACGACAGCGGCACCGAGACCGTCTCAGGCGATAATCCGACGCCGGATCAATCGCTCGTCGAAGAGAATGCTCGCGCCATCGGCGTCACCTTCGAGGACAATGAAGAGTTGGAGTTCATAGACAAGATTGAACGCCGCGACCGTGACCGTTACGAATTGGACGAAAGCTCGAAGACCGACGACGATACAATTTAAGGATAGTGAAAAGTGACGAGCAGGAAGAAAAACTTCACAACTTGTCACTCCTCACTTTTCACTGTTTTATGGATGTGGTTGAAGCGTCACGCTTTT
This sequence comes from Pyrinomonadaceae bacterium, assembly GCA_046714695.1. Classification (GTDB taxonomy): domain Bacteria; phylum Acidobacteriota; class Blastocatellia; order Pyrinomonadales; family Pyrinomonadaceae; genus DASQYE01. The sequence goes on from JBKKAL010000088.1 coordinate 11,772, forward strand.
AATAACAATCCTGGGTGAAGGGCGCTCAGACCCTCCATCAACCGGAGCGCCTGAGATGATGTCGGCATTGTTGATGCCTTCGATGACGCGACCGAACACCGTATACTTCCTGTCGAAATCCGGCACCTTCTTGAGCGTGATATAGAACTGGCAATTGGCCGTGTCACGCGCCTCTTTTTCCGTCAAACCGGGTTGCCCGCTGAAAGCAGGCCGTGCGCCTTTACGGGCCGCGCCGACGATCCCGCGTTCGTATGGAATATCGCTCATCTCGCCCGGCACGTTCGGGTAAGGCGAATCTCCCGTACCATCGTTGAGCGGGTTATTGTCTTTGGAGAGCGGGTCGCCGCCCTGAATAATACCAAGCTCAGGGTTGATGCGATGAAACGCGGTTCCGTTATAAAAACCCTCTTTGATCAACTGCTTAAACCTCTCGACCATCTTCGGCGCGAGATTCGAGTAGAGTTCGATGACTATCCTGCCATAGCCGGGGTCTTCCAACTCGAAGACAGCCACTTCTGCGTCAGGCACAGGCTTGACGCCCTTCTTAACGCTTTCCTCAAGCGCCGCCTCGTCCCGGTTGGCGTTGTCGGAATCCCTCGACGCAGTGTTGTTGTTGCCGCTGCATGCTGCCTGCGAGAGAGCGAGCGATAGAATGCAAAGGGTCAAGGTCGTCCATACGATAATCCTACCGGGCACGAATCCTGCCAGAGCCCGCAGCCGTTGCCTATTCACCAGATGTTTGCCTCCGCTTTTCGATCCTGAGTTTGATTTGTCGCCGGGAAATTATTAAGTGCGCCCGCGATAGTAACAGATTAACCGTGGCCTTTCATGTCCGGCGCGCGTGGGCTGTCAGAACAGGCGACGACTCTCGAGCAGGATGGTCACAGGGCCATCGTTGACGAGTTCCACTTCCATCATTCGACCAAAGCCGCCCGTCGCCACCTGATTAACTCTACGCTTCGCTTCCGTGATGAATGATTCGTAAAGCGGCTCTGCGACCTGCGGCGGGGCGGCATCGCTCCACGAAGGCCGTCGCCCGCGCCGCGCATCTCCATAAAGCGTAAATTGAGAAACGATAAGAAGCGCGCCGCTCACATCCGTCACAGACAAATTCATGCGCCCCTCCGCATCATCAAAGATTCTCAGAGCCGCGATCTTTTCGATCATGTATGTGACATCCAGATTCGTATCATCATGCGCGATGCCGAGCAGCACGACGAGGCCGCACGCAATCTCGCCGACTATTTCTCCCTCGATCCTGACAGAGGCGCGCTTCACGCGCTGCAATACGGCTCGCATCTACTGTCTACTCACGGCAACCGCTCCTACTGTGGTATGAATCTGTAATTAATGATCCCGGACAGCTTAATCGGCTGCCCTCCTTTTAAAGTGGGAGTGAAGCGGGCCTTTAAGGCTGCTGTTTCCGATGTTTTCCTCAAGTAAGAATGCCCGCATATTGCTTCGGCTTGCGTGACATTGCCGGCCTCATCTATCGCGATTTTCACCCGAACTACTCCCTGGGCTCTGACGCGGCGCGCTTCAACAGGGTAAACAGGCTTGGGAAGGCTGAGAGCTTTACCATTCAAGATTTCATCTTGATTGAGCTTGGCGGAGTTCATCGTTCTTTCGCTTAATTGCTTCTCAAATTCATGCGCCTCTTTCTCCTTGCCGCTTTCATACAGCAGGCATAAGTAACGTTCATAGGATTTCCCCAGGCCGGGATCGTAGGGCTTCAATGATTTTTCTTGTATCGCGATGAGCCGAATGTAGAGTTCCTCGGCCTTCTCGTACTTGCTCAGAAGCCTGTACAGCTCGGCGAGACTGAACAGGGCAGGTGCGACTTCGAGGCTCTCTGCGCCGAACGACTTTTCTTTGATCGCCAGCGCACGTTTAAATAAAGTTTCGCTCTTCTGGAAATCTCGATCTGCGTAGCGTAAGAACGCCAGGGCGCTCAAAACTCTGCTCACCATCACATCGTTTTGCTCCGGGCTTTTTTCCAGGATGCTCAGTGCCCGATTGTAAAGCGGCTCTGCGGTTCCATATTTGCTCTTCGCGATATAAATCTCTCCCAGGTTGAAAAGGGCGAAGGCGACAAGTCTATCATCCGGCCCAAGGGCTTTCTCTCTTATCTCCAGCACGCGGCTCGCCAGCAGCAAAGCTTCATCATCTTTGCCCTGATCATGAAGTTGAACAACCCTTTTATTAAGCTGATCGGCCTCCGCCAGCTCAACAGATTGCGAGGCGGGCGTTTGCTTTACGCTTTGCCCGTCTGCTGACGTTGACTCGCTATTATTAGCCCGCGCCGCGCCCGCATCGCCAACCAAACCCAGCCCCATGAACATTACGAGAAATAGTTTCTTCATTTTTATCTTGCACTGCATGAAGGCCATTCTAAAAGGGGAGATTGAAGAATAGAAAGTAGCCGTTGAGCATGAGCAGGAAAGCAATCGCGCCGACCCCGAGCGAGACCTTGAGAATCAATCTGGACATCGCCAGAATCGCCACCGAAGCCAGCACAATCGCGATCTGAAAGAGCGCTTCCGAGAAATCGAAGTTAGGATCCTGCACCTGCGCGCGGTCACGCTGGGCCTCGTAATCCTGTGCGCGCGCCGAGAGCTGTTTTCGCCCCTCGCCTTTTAGCGGGTTGTTCGGGTCCTTGGGGTCCGGCTCGCTTTCGTAGCGATCAGCCGTCTCTTTGAATTTATCTATCTTTTGTTGAATGGCCTGGCGTGCTTCGGGCGTGATCGAGCTTTGATGAACCAGCAGCTCGGATTCCAGTGTCTCGGCGGCCAGTCTATTCGATGTTTGCCGAATGCTCTTGGCCTGATAGAAAGCCCAGGTATCACTCGCATGAATATTATTGGTCATGATGTCTTCGCCGACGTTACCGCCGCCGAGACTGGTGATCGCCAGCAGCATCGCCATGAACGCGATCACAAGTGCGGTGCGCGAACGAAACTTATTATCCTCTTCATTTCCGTCACCCTCACCCACCTCGACGATTTGCTCGGCAGCGTCACTGGCTTCCATCTCTTTTTGGTCTCCTCATAATTTGATTATTCGAGCGTCAGATTGTTTAGCTCAAAGCCGCGTGTCATGTGTGAATTGAAAAGTTTTGAATTCACTCATGGGCGCTATTTCTTTTCGCCGGTTCATTTATTTATTTCAGAGCCGGATAACAATCTGATCTATTTCTTTGGCGGCTTGCTTGGCCTGATTTCAACGCGGCTTGGCAGGCTGCGCTCAGGATGATGCAGTAAGTCAAGAACCGTCTGCGCGATGTCTGCGGGCTGCAACTCCCAGCTCTTTTCCGCGCTCGGCTCCTGGCCTCCAAAGTTTGTATTGACGGAGCCCGGCATGATGTAGCTGACCTTGATGCCATCATGGCGGACTTCCTGCATCAGCGCCTCGCTAAAACCGTTGAGACCGAATTTCGATGCGTTGTAAGCTGCCATCTGCGGGTGCGCGTTCACTCCCGCCAGCGAAGAGATGTTGATGATATAACCGCCGCCGCGCTGCTTCATCTGCGGAATCGCTTCGTGGCAACAGTAGAAGACCCCAAACAGGTTTGTTTCAAGCACCGCGCGAAAATCTTCGGGCGATAGATCTTCAACGGAGGCGAACAGGCCGATGCCCGCGTTGTTGATGAGAAAATCCACGCCGCCCAGCTCCGCGACCGTGTGGGCGACGAGCGCCTTGACCTCTTCGTAATCACGCACATCACAAACCGCGCCCGTGACGTTTCCTTCGCCCATGTTACCCAGCTCGCTCGTGGCGCGCTCGACCTCGTCCTCATGACGCGCGCTGATGCAGACACTCGCGCCCTCGCGCACGAGCGCCTCGGCAATAGCGCGACCGATGCCCTTCGTCCCGCCCGTCACAATCGCCGTCTTTCCATTGAGATTCATTTTCTTTACTCTCCCCCTTGTGAGCTTAACTTCTCTCGCAGTCGTTCGTTGACCACTTTTGGATTCGCCTTGCCCTTAGAGGCTTTCAACACCTGCCCGACGAAAAAGCCGAAGAGCGTATCTTTGCCCGCGCGATATTGCGCGAGTTGCTGCGGGCTGGCCGCGATCACCTCGTCTATGATCGGATCAATGGCGCTCGCATCGCTGACCTGTGTAAGCCCGCGTTCCTCCACGACCACTGCCGCCCCTTTTCCCGTCGCGAACATCTCTACGAGAACATCCTTTCCCTGCTTACCGCTGATCTTGCCTTCGTCAATAAGGCGCACGAGCGCCCCCAGCTCTTCGGGCGCGACCACACAGGCAGAAACAGGTGTGCCGGCGGTTTCAAGCTCGCGCAGCAATTCCGACCTGATCCAATTAGAAGCGCCGCGCGGGTTGGCGGCAGCAGTAGCAGCCCGCTCGTAGTAATCCGCGAGCGCCCGCTCGGATGTCAGTTGCGAAGCATCGCTGAAGGAGAGCTGGTACTCCTCCATAAAGCGCTTGCGGCGCGCTTCGGGCAGTTCCGGCAGAGCGGCGCGCACGCCCTCTATGAAATCCTTCGAGACGACGAGCGGTTGAAGATCGGGCTCTGGGAAATAGCGATAGTCGTGCGCCTCCTCTTTCGAGCGCATGACCCGCGTCTCCTGCGCGCGGTCGTCCCAAAGGCGCGTCTCCTGCGAAACATGCCCGCCCGCTTCGATCAGGTTGATCTGCCGTTCGATCTCGTACTCGATGGCGCGCTGCATAAAGCGAACGGAGTTGAGATTTTTTAGCTCGACCTTTGTGCCGAACTCCGGGTCGCCCGTGCGCCGCACCGAGACGTTCGCCTCGCAACGCAGATTTCCCTTCTCCATGTCCGCCTCAGATGCTCCCACCCATTGAAGCGCGCGGCGAACATAGTTGACGTAATCATATGCCTGCCAGGAAGAGCTGAAATCCGGCTCGGTCACAATCTCGGCCAGTGGCGTTCCGGCGCGATTCAAATCAACGTAAGAATAACGATCCACTTCCGGCAGACCTTCATGAACGTTTTTGCCCGCGTCTTCTTCCAGATGCAGCCGAGTGATGCGTACTTTGTGTGGTCGCCACTCGCGAACGTGCCCGGCCTCGTCTCGTTCGGCGGTCATTATCTCAAGCTCGCCTCGCTCGGAAAAAGGCTGGTCGAATTGCGAGATTTGATAGCCCTTCGGCAGATCGGGATAAAAATAGTTCTTGCGCGCAAAGACGGAGCGCTCGTTGATCTCTAAAGAGAGCGCGAGCGCGGCGCGAGCGCCAAGCTCAACCACACGCTCATTCAAAACCGGCAGCGCGCCCGGCAACCCCAGGCAGACCGGACACGTATTCGAGTTCGGCTCGTCGCCGAAACGCGTCGAGCACCCGCAAAATATTTTCGATTCCGTGCTCAACTGAGCATGAATTTCTAATCCGATAACCGTCTCCCAACCTTCTTTCATAAATAGTTTTCAGTAATCAGTTATCAGTAGTCAGTTAAAAGCAAGAAGCTGATAACTGATTGCTGACTACTTAATCTCCCTCCTTCTTTACTAACGGATAGCCCAGATCGCGCCAGGCGTTCATGCCGTCTTCGAGCGGGTGAACGTCCGTGTAGCCATGTGCCATGAGGATCAGCGCCGCACGGGTGCTCGAATGCTCCAGGTGTCAGGTGCAATAGGTAATAACGGTGCGACCGCGCGGCACCTCTGAAATCCTCGCCTCAAGCTCCTCGCGCCAGATTCTGAGTGCGCCCGGTATCTTTACATCGCTTTGTCCCCAGTGCCTGGCGTTGCGCGTATCTATAAAGACCGGATCGGCCCCCTGCTCGACTAACTTCCACGCATCCTCTGCGCTGATCAACTCGACATGCTGATCGTCCATCGAAAACTTCCCTTCACCCATCATCTTTAATTTTCGAGGCGCGAATCTTCGGCCCCGGCCTGAATACAAAACACTTTTAAGGCCGCAGCCAGCCGGGCATTGCCCCGGCGCGTCTTGCCTCGTCCTCAAGCAGACGCCAGCGCGCATCGAGGCCGGCGCGCACGCTTTCAAGCTCGTGCAGGCGCGTGACCAGAGCCGAGCGCTCATACGAAGAATCATCCGCCGCGTAACCGGCGAAGTAGGGCACGAGCGTCGGGGCGATCCCGCGCGGCCCAAAGTAAGCGGACTGTCTGCCGTATATATCAACGGGACTAGCCGGATTGACTAAGACCTGTCCGCGCGTCGAGCCTCCGCCGAAGCCTATGACCCCGACCGCTTGCGCGCCCGAAGATGTTGACTCGAACGTATTCGTTCGGCGCGAGATGAATGGCGACAGCCCACGGCGTCTAAAAGGAAAGCGCGGCACAATGCCCGTCACGAAAGTGAAAGAGCTAAGGGTCAAAGGTCTGGACGATTGCGTGAGGCTATAGCGTAGATAATTGATCTGCGCGTCCAGAGCGGCAAACTCCGTTCGCAGCTCCGCTGCGCGCCCGCGCCAGTAGATTTCAGCCTGCGCCTCGGCTTCCTCGCTCCGGCGCGCGTACTCAATGAGTCTTCGCGACTCCTCCTCGCGGCGGCGGCGCGTATCCTCCATTGAAGGCAGGCCAAGCTCCTGCGCGCGACGATCATAATCCTCCTCGCTCTTCTCCCGCGCACGGCGCTTGGCTTCCAGGTCTCGATTCGTGATCGTGCGGCGGGCGCGCTGAGGAGACGGCGCGGCCGAAGTATTTGTGTTCGTTTCAGGCAAAGCGGATGGTTGCTGTTCACCGGCTCGACGCAAAAGACTACCAACAGGTTCATTATTGACCCGTTCAGTGGCAGGGATGTCTATCGTTGACATTTGCAGCGTGACGCCGATTCCGGGCGCAGCCTCATACGAAAGTGTCGTGCGCGTGACGATAAAACTCTCAGGAATCTCTATACGGCGACCGCCGCGCATGACGACCGTATAAGCGGAAGCGATGGTGCTCATCGCGAAAAGGAGCAGGATCGCGCAGACCGTTTGCCGTATCTTTGACCCGTCTCTTCCGGCACGATACAGAGCCTCAAGGACTTTACGCTTTCCGGGCATAGCATTTCCCCTTATGGATTGCACAACTCATGATTTTCGATTTCGAGTATAGCACCCACCGAAATCGAGGCTCAACAAACAGGAGGGTGAAAACCTCTTGTGATACTTCTGTTACAAACAAAGAGGCCGCTCTGGTGTACAATCCGTCTAACAAAGCACACACGTAATTGAATGGGCGGAAGCCTTTTAGCGAGGCGATACCGCCAGCGGATGTAAACCTTTTTCTCGTAAAGGAGAGGAAAGAGTATGGCAGACACATTTGCTACAGGTAAGCCTTTGGCAAAGACCGTTGCGACTATTATGGGCGTCGTGTTTATCCTGGCCGGAATTGTCGGTTTTATCAGTAACGACCTTCTTGGCTTCCACCTATCTTTCTTCCACAACGCTGCGGTGCATATCGTTTCAGGTGCCGTCTCGCTCTACTTCGGGATGGCCGGGACAGCAAAGGGTGCTCGCATCTTTTGCCTTGTCTTCGGAGTCGTTTATGCCTTGATCGGCGTCTTCGGGTTTCTGCTGGGAAGCAACCAGGCTCCCACGGCAGGCGTTCCCGGCCCGGCTGATGCACGTCTTTGGAAATTTATTCCGAGCATGCTTGAACTGGGTACGAGCGATCACATTCTACACATCGTGCTTGGCCTCGTCTTTGTTATCGGCGGGCTTCTAACCAAAACCGATGTCAGACGAGCGGTGGATTAAATAACGACCTGTGCCTAAAGCGAGTTTCAGGTTGCAGCATCGCCAAGCCGCAAGGAATTATTACGCGCCGATAAAGGATCAAAGATGGCGACTGCAACCTGAAACTCTGGCATTCTTTACTTAGCGTTTCCTGCTAGAACCTGAAGTTGAAACCGCCCCTTCCCACTGCTCCCGGAGCGCGAAAACCGTTCTCGAAATATCTTTCGTTAGAGATATTCTCCGCACCGCCGAATAAGACCAGCACCACACGCTCGCCGAGCGCGCGCTCGTAGCTCGCAAAGGCATCCATCTTGGTATAGCCCCTGAAAGTGAGGACGACCGGGGGGAATCCGACCGGCGCGATATATGAGCCGGTGCGATTGAGATCGAAGCTGAAAAGGAATGTGCGCCAGCGCTCCGTCAGAGAGAGCCCGAACAGATGCCTTGGAATAACGAACTGTCGCGCCAAGCCCTCTGCGGGCACGAAACGGTCGCTGTTGGTATAAGTGTAGGAGGCGCGCACATTCATTCCGCGAAGCGGGACTGTCTCAAGCGAGGTCTCGATACCGCGCGCGATCCCGCCCGGAAAATTTTGATAACCAAACGAGCGCCCCACGCCCAAAGGATCGGGCGGGGCTGTCGGGTCAAAGGGATTCTGAAAAGAATCCACAAAATCTATGACGCGCTGAAGGCGTGTGTAGAAATAGGTCGCGCCGAATAACAGGCGATCATTCAAGAGACGCTGGTCAAACCCGCCGTCAAAGCTGATTGACTGCTCGGCGCGCAGCGTCGGATCGCCGAACCGTGTAAAGCCGACCTGTTCAAACGTTCCTTCACCAAAGCGCTCGAAGAGCGAGGGCGAGCGAAAGCCGTTGCCCACGTGCGCGCGCAGCTTTGTCCCCGTCGCGCGTATAAAATAAGCGATTGCCCCGTCACCCGTGATAGAGCTTCGGGCAGAGAGACGGCCGAGAAAGCCGGGCCGGTCTGCGGCACTGATGCGATAGAACTGCCCGCGCACACCAAGGGAAATTTGCAACCGGTCATCAAGCAGAAAAAGCTGATCCTGCCCGAAGACGGCGAAGGTGCGCTGCCGGTCTGTTGCGCCGCCAAACGTGCCGAAGGCTGAGAGCGTCTCCTGGAAAAGCTTCTCGCGCTCGAACTCGAATCCGGCGGTAAAAAGATTCCTGCGACCAAAGCGCAGGTTGACACGCCCGTCCAGCGTATCCGTCCCACCGCTGTTCGTACTGACGAACTCGAAATCGCCGAACGGAAAAAAAGAGGCGAATCGCGGATCAATATCCGGCCCATTGTAATTTCGCCTGTGTGTCGAAACTCTCTGATAGGCAACCGTGTAAGAGAAAATCTCATTGACACTTTGCGTCCACCTGACGGAACCAACAAACAAGCGATTGCGACGGCCCTGATCCGGGTTATCAAAGTCCGGTTGGAGGGTCACGCCCTCTATGGCTTCCGGATACTGCCCTCCAACGGCGGCTGCGCCCGCAAGCGCGCGCGGATTGTTGTTGACGAGCGCGTTGGAGAGCGTGCCGTAAAAGTTCGCGCCGATGGTGATCGAAGGCGTCGGGTTGAATTGCAGGCGCGCGCCGCCCCCCGTGTTGCCGTACTGATCGTGGCCATCAACGCCCCGGCGCACGTCCAGGCGTGATATTCCAAAGCTGTACCCGGCGCGCTTTCCGATGCCGCCGGAGCCCTGCAAGCGCTCACGAAAAAGTGCCAGACCGCCGCCCTCAAAACCCGCTTCGAAACGCGGGCTGCCCGCCCCGCTTTTAGGCACGAGGTTGATCACACCGCCGATGGCATTCGTCCCGTAGATCGAAGAGCCGGAGCCGCGCAGTAACTCAACGCGATCAAGACCTGCGGGCACAAGGTCTGTCAGGAAAGGAAGTGCCGAGCCGTTGATGTCGGACGAGTCGCGCACGCGCAATCCGTCCAGCAGCAGAGCAGTATCGAAATTCCTCTGGCCGCGCAGACGCAGCGTGGTCAACGCGCCCGGCGAGCCCTGCTGCTGAACTCGCAGGCCAGGCGTGCCGCGCAAAGCCTCAGAGAGCGTCAACTCGCGGCGTGCATCCATTTGCTCTTCGCCGAGGAGCGTGACGGCCTTCGAGACCTCGTCGGCGCGCTGCGGCGTGCCCGTCGCCACGACAACCACGTTTTCGTTGATCGCCGCCACGGAAAGCGTCAGGTCGCGCGTCGCCCTCTCTCCACGCTCGACATGAAAGTTATCGGATGTGGCGACGGCAAACCCGCGCGCAGTTATCTCTAAGATATAATCGCCCGCACCGAGCCCGGTAAAACCAAAAACCCCGTCCTGATTTGTCCGCGCGAAAAGGCGCACCCCCTCCCGCGAGCGTAGACGAACTTCCGCACCGGGAATGTTCGCTCCCCGTTCATCAGTGATGCGTCCGTTCACGACCCCGCCGCTTTGCTGTGCGAGCGCGCTGGCGGAAAATATTGAGAGCAGCGCGAGCATCGCTCCGAGGCTCACAACTCTCAACAGGCTGTCAGCGATTCTTATTCTTCGGTCATTCTTCTTATCTCTCATGTTTAGCTTCTCCTGCCCGTCGCAGTACGAGCCTGCAAGAAAGCAGCGGATAGGTCTCCTGACTCGCAGCGTAGAAAAGCAAAAATGAAGAGACAGATACTGGATGATAGATGCCGGATGTTAGTCAAAGCCCTTCACTGACATCTAACATCTGATATCTAGCATCTGCTTTTTTCATTCTTGCTCTTCCGTTCCGCGCCTTCCCGTTCCATTCGAGGAATAGTGGCTTCGACAGTTTGCGGAACGTTGTTGCCGCTTACAGTTGCGCGGGCAGTGGCGGTTTTGCACCGCCTTCCCTGATCCGTCGCCCCGTTGGTTAGTAAATCACCGGCGCGCTTCGTGCACCGGGGTAATGCGTGGCGCTCCCGTGATCGGATGAGCATCCACTAAAACTTCAATGTCAAAAAGCTCGCGCAGGATGCCGGGCGTCAAGACCTCCTGCGGCGACCCGTCCGCCAGTGTTTGACCACCCTTGAGCAAGAGCGCGCGATCCGCAAACTCTGCCGCGAGATTTATGTCGTGCGTGACGACAATCGCGGCAGCGCCGAGTTTGTCGCAGCGTGAGCGCACGAGCCTCAGCACGGTCGCCTGGTGGGCCAGGTCCAGATTCGCCGTCGGCTCGTCGAGAAGAAGTATCGCCGCCTCTGTCGCCAGCGAGCGCGCCAACACCGCACGTTGACGCTCGCCCCCTGAAAGCTCATTCATCAAACGCCCGCTAAAATCCTCCAGGCCGGTTTCCCTCAAAGCCTCGCGCGTGATCTCTAGATCGCGCTCCGTCTCCCAGCCCCATGCGCCGGTGCTCGACCACGCATAACGACCGCCCAGCACGAACTCCAGCACGGTTACAGGGAATCGCAGTTCAGCCTCCTGCGCCACGACTGCGATGCGTCGGCTTACAGCGCGACGCGCAAGGGCACGCAAGGGTTTTTCATCAAGCAGAATCTCGCCGCGCGACGGCACAAGCGCACCGTTCAGTGCGCGCATCAGCGTTGATTTGCCGGCGCCGTTGGGCCCGATGATCACTACGACCTCTCCGGGCACAGCGCTCAGCGAGACGCCTTTGACCGCTTCACGCTCCCCGTAATTGATACTGATTCCGCGCGCCTCAAGCATTCAAAATCCTCTTGCTTAATAAGAGAAAGATTTCAAATTTGAAATCCTCGAATTCTTCATCCCTCTGCCCTCGTCCCTTCGTTCAGCCTCTTCTGAGAAGATAAACAAAGAGCGGCGCGCCGATAAGCGCTGTGATCGCGCCGACTGGCAGCTCGCGCGGGGCGATAATGGTGCGCGCAGTTGTGTCTGCCACGATGACGAATAAAGCGCCTGCCAGCGCAGCCGCAGGAATCGTTGTCCGGTTATCGCTTCCGATTGAAAGACGCACCAGATGCGGCACGACGAGGCCGACATAGCCCACCGACCCGCTCGATGCGACCGATGCGCCAACCAGCAACGATGCCGCGAGAAAGACGATCAGACGCACACGCCCGACCTCTACGCCGAGGTCGAATGCGTCGCGCTCGCCGAGCATCATTAAGTTCAGCGCGCGCCCGTGCGCCGCAAGCACGATAGTTCCAATCAATGCTGCGCTGATGCCCACCGCGAGCAGGCTTGAGGTCGAGCCCGAAAGATCGCCCAGCAACCAGAAGTTAAATGAGCGTATGCGCGTGGCATCCATCATCGTCGTAATAAAAACGATGGCTGAGGAGAGAAACGTGGTCACGATCACGCCCGCCAGGATCAATCTTTCGGGCGATGCGCCGGTGCGCCCGCGCGCGAGCCGGTAAACGACGAAGGTTGCACAGAGCGCTCCCGCAAACGCCATCAATGAACGCGTCAATGCCTGTTTGCCCATAAAAACCAGCGCGATCATTGTGCCCACCGCCGCGCCGTTCGAGATGCCCAGCAGGTAGGGCTCTGCCAGCGGATTACGAAGCAGAGCCTGGTAACCAGCACCCGCCGCGGCGAGCGATGCACCGACGCTTGCCGCCAACAAGATGCGCGGCACTCTCAAATCAAGAAGGATGGCTCCTTGTTCCGGCGTCAATCCGCATCGCGCGCTGCCGCCCCGGAAAATCGCGCACAGCGAAGCGCCCACAGGCAAAGACTCGCTGCCGATCAAAGAAGCCGCGAGCCCTACGCCAAGAAGCGTCAGGGCGAGCGTCAGACAAATGATCAACGTGCGTTTTAGGGTTGTCCGCGCATTGTGCGAAAACGCTGTGCTTTTGCTTTCCGTATTGGTCGTCTCTGCGTTCACACTCTTCACCGCTTAAAGGCATCCGGGTGCAAAGCCCGCGCCATCTGCTCCAATCCATCAACCAGTCTTGGGCCTGGACGCGAAAGAAAATCGCCGTTGATCTGAATAATGCGTCCGCTCTTCGCCGCCGGTGAATTCTTTAAGGCAGCGGCGATCTCCCGGTTGGCCTCGCCCATCTGGCCGCCCGTCGCCAACACGATTGCTTCGGGCTTGCTCGCCAGCGCCGCCTCGTCGCTGTAGCGCGGCCAGGCCCCCGGAACTGCAGCCGTAACGGAGCGCCCGCCAGCACGCGCGATAAGATCGGTGATGTATGAATCGCGTCCCGCCGTATAAAGCGGCTCGGCTGAGAGCTGGTAGAAAATGCTGATAGGCTGTCTTGCTTGGATGGCTTCTTCAACTCTTGCGGCACGGGTGCGCAGCTCTGCCGAGAAGCGCTCTCCCTCAACGCCTTGGCCCAGCAAATCACCCACCCCCGCGATTGAGCGAAAGACGCCTTCGAGATCGTGCGGGTCCGTCACATAAACCGCGATCTGTTGTTCGTCCAACTGCCGCGTAAATGTTTCGAGCTGTGAGGCTGTGGAGACAAGTATGAGTTGCGGGCGAAGCGCGATGATCCGCTCGATGCTCGGATTAAGAGTGTCGCCGACTTTGGCTATCTGTACGGCCTCCGGCGGATAGTCGCAGTAAGTCGTGTTGCCAACCAGACGATTGCCTGCGCCGACCGCGTATACGATCTCCGTCAGATTCGGCGCGAGCGTCACGATGCGTTCGGGGCGCAAGGGAACGCGCACGCGCCTTCCTGCATCGTCCGTCACCTCGCGCGTTTCTGTTGCTGCGCCGGATGGAGGCGAGTTCGCCGCCCTTTCGCTTCGTGACGAGCACGAGGTGGCGCTCGCAAACACCAGCGCGCAACTGAAAAACAGAAGGCTTAAAAACTTGATCCGTCGTATGTGGTGGCTTTTCAAATAAAAAGTCCCGTCGCCAGCCTGTCGCCTTCTAGTGAAAGG
>JBKKAL010000089.1:0-11519 GCA_046714695.1 Pyrinomonadaceae bacterium
CGCTTACTCTCCTAACAGCAAGCTGGTCATCCGCGGCGGTTACGGAATTTTCTATGATCGTCCATCGTCGGCGTTCATTAACACAGTCTTCAGCAACTATCCTTACCTGCGTGAGATAGAAGTGACATCTCCGTCGCGTCTTATCCAGTTGGGGACGGCCTTTTCACAACAGAACCCGAATCTTGGGCTCAATCAATTCCTGCCCAACCGTATTCAGGCCGTCTCGTCTATCGGTACTGGCATTACTCCGGTGGGAGGTGTTCCCGGCGCAATCACTTACGTGATTCGCGACAACACAGGAGTGCAATTCGACGCCAACGGCGGAGCGAATCCAAATGACCTGGTGACAGGTCTGCGCACGCTTGGAAACATCGCCGAGACGTTTGAATTTCGCGCGGTTGATCGCAACCTGCGCACGCCATACATACAGCAGTGGAACCTTGGCTTCCAGTATGAAGTGAGGAATAACATCGTGGTCGAGGCTCGTTATCAGGGAACCAAAGGCACCAAGCTTCTACAGGCGATGGCATTGAATCAGGTGTTCAACCTTAACGACCCGAATGCGCCCGATTACATCTTCGGGCGGTTCAATGCTGCATACGAGGCAGCGTTTAATGGAATCCTCGCGCGCAATCCGGGCACTGATCCGGCGCGTGTCCTGCGCGGGCCGCTGCGTGCGGCTGCCTCGCAGAGAGAGCGTGGGCGCGGCATCGCATTTGGTTTCCCGAACGCGGTGACGGGCCTGGCGACCGACTTCAACCTGAGCGATCCCAATGGCTCAATCATCGGCTTTGAGGCGCGCGGCGCTCTTCTGGGCTTCAATATTCCGGAGGCGTTGTTGCTGACTTCGAGCGGGCTCTCCAACTACCATGCCTTCCAGCTCAATGTTCGACAGCGCCTAAGCAAAGGATTTCAGTTTAACGCCTCTTACACTATGTCCAAGTCAAGGGATACGAGTTCGGCTGATCCCGGCAGCACTGCGGGCGGTGGTAAGCCCGACGTGCCCAACGTCGGTTTCATCTTGCAGAATAACTCGCGCGACCCGCGTAGCAATTACGCCCTCTCGGACTTTGACCGCACACACAGGTTTAGCCTGAGTTTCGTTTATGACATCCCTACCTTCGGCTCGAATTCCCGTTGGATTAAAGGCTTCCAGCTTTCCGGGTTTGCCCAGATTCAATCGGGAAGTCCGTTTACCATCTTCTCCGCCGAACCCGAGGTCGGTAATATTTCTCAATTGACGGATGTGAGACTTGGATCGGGTGGGCTCTTCCGTCCTGGCTTCGGGCGTCCTAACCTTTGCGGGTCTCTGGAGGAATTGGCACAGCAGGGCGAAGACCCGACGGAGCAGTATTTCAATCGGGCAGCGCTGTGCTCCCCGCTTGGCGAGTACGGAAATCTACCGAGAAACGTCCTTCGTGGGCCTTCGCAAAAACGTTTTGATCTGGGTCTTGCCAAGAACACCCCGATTACGGAAAAGACATCGCTGGAGTTTCGATGGGACGTTTTCAACGTCTTCAACAATGTCAACTTCGCAAACCCGAATAATGATCTTCAAGATCAAACCGATTTTGGAAGAATCACCAATACAATCGGCGGCCCGAGAGTGATGCAGTTCGGCGTCAAGATAAAGTTTTAACTGAAGGATCGTGGAATGCCTCCGGGTGGATTTTAGTATTCGCCCGAAGGTAATCGGCAACGGACTTGGAATAGACCGCAGGCGAAGAGATTCGTCAGAGTCGGTTTGGCACGCTATCTTTCTTCATATCTCAAAGGCTTGCAATTGCCCATTGATGAAACCATGTCCGCAAAATCTCTTCTATTTGCGCCGCCGGCAGATTCCGCTCAAGACGTGGAAGATAATGTTTTTGATAACGGCCACCTGCGCGTCGAGCACTCTAATTATTACGTCGCATGCCGGGGCATCCCGCTCAAGTTGCCGCGCACTGAATTCCTGATCATGTCGCGCCTCGCACGCAGTCCTGAGCGGGTCGTCCCGTCCGAAGAACTCTGGCATCATGCATGGGCCGGGCACAAGCCGTTCAATCCCGTCAGCCTGCACGTCTATATGTATCGCCTGCGCCGGAAGCTCGAACCGCACGACATCAGGATTGACACAATGGTCAACGTAGGCTACAGGCTTCTACTGCTGGCCGCGCCGAACGGCGAAAACCGACCGTAAGGGCGCGACCGATCTTCCCCGCTTTTATTTACATGAAGTTCAGATGGATTTAACATCGTCGGCTTAATCTTTGATGTTCTACACGAACGACCATCTGCGAGGAGATTATTCCGGTGCCATTATCGAGAGAGATTCGCCGCGCGACGCTCGCGCTCCTGATTGCCTTCACTGTCGCGCTATCTTTTGCTTGCAGCCCGCAGGGCGGAGGAGGAGGAGAGGGTGGCACCGTGCGGTTGCAGGGCGCGGGCGCGACCTTTCCCAACCCGCTTTATCAGAAATGGCTAAGCGAGTACAGCAAGATAAATCCGAACGTCCGCATTGACTATCAATCCATCGGTTCGGGCGGGGGCATTAAGCAGATTCAGGACCAGACGATTGACTTTGGCGCAACGGACTCGCCGATGAAGGATGAGGATTTGAAAAAAGCGCCGGGCGAAATCCTGCACATTCCAACAGTGCTGGGCGCGGTCGTCATCACCTACAATCTTGCGAACGTCTCCACACCACTGCGTTTCTCGCCGGAAGTTATTGCGGACATCTTTTTGGGAAAGATCAAACGCTGGGATGACGCGCGCATCAAGGCCGATAACGGGAGCGCGAATCTTCCCGCCGCAGATATTACAGTCGTTCATCGCTCGGACGGCAGCGGCACAAGCGCCGTCTTTACGGATTACCTGTCGAAAGTCAGCCCTGAATGGAAAGAGAAGGTCGGGACGGGGACTTCGCCGCAATGGCCCGTGGGGCTGGGCGGTAAAGGCAACGAGGGCGTGACGGGTCAGGTCAAGCAGACGCCGAACACCATCGGCTACGTCGAACTCGCCTACGCCGTGCAGAATAAGCTGCCCGTGGCGGTCATCAAAAACAGTTCCGGCAATTTCGTCGAGCCGAGCCTGGAAGCGGTGACGGCGGCGGCTGCCGAATCGGTGGCGACAACACCGGAAGATTTGCGCGTCTCGATCACCAACGCGGCGGGCGCAAGCGCCTACTCGATTTCGAGCTACACATACATCCTCGCCTACAAAGATCAAAAGGACGCTGCCAAGGGCAAGGCGCTCGTTGATTTTCTCTGGTGGGGCCTACATGACGGCGAAAGGTTCGCGAAAGATTTGCTCTACTCGCCGCTGCCGCCTGAGATCGTCAAGCGCGCCGAAGCCAGAATCAACTCGATAACTTCGGGCGGCAAACCACTGCGATAAGGGATGGGGGATAAGGGATGAATAAGAAATCATTCAACTTGAATCATCATCCTTTCATCCCTCATCCCTCATCCCTCATCCCTGCTTTTTATGTCTAGCGCGCAGCCGAAACTCCCGACTCCTACAGCCGCGTACGGCGCGCTGGCGCGCGTGTGGAGGTGGCGTCGCGCGCTCTCCTCGACGGGCAGCACGGGCGATGCCGTATTTAGATTGATCCTGCTTTTGAGCGCCACGCTTCTGTTGTTGATCGTCTCAATGATGGTGGCCGCGATGGCCTCTAACTCGATGTTGTCGCTGCGGGAGTTCGGCTTCGGCTTTTTGACGGGGCGCTCCTGGAATCCCATCCTCGGGCGTTTTGGCGCGCTGCCGTTTATTTACGGGACGGTCGTCTCTTCACTGATTGCGGTCTTGATCGCCGTTCCCTTTTCGCTCGGCGTCGCCATCTTTCTGGTCGAGCAATCGCCGCCGCGCGTGGCACGCCCCCTTGCATTTCTGGTCGAGTTGCTGGCGGCGATCCCATCGGTCGTCTATGGTCTGTGGGGCATCTTCGTGCTCGCGCCATTCCTTCGCGTTTATATCGAGCCGCCGCTCCAGCAATGGTTCGGCTGGCTGCCGCTTTTTCGCGGCCCCATCACGGGCATAGGTCTTTTTACGGGCAGCATCATTCTCGCCATCATGATTACGCCGATTATTTCCGCAGTCGTGCGCGATGTGCTCGCGGCCGTGCCCGTCTCGCAGCGCGAGGCGGCGCTCGCGCTCGGCGCAACCCGCTGGGAGACGACGCGCGTCGTGCTGGCTAATGCGGCATCAGGCATCGCGGGCGCGATAATCCTGGGCCTGGGCCGCGCCATCGGCGAGACGATGGCCGTGACAATGGTGATCGGCAATCGCCCGGAGATCAGCGCCTCGCTCTTTGAGCCCTCTTACACCATCGCGTCCGTTATCGCCAACGAATTTACAGAAGCGACGGGCGATCTCTACCTGAGCGCGCTGGTCGAGATCGGTCTCATACTCTTTCTCGTCACGTTTATCGTTAACGGACTGGCGAAACTTTTGGTGTGGAGTGTGACACGCGGGACGAGCGGGACGGCGAGGGCCACATGAGCGAGGGCAAGACGACAAAGAACAGGCGGCGACTCAGCGTTAATGCCGTCATGACCAGTCTGACGGCTTTCTGCGCACTGACGGTCGTCGCCCTTCTCATACTCATTCTCGGTTACATCGCGATGCGCGGGATCAGTTCGATCAACCTGCAATTCCTGATTGATCGTCCCCGCCCCGTGGGCGAAGGCGGCGGCATTGGCAATGCTATTACGGGCACACTGGTATTGCTCGGTCTGTCCTCTGTGATAGGTTTGCCCCTGGGAATTGCCGCGGGGGTTTATCTGGCGGAATACGGCGACGGCTGGTTCGGACATATCGTGCGCTTCGTCGCAGATACACTGACGGGCGTTCCTTCAATCGTCGTCGGCGTTTTCGTCTATACGTTGATCGTGATCCCGCAAAAACATTTCTCGGCTCTGGCCGGAGGCATCGCCCTCGCGTTGATTATGATTCCGATTGTGACGCGCACGACCGAAGAGATGATCCGGTTAGTCCCGACCAGCCTGCGTGAAGGCGCGCTCGCGCTGGGCGCTCCGCAGTGGAGAGTGACGTTGGGAGTAGTGCTTCCGGCGGCCAGTTCGGGAATAGCGACGGGCGCGATGCTCGCCATCGCACGCGTCTCCGGCGAGACGGCCCCGTTGCTTTTCACGGCCTTCGGCAGCCGCTTCTTCAACTGGTATCTGGATCAACCCGTGGCCAGCCTGACCGTGCAGATTTACAACTACGCCATCTCGCCGTACGATGAATGGCATGCGCAGGCCTGGGCCGCCACGCTCGTCCTGATGACCCTGATTCTGACGATCAATATTGCCGTGCGCTTTTTTACACGCAAAAAGTTTTAAGAATAGTGGGGAGCGACGAGCCTGGATTTATCTTTTAACTTGTCACTCGCCACCTGTTACTGAATTTGAGATGTCAACGCCAGTAAGAGCAGTAGCGGCGACCGTGCCCCGTATGGCTGAATCACTTTTAGACGATGAGCGTGTGAGCGAACGACGCGAGAGCCCAACGCCCGCGGCGAAGATCAGCGTGCGCGACCTGAACTTTTTTTATGGCCGGACGCAGGCGCTCTACAATATTTCCCTGGACATACCGGAGCGCATCGTGATGGCGCTGATCGGGCCGTCGGGCTGCGGCAAGTCAACATTCCTGCGTACCCTAAATCGCATGAACGACACTATCCCCGGCACACGCGCCGAAGGGATCATCGAGATTGACGGGCAGGACATCTACGAGCCCGGAACGGATGTCGTGGAGTTGCGCGGCAAGGTCGGCATGGTGTTTCAGAAATCGAACCCGTTCCCCAAGTCCATCTTCGATAACGTCGCCTACGGGCTGCGTATCAATCGCCTCGTCGCCAGCAAGGCCGAACTCAACGAGCGGGTCGAAGAGGCTCTGGTGGATGCGGCGCTCTGGCCCGAGGTGAAAGACCGTCTGAAAACCTCTGCGCTCGGTCTCTCCGGCGGGCAGCAGCAGCGTCTCTGTATCGCCCGCGCGCTGGCGGTGCGGCCCGAAGTCGTCCTCATGGACGAGCCCGCCTCCGCGCTTGATCCGATGGCGACGCAGAAGATCGAAGAGTTGATCGTTGAGCTTAAACAGCATTACACTATCGTCATTGTTACGCATAACATGCAGCAGGCGGCGCGCGTCTCAGATAGAACAGCCTTCTTCTGGTTGGGTAAACTGATCGAGGTCAACGCGACCGAAAAGATGTTTACCAATCCCGAAGAGAAGCTGACGGAGGATTACATCACCGGAAGGTTTGGATGATTTTGGATTTTAGATTTTGGATTTTAGATTAACGCTTCGCGAATCTTGAATCTATGAATCGAGGCTTTCAACCTGCGGTTGCTCGCCAATCCAAAATCTAAAATCCAAAATCCAAAATTGAATTATGGAACAGCATAGATTACTCGATCGCGAACTAGATAATTTGCGCGACCGCGTGTTGCTTCTGGGCGGCGAAACGGAGACGGCGCTCCAACGCGCCATGTATGCGCTGGTCGAACGCGATAGCGCCACGGCGCGCGAAGTCCTGGCCGGAGATGATGAGATAGATCAACTGGAGGTCGAGATAGATCGCCTCTGCGTTGACACCATCGCGCTGCGGCAGCCCGCAGCCCGCGACCTGCGCTTCGTTATCTCGGTGGCGAAGATTACGCCGCTTCTCGAACGCATCGCCGATCACGCTTGCAACATCGCACGCGCGACCATTGACTTAAACGATGAGCCGCAGTTGAAAACCCATATTGACTTGCCGCGCATGGCTGAGCACGCGGCCAGCATGCTCCATGCCGCCCTGGATGCTTTCACTTCGGGCGATGCGTCGGCGGCGCGCGCCGTAATCACACGCGACGACGATATAGACGAAATCTATAACCATATCTTTCACGACCTGATCGAATTGATGGTCCAGGATCCGGCGACGACTACGCGCGCAGCCCGTCTGCTCTTCATCGCCAAGCACATCGAGCGCATCGGCGATTACGTCACGGACATCTGTGAGCTGACGGTTTACATGACTGAAGCAGCTTTTATTAAACATAGCAACTAATAGCAACGATGAAGGCGGAAGGATGAAGGCGGAAAGCATGAATTTGCACATCTAAGATTTAACGCTTCAAATTCGCTTTATCCTTTATCCCCCATCCTTCATCCTTCCGCCTTCCATCCTTTATGGCACGACCTGTATTGATCGTTGAAGACGACCCGGATATTGCGGAGAGCCTGCGATACAATCTGGAGCGCGATGGTCTGGAAGCTCTCATCGCTGAGACCGGCGAAAAGGGGCTGGCGGCGGCGCTCGACGCGAAGAATCCCCCGGCGCTGGTGATTCTCGATCTGATGCTGCCGGGCATGAGCGGCACGGAATTGTGCCGGCGCTTGCGCCGCGAGCCCGCGACTCGTCGCACGCCGATCATTATGCTGACGGCGCGAACATCGGAAACCGAGCGCGTCGCCGGGCTCGATCTGGGTGCTGACGACTACATCACCAAGCCATTCTCCGTGCGCGAGGTGATGGCGCGGGTGCGCGCCGTATTGCGCCGGGTTGATGAAAACCAGGCTGCGCGTTATGAGGACAATCGTCTTCAGATTGATTTCGCGGACATGCAGGTTGTTTGCGATGGCGAGAGTGTGAGGTTGACGCGTAAGGAGTTCGCGCTGCTCTCGATGCTGGCGAAGAGCGCGGGCCGTGTCGCCACGCGCCAGCGACTTCTTGACGATGTCTGGGGGCATCAGTATTACGGAGACACACGCACGCTCGATGTTCATATTCGCCGTCTCAGGCAAAAGCTCGGCGCGTGCGACATGTGCATCGAAACAGTGATCGGCGTCGGTTATCGCTTCGTCGGATGCACTGAAAAGCAAGAAGGATGAAGGCCGCCGGGGATGAAAATGTAGCTGCCCTGTTTGAGCCAGCCATCCTGAATAGCTATTCTTTCATCCTTCATCCTTGCTGTTATGTCTCTTCGTCTGTGGTTTACGCTTTTCCTGTGTGGTGCGAGTCTCGCGGCGTTATTGGTCGTGCCCCCCTGGAATTTGCGTACCGGACTGGCCCTTCTTTTCAGTATCCTCGCGGGCATCGCGTTCGGACGAGTCTTTTCCCATAAAAGTGAAGCGGACGGTATGTCGCTTGCGGTCGAGAGATCACGCAGCTCAGGCGAAAGCCTGCGGGCAGCGAGCAATCCGGTTCGCGCCTCTGTGCTGCTCGAAGCGACGATGAACAGCATGCGCGAGGGCATGCTGGTCGTTGATCAGGGGATGAGAGTGGTCGCCTCGAACCGCGCGGCGCGTGAGATTTTTAGTCACATCGAAGACCCGCTGGAACAAAAGCGCCTGAGCGAGTGGACGCGCAACCCATCTATCTACACGGCATTTTCCGATGCGCTGAAGGAAAACAAGCAGGCCGACGCCAAGGTCGAGATGCAGGGCGTGGCTCGCCAGACCTTTAGCCTGCGCGTCGTTCCCCTTCACCTGAGCGATGATATAAATACTCGCGGGGCGGTCGGAGTCTTTTTCGACATCACCCAACTGGAGCGTCTTGAGCGAGTGCGGCAGGAATTTCTCTCCAACGTCTCGCACGAGCTGCGCACGCCGCTCACCGCCATCCTCGCTTTCGTCGAGACGCTGGAGGATGGCGCGATAGACGACACGGATAATAACCAGCGATTTCTCGCCGTCATCCGCCGCAACGCCGAGCGCATGCACAATCTGATTGACGATATTCTGGAATTGTCGGCCATCGAGGCCGGAACAGAATCGGTCAAGCCCGCGCCCATTCATCTGCGCTCTCTGGTGAGCGATGTCATACAAGCGGTCGCCGCGCGCGCCGACGCGCGCCGCGTGATGCTCAATAACGAAGTCTCAAAGGACGCGACCGTCTTCGCCGACGCGCGCCGTCTCGAACAGATGCTGACCAATCTGATTGATAACGCGATCAAGTTTAATCAAGAGCATGGAACGGTGACGATCAGGCACGAGCGCGACGAGCGCGACCGCATCAGCATCGCCGACACAGGCGACGGTATCCCGGCAGAGCATCTCAAGCGCATCTTCGAGCGCTTCTACAGGGTTGATCGTGCGCGCTCTCGCGATATGGGTGGGACAGGCTTAGGGCTCGCTATCGTCAAGCACCTCGCGCTCGCGCACAATGGTGAAGTAAGCGTTAACTCAATGCCCGGCCAAGGCTCGACGTTCACGATTGAGCTTCCAGCCAGCGCACCCGAGCAGTTAGAAGATGAGCGAGCGGTTGACCTCACAACAGTTCAAAGCTGATGAGGAATGAGACGAAGAAGCATCGCCGCGCTACGATGAGATAGTTCAAATGGTGATGAAAGAGTAGATGAAGCGGCGGGTTCTGCCAGCTCGAAAAAAACTGGTTGCAGATCAAACATAGTACCTAAAGATTGATGATGGTTTTCAGTTCTTAAGTTTCTTCAACCTCAACAGTTTCAGGAACATTAGCCAATCTTGGGATAAACCCTTCTATGACATCAAATCTTGAGATGTTCAATCTTCCGCCAAGACGATGATTTTGTCCTCAATTTGAAACTTTACCATTTCGGATTTCGGCGGATTGACACGCACGCCGTAAGCGCGGCCGGCATCGTTAGCATATCGCTCTAGCCGGTAACCAATAGCAGTTTCGCTGCGTTTGCGTGCGGCGTCGGTGACGGTGTAAAAATTCACTTCTCGTTCCAACGCGACGTAGTTTTCCACCGGTTTGAGATAAATTTCCGACCCCTCGGAATGGAATAAATCCTGGAAAACTTCGAGCAGCTCGGCGTTCTCCGAAACCTGCGTCAAAAGCAATCCCGTCAATTCGTCGCTGACGATAAAATCGTCGGCTTTGGCGACCACCGCCAGGGCGCGGTTTCGCACGTCAATCATTTCGCTGACGACGCTGTAAGCCTCACCCTTTTTTTGTTCGATGTCGCGCAGGTGCAGGAGCGTGATCATCGTTTTGGCATCGGCGGCCTGAGCATCCATCTGTTCAGCGTAACAAAGGAGGATGATGTGCTGAAATGAAGTCAGGTCAAGCGCGTCGAGCATTTTTCGGTCGGTCGTATCGCCCGCTTCAAATTCGATTGTGAGACGCTGTAAGTTTTCACTGATGCCGCTTCGTTCAATTTCGACTTCCGGCGTGTCGGCAACGATTTTGAGAAACGAACCGTCTGCAACGTAATTATCAAGCTCGCGGACAATCGTTGCGCCGCGTTTGTTCCAGCCCAATATCAATGTTCGTTCCGGGGGCGTCGTCGTGTCGAACGCTTCTCGAATCGCGCTCTCGTCAATTTTAACTTGCGAGAAACCGTTGAGAACGACCTTGTCATCGTCTTCGGCGATGGCGATGATTTTGTCGCCTTCTTGAATCACGGTCTCCATCGGCGGGTTGACTTTAACGATGCCAGTCGCTCGTTTGAGGCCCATGACGGAACATTGCTCATAAGCAAACAATGCCTCGCCAAATGTTTTGCCGACGAGCTGGGGCTCTTCCTGAAGATAAATCTCATCGCCGCCGTAGTCTAATAGTTCTGTGTAAATGATGCTCAATCCGACTTGCAGACAGGTTTGCACGGTCATGCGGGCGATAATATCGCCCGACAGAACCAGCTTCGCTTCGTCCTGCCCGACGATGCGAGCGACTTCCATATTCTTCTCGTCACGGATTTCAGCGACGATGTGATACGGTTCGGCGCGGCGATTCGGGTTGTTCGTAATCGCCAAAATCATTTTGATAACCTGCGGGTCCGAATCCTCAGTGTCGCCGGGCGAGAGAATAATGATTGATTTCGCGGCGTGCGGATTGACGATTTCGAGGTCAACAAGATCAATCGTATTGCCCGAACGACAAACGACGCGAGTGTTTTTCGTATCGCCGACTTTGGCGCGAATCTCTTCCTCCATCTCGACTTTATCCCGGTCGGCGAGAACTACTATG
Source organism: Pyrinomonadaceae bacterium (assembly GCA_046714695.1). Lineage (GTDB taxonomy): Bacteria > Acidobacteriota > Blastocatellia > Pyrinomonadales > Pyrinomonadaceae > DASQYE01. The sequence goes on from JBKKAL010000089.1 coordinate 10,925, forward strand.
CGCGGGTTTTTCTGGTTTTCGTTGGCGATGACCAGCTCGGAAATAATCAGGAAAATCCGCGAAGACCAACCGAGAATCAGTGTGTGATTTTCCTCGACGACAAACGAGCGACCTTTGCGCAATTCTTCTAGTTTGTCTTGGAGGCCGCTCGACAAGACGCTGATGAGCATACTGACTATAAAAATTCCGCCAACCGTTACAGTGAGCATTAAAATGCGGTACTTCCAACCCGTGTCGCCTGCGAGGGTGCCGGGGTCAAATGTACGCATCAGGCTCTGCCAGAACGCTTCGACAAAGCTGAGAGTTTGCGGGTCTTGTCCTTCGGCGGCTTCGGGCGCAATTCCTGTCAGTAATAGAATCGCGGTCACCACCAGAACAATTAAAAGGGAGGCCAAACCGAGCCAGCCGATCAGGGATATCGTGCCGCCGGACAAACTTCTATCAAAGGCGTAACGCAGGCGTTCGCTGAAAGTAGCTTTTCTCATTAGATGTTTATACGATCTCCAATACGCTTAATGCCAGCACGCATACGCATCAGCGGTTAACCAACAAGAGGCAAAGCCCGGCTTTTTGGAAATGAATTATTAGGATAACG
>JBKKAL010000090.1:0-21147 GCA_046714695.1 Pyrinomonadaceae bacterium
CGCCTGCGTCACATGCACACGCAACGCTCCTGCCGTAAACGTGCCCGTCTCCGCAATGGCGACGAAAGCTCTCAGTTGACGTATCTCCATAATTCCCCCGTATCAGCAAACATTATCGTATAAATAAAATCTTTTGGTTTCCATTATATGTAGTGGGTGGCTACAATCAAGCTCGAATTTATGATGAGTGCAGGCCGAACCCATGGGCTCGTCTCTTGCCAGTACTGATTATCGAAATGCGACTTGATCCGGCCAAACTTGCCAGTTCAAATTCCGCAGGCGCGCGTGAGCTAATCCTTGGCGTGGATGGCGGCGGCACAAAGACAAAGGCTGTCATCACAGATGGGCGACAGCGCACGCTGGGCGAAGGCGGCTCCGGGCCATCGAACCCGCTGCGCGTTGGCGTTAATAATGCCGCTGCTAACATTCGTCAGGCAGTAAATCAAGCCTGTGACGCCGCTTCTGTGCAGCGTGCGGATATTGTCGCCGCTCAGATCGGATTAGCGGGCGTGCGCCGACAGGACTTGCGCGAGCGTATGCGCGAGGCGCTGCTCGGACTCGGTATTGATCTCCTGGAAGTGGTTACTGACGCCGACATCGCTTTGTATGGCGCAACTGACGGCGCGCCCGGTCTGGTCGTCATCGCCGGGACGGGATCAATCTGTTGCGGGATTAATGCGCGCGGCCTTCATGCTTGCGCGGGCGGTTGGGGACCACTGGCGGGCGATGAAGGAGGCGGCTCATGGATCGCGCGTCGCGCATTGCAACGAATCGCGCAGGCGGCGGATGGGCGTGGGCCCACGACGGAGCTTTCCGAAGCGGCCTGCGCATATTTCCGAGCCGCAACGCCGGAAGATATAGCGATGGCTATCTATGCGCCGAGTATGACCAATGACCGCATTGCAGGTTTCAGTAGGAGCGTGACCGAAGCGGCACGGCGCGGCGACGCAGTGGCGCGCGAGATCATAGCCGAGGCGGGTCGTGAGTTAGGGGCGTTGGCTGTGGCCGTCATAGGTAAATTAGGGATGGAGCGAGAGTTTTTTCAGGTCGCTTATGTGGGCGGCGTCTTTACGGCGGGAGATTTGGTGCTTGATACTTTACGCGAGGCGATGGCGCGCGCGGCTCCGAAAGCTTTTCTCGCGCCTCCTCTGCTGTCGCCCGTAATTGCCGCCACGCGCATTGCGCACGCGCGTTTTCAACGCCAGTTAGCCCTGGCCGTCTGAAAGGCGACGATGAGCGAGCGACGATGAAATAAAGCCTGCTTTTACTCATTCGCTGGTCGCTGTTTTATGGCATCCTTACCCGTTACAGAACAAGAGAACCCGCGCACGTCGCAGATTGATAAGCTGCCGACGCTTGATGTCCTGCGGTTGATGAGCGAAGAGGACGCGGGTGTGGCGGCGGCAATCTCCCGCGTGCTGCCCGACGTGACGCGAGCCGTCGAAGGCATCGTTGAGCGACTTCATGCGGGCGGGCATCTTTTTTATGTCGGCACGGGCACATCGGGCCGCCTCGGCGTGTTAGACGCAGCGGAGTGTCCGCCCACGTTCGGCGTCGCGCCCGATCTCGTGCAGGCGATCATCGCAGGAGGATACGACGCTTGCTCACGCGCCGTCGAAGCCTCGGAAGATGACCGTGAAGCCGGAGCGCGTGACGCGGCATCGCGGGGCGTGAACGGCGGCGATGCTGTGGTCGGCATCGCCGCCTCGGGTCGCACACCCTATACGATTGGCGCGCTCGGATATGCGCGCTCCGTTGGCGCGTTTACCATTGCTTTGACATGCGCCCCCGATTCGCCGATCACGCGGATGGCAACGGTCGCAATCGTGGCGGTCGTCGGGCCTGAAGTAATCGCTGGTTCGACGCGGCTCAAGGCGGGCACAGCGCAGAAGATGGTTCTCAACATGCTTTCGACCGCCGCGATGATAAAGCTCGGATATGTAACGGGCAATCGCATGTCTAACCTTCTGCCGCGCAACGCCAAGCTGCGCGCGCGCGCTGCGCGCATCCTCAGCGCGGAAACGAGTCTGGATGAACGCGCGGCGCAGGCGGCGCTCGAAGCTGCCGGCGGCGATCTGCGGACGGCACTCGTTATGAACCGGACGGGATGCCCGCGCGAAAAGGCTGAACGTGCGTTGGCGGAGGCAAAGGGTATTGTGCAACGCGCCATCAAATCTCTTTCACAAACCTCAAAGCCACTCGAATAAAATGAGACACAGGTAAGCGTTGCAGGCCCATTCGCCGGAATAGAACTTTGAGATTCGCCTTCCTCTTGTTTCTGTTATGGGTTCGCCCGGCCTTACTATATGCTTGGGTTTGCTTAAGCCCAGGTACTCGCGCGTGCGCTGCGTTACCGTTTGGCACCGGGTCGCTACAGCCTATTCCCCGGATCAACCTGTAAAAGTTTCTCGCTTTTGCCGTGAGGGGCAAATCCCGGGCATAAGCAAAGCTTATATGAATAATAAAAAAATTTGGCTTCTATTATTGTTATAAGAAATTTACAATGCTCCTTGATCTACAGCATGTGGCTTGACGAGAGCGCATTGAGCGCCATTTCTCCCTGGTACTTAGTGTTCGATGGCAAGCCATCACTCCAATTTTAGCAACCGACAAGTAATTCTCATTCTGGGGCTGGCGAGCGCGCCCGATGCTTTTCATCTCGACGCCTTGAGCACCCAACCCCTCGCTGACTCTTTGAGTCATTTGGTGCAAGACCATATCACCTTGAAAAGGAGCGCGTTATGAAATGGAATAATCTTTGCTCTTTCGTTTTGGGCATTGCTCTGTTGTTGTGTACGGCTGGAGGCGCTCTCGGACAAGGAACGACCTCGCGCGTGACAGGCACGGTGCTCGATGAAAAGGGCTCGGCCATACCTGGCGCTACCGTCACGCTGACTAATGAAGGAACTCAAGTCTCTCTCAACGCAGAGACCTCTGATAGTGGGGCATACGTGTTCGATTCTATTCAAATCGGAACCTATTCGGTAACGGTAGAGAAGCAAGGGTTCAAAAAATTCACTTCCACCGGTAATAAGATCAATATCAATCAGCCCGCGACCGTCAATGTGGCGCTGGAGGTGGGCGGGGTAAGCGAAGTGGTCGAGGTGACGGGGTCCGCCGAGATAGTGCAGACGAGCAGCTCCGGCAACTTCGGCAACACGGTCGAAGAGCGCCCGTTGGAAACTCTGCCCCTGGTCGGCACGCGCGGGCGCAACCCGCTCCAATTTATTGAATTTCAACCCGGGGTTGTCAGCGGAGCTAATACGGGCGGCGGCGTACACGTTCACGGCGCGCGCGACCGCGCCTTTAACTTTACGCTCGACGGCATTGATGCCAACGATCCGAGCGCGGGCGGTTCAAACTTCGCGCCGATCAGAACCAATCCTGACTCTGTGAGCGAGTTTCAGGTCATCACCGGTAACGCCAGCGCCGAATTTGGCCGGAGTAGCGGTGCGTCGGTGACGCTTGTGACCCGCTCCGGGACGAACGATTTTCACGGAACAGGTTTCTGGTTCTACCAGACGCCGCGCTTCAACGCGAATGAGTACCAGAACACCATCAACGGGCTACGTAGAGGTCAGTTTGTGCAGCACATTTTTGGGGGCAGCATTGGCGGGCCGATCATCAAAAACAAGACCTTCTTCTTCACCAATCTCCAACTTCTCAGGGCTACACAAAGTATCAGTCGCACGCGAACGGTGCTGACCGATAGCGCGCGACAGGGACTCTTTCGTTACATCGTCGCCGGGCGCAACAATCCGGCGAGTGCCACCGGCGCTTCAGTGGATGCTAACGGCAACCCGCTTCCGGGACTTAATGTCGGAACATACAATATCGGCGTGCGCGATCCATTAGGCCTGGGGCTTGATCCAACAATACTGGCGCTCCTTGCTCTGGCTCCTTCGCCGAACAACTTCAGCGTCGGCGATGGCCTGAATTTCGCCGGGTTCAATTTCGCATCGCCCCAAAGCGAAAAGCAGTACGATCTGGTCTTCAAGATTGACCATAACTTTAATGACCGCAATGCGGTTTACGTCCGCTACGCGCAAGGGGTGCAGAGCACTCTGGGCGATCCCGGCAACGGCAATATCAACGCCGGCTTTGCCGGCAGCGCCAACGGCGGGCCGCAAGCATTCCCTAATTCCCCGCGAAATGTTGACACCTTCCGTACCCCGAAGAATCTGGCCGTCAACTATCGTTGGACGCCGACCGCAACGATCACAAACGAGCTGGTCGTGGGCTTCAACCGTTTCGGCTTCAGCTTTAATAACGCTGATCCTAACGCTGAAAAGAATCCGCCCTTTTATTTCAACTGCCCCGTGCCGGGAACATCCGGCTGCCTGGACATCACCAATCCTCTGGACCCCAGCCCGCCCGTCAACAATGCGCGCAAGCTTCGTGTCTATCAGCTTGTGGACAATCTGAGCTGGATTCGCGGCTCGCAGACGCTCAAGTTTGGCACCAACATGCGGTATCAGCAACACATTGATGATCGCGGCTCGGTGGCCGGGTTGCTCATCACCCCGTTTGTAGATTTCAGTCGCATCACTAATCCCGTTGACCCTACTATCTTCGGCTTGCCGCCAGCGAGCGGCGCAAGTGCCATCAACGCCAACGATCTGCCGAGACTTCAGAGCCTCGTCAATACATTGTTGGGGCGCGTCGGCAATATCGCTCAAGGATTCGTCGCCACCAGTGATGATGCGTTCGGCGCGGCGAACACGAGGTTTAATTTCGATGCGCGTTATCCTGAGTATGATTTCTACGCGCAGGACACCTGGAGGATTCGATCCAACCTGACGATTGATTTCGGCGTGCGTTGGGAGATCAAGCTTTCCCCGCGCGGGCCGAGTAACACTATCCTGCGGCCGGATCGCCCGATACGTTTTGGCGAGACGCCCAGGAGCGACATACGCTTTGTGGAAGAAAAATTGTTCGATGATGATTGGAACAATTTCGCGCCGTCGGTCGGGTTGGCCTGGGATCCATTCAAAACCGGCAAGACTTCGATTCGTGCGAACTATCGCCTGGCCTACGACCGCATGAATACGTTCGTGCTGTCTTCGACTATCTTCCAGAGCGCGCCGGGCGCGACGCTCGCTGTGACCAACTCGACCTTTGGCGTTAATGGCGGGCGCGTTCGTAATGGCATCCCGACGCCTGTGCCGCCAGCCGGAATCACGCCTCTCGCGTTTCGCCAGCCCGCTTCATTTTCCACCAGCAGTCTTACTGTCGTTGATCCAAGTATGCGCTCGCCGAAGACCCACCAGTGGGGCGTGAGCGTTCAACGCGAGATCGGCTGGAATTCCGTTCTTGAGGTGAGTTACATCGGTCGGCGCGGCGTCGGTCTCTACGGCGCATATGATGTCAATCAGGTGGACATCTTTAACAACGGTTTCCTGCAAGCCTTCAACACTTTGAGGAATAACACGGCTGCGACCAGTCCGCTGATCAATCAACTGCTCACGGGCGATCCGAATAATAACGCCGGGTCGGCTACCTTCCGCACACGGTTTTCAACTGAATTGACGCAGGCGTCAGTCGCGGCTACCGCCGCCGCGCTGGCGACGACACTCGTCGGCGGCCGTCCCCTCCCAGAGGTCAATCTCGGGCAGCCCTTCTTCTTCCGTCCCTATCCACAATTCTCCGGCGCGTTGAATGTGCTCGATAGCCATGACATCTCCACCTACAATGCTCTGGAAGTGCAACTCAAACGACGCTTCACTAACGGATTGAGTTTCCAGACGAGTTACACGTGGGCCAAATCCCTCGACACCCGCTCGTTCGATCCGACCTTTAGCGTCGCCTCGCGCGGCTCCCTCCAATCAGCTTCGAGCACGCCATTTGATCTGCGTGACCGCAAACTGAACTATGCGCGCTCCGACTTTGACCGCAGGCACGCTTTCCAGGGCTACTTCGTTTATGACGTGCCTTTCGGCAAAGGGCGGCGCTACCTGAACGATTTGAATCCTGTGCTTGATCGCGTGATCGGCGGTTTCGAATTCGCCGGAATAATTAACTGGCAGTCCGGCCGCCCGTTTACCATTTACTCAGGCTCGAACACGGTCAGCAACGTCGTGCAATCACCGGCTAACTGCACCAATTGCACTCCGGGCATGGGATTCCGGCAGTCAGAAGCCGGCAGGAACTTCTATTACAGTGCAGAGCAACGCGCGCGTTTCTCGATTCCGGCTCCGGGTGAATTGGGCAACGTCGGCAGAAACTTCTTTACTGCGCCTTCGCTTTTCCGCATTGACCTGACCATCGGAAAGAAGTTTCAGTTTACCGAGACGACCAATTTTGAAATCAGAATGGAAGTGCAGAACGCCACAAACCATCCGTCATTTGATAACCCGACGGCTGTCTTTACGAGCAGCACTTTCGGGCGTATCAACGATTCGGTGGTAAGCACTTCGCGCAAAGTACAACTTTCGGCCAAGTTTAATTTCTAACTGGTCGTCGTCCAAATCAACGATCAGAATTGACTGAACAGAGATTTCAAGGTGCTGAAGCTCACGAGCTTCGGCACCTTGAAGTCCATCTCAAGTGAAAATCTCTTTTCGACACCGGCTGCTGATAATGTCCCTCGCCGCGCTCGTCGCGTTGTCTGGTTCTCCTATTTTGTTTAGCACGCCTCAGGCATCATCTACACTTTACGATGTAGTCATCACGAATGCGCGCGTTATTGACGGCGCGGGCAATCCATGGTTTCGCGCAGACGTGGCGTTAAAGGACGGGCGCATCGCTCGCATCGGTCGCGTGAAAGGGGAAGAAGCGCGCCGGACGATTGATGCGCGCGGGCAGATTCTTGCGCCCGGCTTCATAGATGTTCACACACACGTTGAAGGGATTTACGAGCAACCCGAAGCGGAAAACTTCGTGCGGATGGGCGTGACCTCGCTCGTCACAGGTAACTGCGGAGGATCGGTGACGGATGTTGCGCAATTTTTCGCCTCCATCAGGGAGCACCCGCTCGCCGTCAATCTTGCCACGCTCATCGCGCATGGCTCTGTGCGCAGGAAAGTGTTGGGCCTTGAGAATCGCGCACCGACGCCCGAAGAGATGCGACAGATGGAGGCGCTGGTTGAGCAGGGCATGAAGGACGGAGCGGTCGGTCTCTCGACAGGTCTCATCTACGTGCCCGGCACTTATGCCAGGACCGACGAGATCGTCGCGCTCGCACGCATCACTGCTCGCTACAACGGTCTCTACGCGACGCACATGCGCGATGAATCGGATGAAGTCGTCGAAGCTATCCGCGAGAGCATACAGATCGGCGAGCAGGCCGGAATACCTGTGGAAATTTCTCATTTCAAGATTAGCAGTAAGAGGCTCTGGGGCCAGAGTCCCGTCACACTCGGACTGGTGCGCGAAGCGCGTGCGCGCGGCTTGATGGTGACAGTAGATCAGTATGCTTACACCGCTTCGTCCACCTCGCTTGACGTACTGTTGCCGGGCTGGGTGCGCGCCGGAGGTCTCGAAGCAGGCAAAGCCCGGCTCGCAGACAAGGCGGCCAGAGAGCGTATCGTGCGCGAGATGAAAGATGAGTTGAAGAAAAACGGCTTCAAGGATTACGCCTATGCGATGGTGGCGAGTTACGGCAAAAATCCGGCGTTCAATGGCAAATCCATCCTTGAGATCACAAAACAAGCGCGCGGCAAAGGCGACTTCAATACGCAGGTCGAGCAAATCTTCGAGATGTACGCGGCGGGCGGCGCAGGCATGGTTTATCACAAGATGAGCGAAGATGACGTGCAGAGAATCATGCGCGAGCCGTTCACCATGATCGCCTCCGATAGCAGCGTGCGCCGCTTTGGTGAAGGCGTGCCGCACCCGCGCGGTTACGGCAACAACGCGCGTGTGCTCGGCCATTACGTGCGCGAGCTGCGCCTGCTCACGCTCGAAGATGCCATCCGCAAGATGACATCTTTGCCCGCGCAGACCTTCAATTTGCGTGATCGCGGTCTTGTGCGCGAGGGCTTTGCGGCTGATCTGGTAATCTTCGATGATACGACCATCGGTGATCGCGCGACCTTTGATCAACCGCATCAATACCCGGTCGGCATCAGCTACGTTATCGTCAACGGCGAAACGGTTTTCATGAGCGGGCAGATGACGGGCGCGCGACCGGGCATGGCGCTGCGCGGCCCCGGCGCGTGAGACGCGCCCTTTCGACCAGAGATGTCCGCGACGAGGCCAGCAAGTCATCGCGGGCATCTGCACTTTTTCGTGAACCAATCAAAGGAAACAAGCGTTTAGATGACATCTCACATACGTATCATTCAATATGGCATCGGGCCGATTGGGGCGGCGATTGTGCGCCTGCTGGCCGAGAAGGGTCAGGCCGAGATTGTCGGCGCGATTGATATTGATCCGATGAAGGTGGGGCTCGATCTCGGTCGCGTCGTCGGATTGAATAAGGATTTAGGCGTCGCCGTCTCGAATCAGGCGGAAGAGGTGCTGGCGCTAGGTGCCGACGTGATAGTTCACTCCACGTCCTCTTACCTCGTTGATGTCAAAGAACAACTCTTTCGCTGCCTCGAAACCAAGCATAACGTCGTCTCCTCGTGCGAAGAGCTTTCATATCCGCTCAGGAAGTATCCTGAGCTTTCTGCTCAACTCGATGAGCGAGCCAGGGAAAACAACGTCACCTTGCACGGCACGGGCGTTAATCCCGGGTTCGTCATGGACAAGTTGGCGCTCACGCTCTCTTCCGTCTGCCAGCGGGTGGATACGGTTCACGTCACGCGGATCGTGGATGCTTCCAGACGACGCCTGCCTCTACAAAAGAAGGTTGGGGCCGGGATGACCGAAGAACAGTTTCGCGCGGAGGTGGCGGCGGGCCGCATCAAGCATCATGGCTTGCCGGAATCCGCGGGCTTGATCGCCGACGGCATGGGGTTGAAGGTTGACGAGATCAGCGAAGTGATCGAGCCCGTCATCGCTACGGCAGATGTGGCGACGGAATACTTGCAGGTTAAGCGCGGGCAAGTGGCCGGCGTGCGTCAGGTCTGCCGGAGCACCGAGCGCGGAGAAGAAAAGATTTATCTGGAACTGGGGATGTACGTCGGCGCTCATGCTCCGGCTGATACGATCATCATCAAAGGAGTTCCCGATCTGACGCTGACGATTCCGGGAGGCACTCACGGCGATCTCGCTACGGCCGCCGTGGTGGTCAATGCGATTCCGCCGGTCGTGCGAGCCGAAGCCGGCCTCAAGACCGTCGCGGACATTCCCGTCAAATATTATGCGGATTTTTAAAGCGCACTAGCTTACATCTCTTAACGACTTTCAATCGAATGAACGTGAGAGACCATTTCAGGTATGAACGATGCTACTCATGCAAATCGCTCTCTACTTCTAAGAAATGGACGCATCGTACTGCCCGGTGGTGTAGCTGAAAATGCAAGCCTGCTTATCAGGGACGGGCGCATCGCAAAAATCCTGGTCCGAGAGGAAAGCGCAATCGCGCGCGCCGATGAAGTTATCGAGCTTGCTGGCGCGACCGTTTTTCCGGGCTTTATTGACGCGCATATTCATGGAGCTATAGGCGTTGACACGATGGAGGCTACGGCTGATGACCTTCGTAGCGTGGCGGAATTCCTCGCGCGTCACGGCGTCACAGCATGGCTTCCGACGCTTGTGCCCGCGCCCGCAGAAGATTACCGCCGCGCAGTTCATTCAATCGAGCGACTGATGCGCGCACAAAATATGCATCCGCCTGTGGCGCGCGCGCTCGGCGTGCACTACGAAGGGCCCTTCATCAATACCTCGCAATGCGGCGCGCTCAGGCCACGTTACTTTCGCGCCTTCGCAGACTCTTCCGATATTGATGCTCTCGCTTCTGTAAAGATTGAGGGCGCGGCGCACATGATGACCGTTGCGCCGGAGATAGAGGGCGGAGTTGAACTGGTGCGCGAATTGCGCCGACGCGGGTGGATCATCGCCATCGGCCACACATGCGCCGACGCGGACACGCTCGACCGCGCGTGCGAGGCGGGCGCGCATCACCTGACGCACTTTATGAATGCGATGGCTCCGATGCATCATCGCGCGCCCGGCCCTATCGCCTGGGGCCTCTTGCGCGACGATGTGACCTGCGATCTGATCGCCGACGGAGTTCACTCCGATCCGCTTATGCTGCGACTCATTTTGCGCTGTAAGACGGGCGAGCGCATCGCGCTCATCAGCGACGCGGTTGCGCCGACCGGCCTGGCCGATGGGGAATATAACGTGTGGGGCGAAACCATCATGGTCCAAAACGGGCGCACGAGCAACGCGCGGGGCAATATCGCGGGTTCTGTCATTACCATGCGTGATGCCGTGCGGATGATGCTCTCGCTCGGCGTGTCTGCGGAGGAAGCGGCGCGTATGGCTGCCGACAATCCGGCTCGCCTTCTCGGCGTCGAGCGCGAATGCGGGAGCATAGAGGCAGGCAAACGCGCCGACCTTGCGGCTTTGGATAAGGACGCTCACGTAAAGCTGACGATCATTGGCGGGCGTGTGGCATTCAACGATCTGTAATAACGTCCGTCATTGGATTCGTATCACCTGTCGCTTAATCTGCAACATCCCTTCGCTCTTGCTCGATAACTTTTAATAACCGGCAGGCTCGCCGTCGCTGCGCGGATCAACCGCGCCGAGTCTAACGTCTGTTTTCTCTTCGATCATGATGCCTGTGGCGCTGGCGATGTTGACCGGCTTCTCGGCCAGTTTGTGGCCGCGTGCTTCGAGCGCGCGGAGCGTGTCGGTGGAGAGTCCATAAGGCTCATACAATAGCTCATCCGGCAGCCATTGATGATGAATGCGCGGCGCATCAATGGCCTGCTGTATGTTCATACCGTGATCTATGACGTTGATGACGATTTGCAGGACGGAGTTGATAATGCGCGGGCCGCCACGCGCGCCGACGGCGAACCACAGTGTGCCGTTCCTGCGCAACACTAACGTTGGAGTCTGAGTTGAAAGCGGACGCTTGTGCGGCGCAATCGCATTGCGCTCGCCATGAATCAAGCCGTACATGTTTGGCGTCCCCGGACGCGCTGCGAAGTCATCCATCGTATCGCTCAGGATCACGCCCGTTCCTCTGGCGACAACGCCTGAGCCGTAAAGATCGTTGAGCGTATACGTATTTGCAACTGCGTTTCCCTGCGCATCAACCACTGTAAAATGCGTTGTGTCCATTGATTCAGACCCGACGGGTTGTCCGGCGCGCACATCTGCGCTTCTTGAGGCGCGCTCCAGATCAATCGTGCTGCGTCTCTGCGCCGCGTAAGCTTTATCAATCAACCCGGAGACAGGCACTTTGACGAAATCCATGTCCCCTAAATACTCCGCGCGGTCTGCGAATGCGCGGCGCATCGCCTCCGTCATGACGTGATATTTTTCCGACGAAGACCAACCCAGCCGCGCTAGATCGTAACCTTCCAGGATATTTAGCATCTGGATAAGCGCCGTGCCGCCGGACGAAGGCGGCGGTATAGATATCACTTCGTAACCGCGATAGGTCGTGCGCAATGGCACGCGCTCCTTTGCGACGTAGGCCCGCAGATCGTCGAGCGTCACCAGACCATTATGGTTTTTCATATCGGCGGCGATCAATCGCGCTGTTCGTCCCTGATAGAATTCGCGAGGGCCGAACCTTTGCAGGCGCGCGAGCGTGGCGGCCAAATCCGGCTGGCGCAGCACCTCGCCCTCTTCATAAGGCTTTCCGTTGTTGAGAAAAATCCTGCGGCTGTCTTCATAATCATCGAGCGAATCTTTGGCATTGCCGAGCGAGCGAGCGACCATGTAAGTCAATGGAAAACCTTCGGCTGCGAGCTTGCGCGCGGGCTCGACGAGTTTCGCCCAGGTGAAGCGGCCTGAGCCATATTTTTTTAGAGCCATCTCCAATCCGCGCACGGTGCCGGGCACACCAGCCGCGCGATACCCAAGCGTTGACGACCCCTCGCCTTTAATCAATTCATTGTTTTGATTGACAAACATATTGCGCGCGGCCCCTCCCGGAGCCATCTCGCGGTAATCAATCACTGTGGTTCGTCCATCGTTGAGGCGTATGAGCATGAAGCCGCCGCCGCCGAGATTGCCTGCTTCCGGGTACGTCACGGCCAGGGCGAGAGCCACCGCCACCGCCGCATCAACAGCGTTTCCGCCCCTCTTCATCACATCAACGCCGACCCGTGAAGCGAGACTGCTTTGCGACGCCACCATCCCGCGCCGCCCGCGCACAGGCTCGCGCACGGCGGCGCGAACTTCAAAAGAAACCGCGCGCTCAACAAACGGCGCAAACGGCACCATCACGAAAGCGGAAATCAAAAAGATGATGGCCGACAGGCGCAGCCTCAGGCGCGAGATGCGTTTTCTAAACATCATACGTGCAGTTGACCTTCAGCTACTTTTTGAAATGTTTTGCCGACAACTTGCGACGACGTAGAAATAAATGTGACGAGCCCTGCCCGGTAACAGCCTGGTGAAGAAGATTTGCGTTCGCCGGATTCGGCAATCAATCGTCGGCATGGCGCGACCATTTCGTCACCGAACATCTGGTTCTGACTGTCTGTGATTTCTCTATCCTCCCGGCGAGGGCCAATGATACACTATGCGTCCAACCTTAATATAATGTGTTTTGAAATCGGAAGCAGGAGTTTTAGAGTTCAAGCTTTAGCCTGTATGTTTTCTATTGAAACAGCCTGAGGGTTAAGCTCTGAGCAGTTTAACTTTCTGAGAGAGATAGGGTGGAGACCACATTCGTCGAGGGCTTACGCACTCTTAAATTCGATCTCATTTTCACGCTCGCGCTGGCGGCGCTGTTTCTCTTCATCGGCTACGCGGTTCAGCGTCGCGTGCCCTTGCTCGCCCGCTCCAGCATTCCTGCACCGGCGATTGGCGGACTGCTTTTCGCCCTGATTATTCTTATATTGCGCGTGCGGGGCGTTCTCGGCATCAACATTGATACTACTTTGCGCGCTCCGTTGCAGACGGCTTTCTTTACCACCATCGGTTTGAGCGCGACTCTCTCTCTGCTGCGCGCGGGTGGGTGGCGCATGGCTTTCTTCTGGTTGATCGCTTCTGTGACGGCTATTGTGCAGACTATCGTCGGCATCGGAATGGCTCGGGCGATGAATGCGCCCGCACTGCTCGGTATCATCTGCGGTGCGCTGACGCTTACGGGCGGCCCGGCGACGGGACTCGCTTTCGCGGACACCTTCGAGCGCGCAGGCATCACGGGCGCAAGCTCGCTCATCATCGCCTCTGCCACGTTCGGCATCTTCATCGCCAGCCTCGTCGGAAATCCAACAGCGACCGCGTTGATACGCCGTTTCCGTCTCGCTTCACCTACAGAAACAGAGATGAAGAGGCAGCAAGGCGAAGGAGGGACGGGGGAGCGGCGCGATGATGCGGAGAAACGGAACGATGAAGAAGCCAAGACGCGCAGCGCCGAAGATAAAGAAACATTGAACGCGTCGGCGCGTCATCGCGTTGACACGCTTCCTCTCACAAGCCACGTGCTTCTCCAACATCTTTTGCTCATCCTTGGGATTATGGGCGTCGGCGCACTTATCGGTTTGGGTTTAACATATTTAAGAGTGACGCTGCCCGGCTACGTGGGCGCGATGGTTGTTGCTTCTTTGGTGCGCAACGTTGATGATCGCACGGGTTGGTTTAAGATCAACATGCGCGCCGTCGAAGCGCTCGCCCTTATCGCCCTGGCGCTTTTTCTCGTCATCGCCCTGATGGATTTGAAGCTCTGGCAATTGGCGGGGCTGGCCGTCCCGATGCTGGTCATTCTCGTCGTGCAGGTTATTTTGATGATCGCCTACGCGGTGCTCGTCACTTTCATTTTGATGGGACGCGATTACGAAGCGGCCGTGACGGCGAGCGGCCACATCGGCTTTGGTCTCGGCATTACGCCGAACGCCGTAGCCAACATGGAGGCGCTCGTGGAGCGATACAAGCCCGCGCCGCAGAGCTTTCTCATCGTGCCCGTCGTCGGCGCTTTCTTTATAGATTTTTCCAATGCCATTATCATTACTCTCTTCATCAATCTCGTGCGATAAACCAGCTAGAGCTTGAAAGGATCAAACTCGAATGATGCTCAAAAGTCAGACATTCATTCTCTGCTTTTGCCTTTTAGGTCAAATATTCCCTCTGATCGCTTTGGCGCAGGATAGAAATGGAAAGACGCCGCCAGTTGCTGCTACTGCCGAGCCTCGCACACGCCTTCTCCAGGGGCTTGTTGATGAGGCGGCGCGCACGGCGCTGGCGCGTTTCGCTGCCAAGGGATTCAAGGAACAGAACATGGCGATTACGCTCATTGATCTGCGTGATCCGCAGCATCCGGCGCAAGCGAGCTTTCGCGGAGGAGAGCGCATTTATCCGGCGAGCGTCGTCAAACTTTTCTATCTGGCAGCGGCGCAGCGCTGGCTCGAAGATGGAAAATTGAAGGAGAGCGAGGAGTTGCGGCGCGCAACACGCGACATGATCGTTGATTCCTTCAACGAAGCCACGCATTTTGTCCTTGATGCATTGACGGACACGACGAGCGGCCCGGAGCTGCCGCCCGCACAGGCGCAGGCGTGGGCGTTGAAAAGAAATGCCGTCAATCGTTACTTTACATCGCTCGGCTACGAGAACATCAATGTCAATCAGAAGCCCTGGTGTGAAGGGCCATATGGACGTGAGCGCGTCTTTCTCGGCCCGAAATATGAGAACCGAAACAAACTGACGACCGATGCGACGGCACGACTGCTGGCGGAAATTGTGACCGGCAAGGCCGTCACGCCTGCCCGGAGCGCCGGGATGATGGAGTTGCTCAAGCGCGACTATGCGGGCAAAAGTACAGACCCGGACGATCAGGCACACGGTTTTACGGCGCTCGCTCTCAGTCCGGGCACGCGTCTATGGTCAAAGGCCGGTTGGACGAGCACCACACGTCATGATGCTGCTTATATTGAGCTGCCGAACGGCGCGCGTTTCGTTCTGGTAACTTTCACCACAGATTTCGCCAACGAGCGCGAGATCATTCCGACGGTCGCGCGCGTCGTCGTCGCTGGCCTCGATTCAACTAAATGAGATTGTAGATAAAGGTCAATTCTAACCCCCTTGTTGTTTGATCCAGATTGTTCGGACGAGGATTTGTCGAGATGAATAATAAAGGGTTCACCCGCCGCGTTGCATTCGCCTCGTTGTTTTCTTTTATGCTGCTCCTGCTCACGCTTACGCAAGAAAGTGTCGGCGCAATGCAACAGATCAACACTTCTCCTACGGTTCCGACGCCGTCTGCTTCACCAACACCGCCTGCTCCTCCTGCGCGTGACGAACGCTTATGGCGCGAGGCGCAGCGGATTCACCGTCAGGCGATCATCGTTGATGGACACAACGACATCACGACGCCGATGACCAATCATGATTATGATCTGGGCGGGCCACCTCCTGCTCCCTATCGCACGAGTCTTGAGCGCATGAAGCAGGGCGGATTGACGGCGGGGTTCTTTTCGCTCTACGTGAAGCGTTGGTACGCGACCAATGGCGGCTCGGCTCGGCGCGCGATAGATATGGTTGATGCCGTTTATCGCGCGGTCGAGCGCCACCCGAACGACCTTGTGCTGGCGACTTCGGCGGGGGATATTCGTCGCGTAAAGCGACAGAGAAAGATCGCCGCGTTGATGGGCATCGAAGGTGGGCACGCCATCGAAAATTCGCTCAGTGTCTTGCGCGAGTTTTATCGTTTGGGCGTGCGTTACATGACGCTGACGTGGAACAACACGAACGACTGGGCAGATGCCGGGCGCGGCGAGCAGCGTCACAATGGACTCACGGATTTCGGCAAAGAGGTTGTCCGCGAGATGAATCGTTTAGGGATGCTCGTGGATGTCTCGCACGTCTCCGATAAGACGATGAGCGATGCGCTGGATGTTTCGCGCGCGCCGATCATCGCTTCGCACTCTTCGGCGCGCGCGCTGGCAAACCAGCCGCGCAACATTCCGGACGATCTCCTGCGTCGAATCGCCAAAAACGGCGGAGTGGTGATGGTCAATTTCTACACAGTTTTTCTCGATCCGAAAGCGATTGAGGCCAATCGTGAACGCTCCGAGCGATTGAAAGCGCAATCCGATGCCATAGATGAGCGGTTCAAGAATGACCCTGAACAACTCGGAGAAGAGGGCGATAAGCTGGATGCTGCTAACCCTTTGCCTGCGACGCCGATCTCCATTCTCGTAGATCACATAGATTACATCGTCAAAGTGGCCGGCATAGATTCGGTCGGCCTCGGATCGGATTTCGATGGGGCGATGGATACGCCCGAAGACTTGAAGGATGTCTCGCAACTGCCGAACATCACCTACGAGCTTTTACGGCGCGGCTACAGTGAAAAGGATATACGCAAGATACTGGGCGAAAATTTCTTGCGCGCCTTCGCTCAAGCCGAAGCCTTCGCGCGCTCTTCGAGTCGCACAATCAGCGGCGAAGGCAGCGTGCGCCGTATCAATCGCCCTCAGAAGTGATACGTGGCGGTCTATCGCACGGGTCGGATGTCCGGCGATGCTGCTCATGAATGATTTTTCATCTCAGGTACAGGTAAATGCCCCGCTATGAAACGTCTCATTGTAACTTTCTCCCTGTTTCTCATGCTGTACCTCGCAGGTATTGCGCAAGCTCAGACGCCGCCAAAGCTATTTCGTGATTGGCAGCAACAACACATCACGAATATTGATCCATCGCGCGTCCGCCACGCTGATCTGAAGAGGTATTTGGAACGCCTGCGCGCTGAAGGGATCAGAGTTGATGAGGTGGGGCGTTCCTTGGCTGGCCGGGACATCTACCAGATGGAATTCGGGAAAGGGCCGCTCAAAGTTTTTATGTGGTCGCAAATGCATGGCGATGAACCGACGGCGACGAGCGCGCTGATTGATCTCTTCTCTTACCTACAGCGGAATCGCGGCACGCCATGGGTCTCGGCCATTGAAAAAAAGATCACTTTGCGCGCCGTCCCCATGTTGAATCCTGACGGGGCAGAACTCTATCAGCGTCGCAACCTTCAATTTATTGACATCAACCGCGATGCTCGCGCGCTCTCGACACCCGAAGGTCGTTTGTTAAAGAAGCTGCGCGACGAGTGGTCTCCCGACATAGGCTTTAATCTGCACAATCAGGGTTCGAGAACGGCTGTCGGCGAGAGCGGGCTTCAAGCGACCATCTCACTGCTGGTCGTGTCGCCGGATGTTTACGGCAGCGATAGTCCGGGCCGAATTCGCAACAAAAAGGTTTGCGCCGTCATTGTCGAGGCGCTCTCGCCTTTCATCCACGGCCACATCGGGCGTTACGACGATTCCTTCAATCCGCGCGCTTTTGGCGACATGATCAGCCAGTGGGGCACGCCCGTCATTTTGATCGAAACCGGCGCACTGCGCGGGAAAAGCGAGATGGAACTCGTGCAATTGAATTTTATCGCGTTCGCGTCTGCGTTGAGCGCCTTAGCCAGTGGCCGCGTGGAGGAGGCTAACCCGGCCCTCTATGATGCGCTGCGCACCAACACCGGCGACACCATCTTCAATCTGATCGTGCGCCACGCGACGGTGGTCAACCGTTTGCAGATGGAGAAGTCGCAGGTGTCGCCTTTCACCGCGGACATCTCGGTCAACCAGGAGACGAATTGGAACAAAGGGAAACAGGAGCGCCGCGTCGTCATTCAGGACATCGGTGATCTTTCAATCTTTTATGGCCTGGAGGAAGTAGAGGCGGCTGGCTATTATGTGACCCTGGCCGATGGAGTATTACGCCCGGGCGCAGATGCCGCACTTCTTTTCTACAAAAAAGCGCGCGCGTCACAAATTGATTGGACAGCGCCTGACATTGAGACGCGTTTTCCGCCCGACGCAGTTTATCGTAATGGTGAATGGAGCGGTAAAAGCAAATTAGAAAACATTACAGGCAACCGGAGTAAGCCGTAGTTTCCCTTAGCAGCGGGGCACTTGTTATACTATATGGGCAACCGAAATAAACATATCCTCGCGAGAGAGATTGGATAAAAATCTCTGAAGGAGACTATTAAAACTTGACGATCAAAGAGACGCTTCACAGGGATGTGGTGATCCTCGGCTCCGGGCCTGCCGGACTGACCGCCGCCATCTACGCGGCACGCGCAGACCTGCACCCGATGGTGATCGAAGGGCCGCAGCCCGGCGGACAACTCACCATTACAACCGAGGTGGAGAATTATCCTGGGTTTTCCAAAGGCATACAGGGCCCCGAACTGATGGAGGAGTTTCGCCAGCAGGCCGCGCGCTTCGGCACGGAGTTTCTCACCACCTATATTGATCGCGTAGATCTTCAAAAGCGTCCCTTTACCCTTTACGGCAAGGAGAGCCAGGACAGCGAAGAGATTACGACCATCATCAAAGCCGAGACACTGATTATCTCGACCGGAGCTTCGGCCAAATGGCTGGGCATTCCGGGCGAAGCGCCTGCGCCCGCCGGCCTCGGCGGTTACGGCGTCTCGGCCTGCGCCACCTGCGACGGCTTCTTCTTCAAAGGCAAGCCGATTGTCGTCGTCGGCGGCGGCGATACGGCGATGGAGGAAGCTACCTTTCTCACACGCTACGCTTCGCGCGTTACAGTCATGCATCGCCGCGATAGTTTGCGCGCCTCGAAGATCATGCAGGACAAGGCGCTCAATAATGACAAGATAGATTTTATGTGGAATACGGCGGTCGAAGAAATCTTGGGCACGCCGGAATCCGGTGTAACGGGCGTGCGCTTGAAGAGTACGGAGACGGGCGAGGAGAGAATCTTTCCGTGCGAAGGCGTTTTTATCGCCATCGGCCATAAGCCCAATACAGACCTCTTCAAAGATCAGCTTGAGATGGATGAGGTTGGCTATCTGAAAACCAACGGGCGCTCGATGGCGACCAACATCGCGGGCGTCTTCGCTTGCGGCGATGCGCAGGACTCCGTCTATCGCCAGGCCGTGACAGCCGCCGGCACAGGCTGCATGGCCGCCATTGATGCCGAACGATTTCTGGATCACCTACCGGTTCCCGCTCTGAACGGCGAGGAGGTCACGATGGAGGGCGAGCGCGTGTCGGCTGACCACGAAAAGATCACCATGCCCGACGGGGAAGTCGTCTCCAACAAGCCCGAAGGCGAAGCGGCACATGGAGACTAAAAGAGAAAGGCAAAAGGGAAATTAAGGACAAAAGCACTTTTATAAAAATTGGTTTCCGCCTCACTTTTGCCTTTTTACTTTTACCTTTTGCCTTCTCTCTCTCCCTTTTGCGGGATAACCTTGATAACGGCGCGGCGCAGTGAGTGTTCTCCGCGTTTCTCTGTCTCCCAGTAATCCAGCTCGTAATTATTGACGCCGTGCTGCATCACCTCAAGACAGCGCAGCAGCACGAAGATGACCTCTTCCGGCGTTGAGGGTTTGGCGGCTATCACCATGTCCGACAGAACTCTGCCGATGGCGACCGATTCATACCAGTGCCTGGTGATATAGGCGTCTGTGACGCGCTCGAAGAACTCTCTGTCATCGAGCAACATCGCGGCATTGAAATAATAGACGGTGCGAACATCCGGCCTGGGGACTCCCGGGTAATCCTCGAACTGATCCGCCATTATCAAATCCAGTTGACTTGGGAGAGACTCTTCGGGTTTGAGCCCCATCTCGCGCACTTGAGGATAGATGATCGTGTGGATGATCGCGTCGTAGATCATCGCGACGATGTAGCGTACGTGCGCCTGCTGCCGATCCGTGTTCCAGGAGTGTGGATAGTTGAGCCGGATGACGGGAAAACCTTTTGAATAGAGCTTGATGTGCAACAACTCGTGAACGATGATGGCTTCCGTTGGCGGCACATCTGCGTCCATGCGTACGCTCGGCGTGCCGTCCGCATCAACCGAAGAGAGCGCGGCATAATAACTGTAGTCCAGATTTCGCTTCACCTCCTCGCGCACCTTCTTGCCGTAATGTTTCTCGATCTCGGCCACCAGTGCCCTGGCCTGCGGACGCAGTTGGACGCCGAACATTTGACGCGGAGGTAAATCCGCAGCGCGGCCTCCTGTCGCCTGGCTTTGCGGATCACGATTGCAGGCAGGAAACAGTCCTGCGAGAACCAAGAAGATACAGATGATGCTGATTGACCGACGAGACTTCAACGAAATTCCCTGGAAGATTTTTGTCAGATGAAAGATTATTGACACTGAAGTAGAAAGCCACGCGCTCTCTGTGGTCAAAGAAGCACAACCGGGACATCCCTGTCCCGACGAGATGGCGGCGACGGCGACGGGGTGGTGTATCGCTCTACGGCCCGCGGACAGGCTTCACAAAAGGAGCCCGCGCGCTCCATGCGATCTTCACATTCATTGCAGTCGAGTGTTTCTCCGAGCTTGCGCAGAGTATCAAGGAGCGGGAGGAGCAGACAACCACGCTCAGTCAAGACGTATTCGACATGCGGCGGGCTTCCACCGTAATCCCTTCGCGCAACGAGCGCATCCTGTTCCATATCACGAAGACGCGCGACCAGCGTCCGGCTGCTGATCGGATGCAGCGCCGTCAAAAGTTCGGTCGTTCGTTTAGGGCCTCGAAAGAGATCGCGTACCACCAGCATCGTCCATTTATCGCCGACCAGTTGCAGCGCACCCGCTACGGGGCAGCCGTCGCCTTCGCGTCGTCGCATGCTCTCGTCTCCTTCTTCCGTTAAGCTTTCCACCCATGGAGCGCGAGCAGAAAACGGTCGGAATCAACCTCAACTTTCGCGCTCGCGAAGACATGGGCGGGCGTGATCTTTGCTTTCTCCGGCTAAACGGACGGAAAGCCGCAAGGCTGATTGCTCTTTAAAGCTTAGCACAAAGATGCGCCATTGCGGCGATGTGGGAAACTATTTTAAGATGATCTTTGCGACAGGTTATAGCCCAGAGCCGATTCTCTAATATCTGAATTAGCTTCCACCCTCACGGCGCGCGAAGGCTTGCCGCGTGCGGCTCGGTGCTTCCGCAGCTTTGGTCGAGATGAAAACAGATTTGCACACGACAGGCAAAAGGATCGTCACGCCGAAGGGTCGCGTGGGGCTGAGATGATTCACGAGCTGGTGCGATTGACGGGCCGTTTGAACTCTTCAACAAGTGCCGCAGAGGCCGCAGAGATAGCGC
>JBKKAL010000091.1:0-8566 GCA_046714695.1 Pyrinomonadaceae bacterium
TTCACGCCTTCGAGCGCCTCATGCACGGCGGCCATCATCCGGCGATTAAGAAGATAACCCGGCTTGTGCACGCCCGGCGTATCCACCAGCACGATCTGCCCTTCCGCGCGCGTAATCACGCCCTGAATCCTGTGCCGCGTCGTCTGCGGCTTATTAGAAACGGCCGCGATCTTCTCGCCGACCAGACGATTCAGCAGCGTTGACTTCCCAGCATTAGGCCGACCGATCAGTGCGACGTAGCCGCTTCGATAGTGTTCAGACCGTTCGCTGCTTTCATTCTCTATCATGCTGGATGCCATTTATTAGTTTACAGAGAAAGCTCGGATGAGTGCGGAGAGGGAAAAGCAAAGCGCGCTGCCAAATCAACTCGACAGCGCGCTAAAGAGAAAGCTAAACAATCAAATCGCAAAATAACATCCGCTCTATCCTTCCAAGTTTATCCTTTGTTCTGCGCCATCTCTCCGTTGAGCTTGAGGATTTCCAAAGTCATCTCCGCAGAGGCGTACATGTCTTTGACATCGAGCCATTCTTTGACGGTGTGGATGGCGCGCATGCCCGTGCCGAGGTTGGCGCATTCGATGCCCTTGCGGTTGAAGATGTTGGCATCGCAGCCGCCGCCCGAGGCCATCGTTTCCACCTTGAGACCCATCCGCGAGGCGGCTTGAAGGACGAGTTGGACGACGTGCGATGAGTCCGGCACATCCATAGAGGAATAGTCGCGATCCACAGATGCCTCGACGCTTGCTTTGGTCGTTTTGCCTTCGACCGTCACTTCATGTTTGGCCGCCGCGTCTTTGAAGCACTCAACCATGTGGGCACACTGGGCATCCAGTTTCTCTTCCGAGAGCGAGCGCGCTTCGCCCCACAGTGTAACGAGATTAGGAATGATGTTGGTGGCAGCACCCCCGTGTATGACGCCGATGTTGGCCGTGGTCTCTTCGTCAATGCGTCCAAGCTTCATCTGACTGATGGCCTCGGCGGCGATGCGTATGGCCGAGATGCCCTGTTCGGGCGCAACACCGGCGTGCGACTCAAGGCCGTGAACCTTGATCTCAAGATGATTCGACGAAGGGCCGCGTGTGAACAGGAAGCCGGGATCGTCGGAATCGAAGACGATGCCGTAGCGCGATCTGATCTTGGAAACATCCAGGTGCTTTGCGCCGAGCAATCCCACCTCTTCGCAGATAGAGAAGACGGCTTCGATGTCCGTGTGCGCGATGTTCTGTTCCTTGAGACAGCGGATGGTCTCAAGGATGACGGCGCAGCCCGATTTGTCGTCGCCGCCAAGGACGGTCGTGCCGTCCGTGCGAATAATGTCGCCTTCGATGATCGGCTTCACATTCTCGCCGGGGACGACCGTGTCCATGTGCGCGCTCATCATAATGGGCTCGGCGCCGGGAATCGTGCCGGGAAAGCGCGCGATGACGTTACCGGAGTTTCCGCCGACTTTGCTTCCGGCGTCGTCTATCTCAACCTGCGCGCCCATCTCTTCGCAATACATCTTAATACGCTCGGCCACGTCACGCTCTTTACGCGAATGACTGTCTATCTGAACTAATTCGAGAAGAAGATTCTTGATGCGTTCCTGATTAATCATCATTCCTCCATAATGGATGACAGGTGACGGGAAAGGAACAAGAGTTAATCTTGTCGCCCCTCACTTATAGCGGCGTGTCACTCTGCTTTTGAACAATCCTACTACACGACGAGGCCGCACGCTACGCTTGATCGGCTCGCCACTCTTCGCCCTGGCGATTGATCTCGTCAAGGGCGAGTTGCAGTTCCACGCGTTTGGCTTCGAGCGTGTCGTCGTTTGCATCGGGCGCAACCCAAATCGGCGGAGCGACCGAGACGCGCGCGCGCGTAAAAGGCATGGGGATTTGGAAGCCATCCCAGCTCGGCAGCTTCCAGTAGCGCTGAAGCGTCATCGTCACGGGCAGCACAGGCTGGCCGGTCTTTTTCGCCAGCAGAAGCGCGCCTGACTTGGCGACATAGCGCGGCCCTTTTGGCCCATCTGTCACAAACGCGGTGGTACATCCAGCGCGCATCAGACGCGCCATCTCGACGACCGCCCCGACGCCGCCGCGCGTCGAAGAGCCGCGCACCGCCCCGTAGCCGAAACGCTGTATAAAGCGCGCGATGTACTCGCCATCGAAGCTCTGTGAAGTGAGCACGACTATCCTGCGCTGGCGCCACCAGTGGGTCGTGAGAAAGATACGGTCGTGCCAGAAAACGTAGATCGGAAGAGTTCCCTCGCGCTCCAGCGCCAAATGGTTCTCCCAACCCGTAACTTCAAAGCGGGCAGAGCGTCCGATGATGTTGATGAGAACATAGAAGGCAAGATCGGCGAGGCGGATCAGCCAGCGCTCTTTGAAACTGTAGCCCGACAGGTCAGCGAACGTGTAGGCGCGCTTCAAGCTCTGCTCCTGACGGTGTCCACCTTGCGCGCTCGATTGCCCTTGTTGTTTGAGTGAAGCCTGCATCAGCAAAGGCAAAGGGTAAAAGGAAAAGCGGAAAAAGAAAAGGCGAGGGGCAAAAAATTCCGCGAACCCGGGCCTTTAGGCTTTGGACTTTTCCCTTCATCCGATATTATTTGGAACGTTGCGACCCTGCCGCTCGTATAGCGCAGGCGGAAACGCTATCTCTTCCCTCCCTCGTGCAAAAAGGTTCGTGTCAACAGGTAGGTTGGATGGATAAACGACGAATCCTCATCGTGGATGACAATGATGATCTACGCGCCGTGCTTGAAGCGGCGCTGCGCGAGCTGGGTCATGAGGTCGTCGCCATCGGAGAACGCCGCGAGGCGCTCGCACGCGAAGACCTGGAGGATTTTGACCTTATCATCAGCGACCTCACGGACGACGAGGATTCCGGCGTTCAACTCCTCAGCGAGATCAAGCGCAAGCGATTGATGGTTCCCGTAGTCGTCTCCTCGGATCAGGCGCAGCAGCCCGGCGTCGTCAAAGCCTTCAAGATGGGCGCGGTCAATTACCTGCGCTCTCCCTATGACAAAGAAGAGTTGTGCAGCATCGTCGAGAAGACCTTAGCCTACAAGCTGCGCTTCGTTGATGACCTGCGGGTGCTGCCCTACGTGCATGAGAAGATCGAATTTGAGCTTCCCTCTGATATAACTTTGATGAACGGCGTGCTGCAATACTTAATCGAGCGCGTCGCCAAGCTCGGCGTTATCAAGCCTGAGAGGTCCAACCTCTTCATCGCGCTGGACGAAGCATTCGTCAACGCCGTCAAGCACGGCAACAAAAATGATCCCACCAAGCTGGTCAGAATCACCGCCGAGCTTTCTCCGCAGGAAGCGCGCTTTACCGTCGAAGACGAGGGCGAGGGCTTTGACGTTGAGCAGATTCCAGACCCGCGTGATCCCGATAATCTTTTCAAGGCTTCGGGACGCGGCGTGCTCCTGATCTACAACATCATGGACAAGGTCGAGTACAATGCGCGCGGTAATCGCCTGACGATGATCAAACGACCCGAAGACTCGCTCGACGCCGATTTGATCGAAGCGCTCGACAAAGACGACAACAACAACAGCAATCATCACAAGCCGCACTGAGAGATTACAGCCATCACACTTCAGCGCCGCATGGCGCTGGTGGATCGGCCCCGCCGCGCTCTCGCTCTCCCTCGCACTCATCTTCATAGACCCTTTTATCGGCGATTGGGATGCGCTCGATTACACTGTCCTGGCGCTACGCGGGCAACCATCCTCGATGGCGCTGGGGCGTTCCGTTTTTATCTTCGCCAATCATGCGTTGTGGCGTATGGCCCACGCGCTCTTCAACCTTCCGGCGGCGGACGCATACCTGCTTTTCAAATATGCCGTGGTATTTCAAGCTCCTCTCGCCGTTATCGCGTGTTGGACGCTCGCGCGAGATTTGACGCGCTCCCTTGAGGCAGCAACCATCGCCGCTCTCATAGTCGCCACCTCCCCAGCCTTCGTCCTTTACAGCGGGCAGGTGATGACTGAAATCCCATCGCTTCTTCTTCTCGCCATTGCACTCGCAATTCACATGCGCGGCTTAAGCAGCGGGCGCGTGTGGATGATCCTGGCCGGAGCCGCCCTGCTCGGCATGGGCGTCAACGTGCGCGAGCCGCTGGCGTTCTATGCTCCATGGCTTGTGCTTGCGCCCTTCCTTTGTGGGCCAAAGACGGAAAGAAACAAAATTCTTCGAGTGATCCTCTCATGCCTGGTTTTTCTGGTCTTTGCCTTTGGCCCATTCGCGCTGTGGTTCTGGACGGATGCGGGGGGATTCCGCGCCGCGTGGTATGGCTGGCGCGAGTCCATGCTGATGGAGTCAGCGCGTCACCCGGTCGCGCCCAGTAATCTTTTTCCCTTCCTGTTCTATTTCTTTCTCGCCGCCCCGATCACTTTTCTCGTCATACCGTTCGCATTTTTTAAGGAGTGGCGCGAGCGCGGCTTCTCGTGTTTGCTGTGGATGGGCGCGATGGGCTTATGGGCCAACATGCTGCTGATCTTTAACTACAGCACGGTGGTCAACTGGCGTTATTTTTTGACGGGTCTTCCGGCGCTCGCGCCCATCTTGGCTGCCCGATTGCTGCGCTGGCGTACAGAGCGAGGCGACACAGGGCGCGCGTTTTTTCATATCTCACTGGCTCTGATTTTTGTCACTGTGGCGCTAGGCATCTATGCGCAGGTGATGCGTGACGAATTTGTCGAGAAGCGCGTGCTGACCAGAGATTACATCGCACGCCTTCAGCTTGTGCCGCCCGACGCGGTTATGATAGCGGGCGGGCAAACCGTGGCCGTCACCTATTATCGCGGCATCGGCGCAGGCCGTTGGGAAGTGATCGGCACGGGCGGCGGCTGGCCCGGTGCGGAGCTTGTGCCCGTCATCGAAAGATTTTTACAGCAGGGGCGGCACGTCTTTCTAGACAGCGATACGCGCTGGTGGGCTGTGTGCGGCTGGCAACTCGACGAGACGCGCGCCATCAGCCTCCTCGAATCGCGCTTCCGTTTTCGCCGCGTTTCGGACACCATCTTTGAGATCAGACCGCTCGCTGATGAAACGGCGCGCGATGTGCCGAATCTGCAAACCTTGTTACCCGAGAACAGATCATCCGACGTAAGAAAATGCACAAGGAGAACGAAGGGATGAAGGATGAGAAAGCAGATGTCAGATACCAGATGTCAGATGCTAGTCAAAGCATTTCACTAATATCTAACATCTAGCATCTGACATCTGCTCTTTTATGCCATACGAACTATTTCTCGCGCTTCGTTATCTGTATTCGCGGCGTCGCCGACCGATGGCGCGCGTGACGGCGCTGGCTGCCATCTTTGGGATAGCGCTGGGCGTCGCGGCGCTTATCGTCGCGCTTGCGCTCAGTAATGGTTTCCGCGACGAGATGCGCGACAAAATCCTGCGCGGCACGGCGCATATTACACTGATGCGCAGGGACGGTCAGGCAATCACGGATTGGCCCGCGCTTGTGGCTCGTGTGCGCGGCACACACGGCGTCCGCGACGTGACGGCGACAACTTACGATAGCGCGCTGCTGAGCGGTGCGACCGGTTCGGCCTACGTGGTGCTGCGCGGCGTGGACAGAGAATCGGAGCGCGCCATATCGGAAGTTCGCCGCACGCTCGTTGCGGGCAACCTTGAGCCCTTGCTGCGCGATGCGCCGGAGGAGCAGCCCTTCCCGGCCGCATCTCCTTCGCCGGATCAGAGAGCTGTCAGGGAAGATGGCCCTGCTATCACGTCTTTTGACGAAGTGCCGAGCGAGGCTGCGCTCCCCGGCGTCATCATCGGCGCGGAGTTGGCCGCGCGGACGGGCTTGAGCGTCGGTGATGTTGCCCAGCTCGTCTCAGGTGATGCGACGCTGACGCCGCTCGGGCTTGCGCCGCGCTATCGTCGCGTTCGCGTGGCAGGCGTTTTTCGCTCCGGCCTCTACGAGTATGATTCGACCTGGATATACCTTTCGCTTCCCACAGCGGCAAGCTTCGCCGGTCAGCCCGCCGCTGCCGCTTCAGTCATCAGCATAGAAGTCGCCGACATCTATGCCGTCGGGCAAGTCGCACAGAGCCTGCGCGATGGGCTCGGCGACGAGTACACGACCCTTGACTGGCAGGAGGCGAACCGGCCGCTCTTTGCCGCGCTCGCGCTTGAAAGGCGCATGGGTCTCGCAATTCTCGCGCTCATCATCCTGATGGCGACGCTTAATATCACGACGATGCTCGTGCTGGTCGTCGTCGAGCGACGATCCGACATCGCCATCCTGAGCGCGATGGGCGCGCGCGCGCGAAGCATCATGTTCATCTTTATGATAGAGGGCGCTGGCGTAGGGCTGCTGGGCGCGCTCCTCGGCATCACGCTCGGACTCTTCACCTGTTTTATCGGCGACCGCTACCGCCTGGTCAGCCTTCCCGCAGACGTTTACTCGCTCAGCAACGTACCGTTTCATACGCGCTTGAGCGATGTTGTGCTCTCGGCGCTCGTGGCGTTCGTCCTCAGTCTGCTAGCGACCGTTTACCCCGCGCGTGCGGCAGCGCGCGTGCGACCGGCAGAAGCCCTCAGAGAATTTTAGATTTTGGATTTTAGATTAGTGACGGACTCTGGTATTTGTGGACTCATTAAAATGCTCGGCAAGCAGATCGCGCGGAGGCTTTGTTGAACTCAACGCAGGAGCAACGACCAATCCAAAATCCAAAATCTAAAATCCAAAATCTATTGGTTGTGCATGATCTGCGCAAAACTTTTCGCACACCTGAGGGGGATGGTGTGGAGGTACTGCGCGGCGTTACGTTCGCGCTTCATGCGGGCGAGATGGCGGCGATCATGGGCCCATCGGGGGCTGGCAAATCAACGCTGCTTCACCTCGTCGGCGGTCTGGATGTGCCGGATGGTGGTGAGATCGAGTTGGATGGTTTCGACATTACTCGCGCGGCGGGAGCGCAAATGGCGCGCTTTCGTAACTCCCAGGTCGGGTTCATCTTTCAGTTTCATCATCTCCTGCCGGATTTGACGGCGGCTGAGAATGTCGCGATGCCGCTCCTTATCAATCGCGCGCCGCGACGTGAGGCGGCTGCCCGCGCAAAAGAGATGCTGGAGCGCGTCGGGCTAGGGCGACGCGTTAGCGGCGCGCCGGTCCGCGCTCTCTCCGGGGGCGAACAGCAGAGAGTCGCCATCGCGCGCGCTTGTATCACGCGCCCGCAACTCATCCTCGCCGATGAGCCGACGGGGAACCTGGATGCGCGCGCTGGCGAGGAAGTGGGAGCGTTGCTTGCATCCTTTTGTCGCGCCGAAGGGACGACCGTTCTCGTCGCCACGCATAACGAACGACTGGCGCGACTCTGTGACCGCGTGCTTATCCTCTCTGATGGACGTCTGGATCAACAAAGTGTGGAGGTTGACCTTTCTCACAGCGCGTCTGGTCAGTAAAAATTTGCTCTATCTTTTCCCCTCCGGCGCATGTTATAAAGTTTATGGGAGCAAGCCCGCCGAAGGGCGACTCATCTTTACTCCCTGCCCCTCATACTCACGCCCGATGGTCTTCCGCAATCATCCTCAATAAGGAGTTACAAAAAGTGAAAAAGCCTGTGTTCTCAAAAATCGCGCTTGTCGTCTGTCTGTTTGTCATGTCGAGCGCGGCGTTTGGTCAACAGCAGCAGCATCGTCCGAGACGCTCAGGTGGACTCGATAATCTGTCTTTGCCGTCCACGGGCACTGCAACCGCGTCCTTCTCCTGGCAGACGGTTACACTGGATGGAGCCGGGTTTTCCGTAATGATGCCGGGTTTTCCGGACGAGATGTCAAAGGAAATGGGGCAGAGCGGTGCGAAACTTCGCGAGTACCGCGTCAAAGTAGACGGCACGAATTACGCCGTCGGAGTGTTTCTCGATTTCCCTGCCGAATTGAAACAACTGCCCAATTTCGCGGAGCAGTATCTCGATCTGCTTCCGACCAACATGATAAAGTCTGCGCAGTATGCCAGCAGAGATTACAAGCTGACTTCCCAACGCGCCATCACGATTAACGATTATCCCGGACGGCAATACAAGTTCGACTCTACGGATTACACCTGCACAATGAGGGTTTACGTGGCCGAGCACAGCATTTACGTGGTCGCGGCCGAGGGCCATAGAGCAACTTTTTCGACAGAGAAAGCTGAGAAGTTTCTCTCGTCTTTTACGCTCAAAGAGAATTAAAGCGAGGGTGGTCACGCGCCGCCGCCGGTGAAAATCCTTTTAGATTTTCTTTCTCTTAAAGGCCTTAGCTCCGGCGCATCCAGGGTCAAGCAGTAGTCCATCCGGGCCACACCCCGCCCGAACTCTTTCGCTTATCCCTCTTCTGCCTTTGCTATCATTAGGTTATAATGCTGAAGCGCGGCGGTCGAGAGCCGGACAACTCGACTCACACCGCAAGCAATCATACTGATAGTCCTTCGACGGTATAGAGCCCAATGTTCGAACGCTACACAGAGAAAGCGCGCAGAGTGATCTTCTTTGCGCGATATGAAGCCAGCCAGTTCGGCGCACCCGCCATCGAGCCCGAACATCTGCTGCTGGGACTGATGCGCGAGGATAAGA
>JBKKAL010000092.1:0-9485 GCA_046714695.1 Pyrinomonadaceae bacterium
GCAGTTGGGAAAGTGCAGAGGATTGGATGGTGATGTAGTCGGAGGAAGAGGCTGGTTTGGCGGGCAGAGTGAAGGGGCCGATGTAGGAGGCACCGGCTTCGAGGATGATGGTGTCGCCCCCCTGCGCTGCGTTCAGCGCAGCTTGAAAATCTCCACCTGCGGGAACTGTGATCGTGGCAGCCTGCGCCCCAGCGGCTCCGGAGATCATGAACAAAACTGTGATTGAGAAAAGAAAGAGACGGAAGGACTGCGACGTGAGTCCACGCGTAATAGTCATTTATCAAACCTCACTTCGGTAACCGGACTATCTCGGCTCAGTGCCCGAGACTCCTGGCTTTGCGAACCCGCATCGCTGCGGGGGTGCCTTTAATCGGTGATGTCTACGCTCTCTGCTGACGAGCGCACGTTATGTATTGCGGGATGGCGGCGATCACACCTTTATGACTCGTGCGTGAATGGCCCGGACATGAACACAGATAGGCTGCTTCTGCCGGTGCAATCCGAAGAGACGAAAGCGCGTAATTTTGTGTGGTTGGGTCGAAGAGAAAAAGGAGAGATGAAAGACCTGGAACCGGGGATCGCTAGAGGGCTAGCATTGGTGAGAGGTTCCAGCCAAACTTCAAGCCCCATGACTCAGTAACAATGAACACCTTCCCCGAAGAGGATTCGGCAGCGTTCATTATTTGAGCCACAACTTTTGTGTCGAGCTTTGAGGTTTGAGCTTTCTCCGATCGCCTTCGGCAACCAGACAATCTCTTCAAACGCGTCAAACAAACTATGACGTGTTCAGAGGAGACTCACGGCTTTGCGTCCCTGCCTCGCGGCAGGTTTGCCCTTATCGTATGCAATCATCGCCTTGCGAAAGATCGGTGTCGTTTCAGGTCACTGCCAACGTGACCATCACGGCTAAATGCATTAAACGATATTTAGCCGTGTTTGTCAACAACTGTTAAAGCGCCCTTCTCAATCAGCTCCTATTGGCCTGTAAATCTTTGATTGTTAGTAATTTACGGACAAAGGTCGATGTCTTGGCGACTGTCGAAAGTTCTCGTGAACGGGTGATATATGAGCGGGCAAAAACTGTTTGTCATTTAAGAGTTGCGTTCATGGCTCGTCTGCCCGAATGCTCTCTTACGGAATTATCCGGGGCCAATTCATGGTAGAGCTTGAGCCATTTATCCTGGACAGCGACCCAACGATATTTGCGGCAGGATTCGAGTCCGTTGCGAGCAATGGTGGAAGCCAGCTCTTTATCTTCGAGCAGTCGTATGGCGGCGGCCGCCATCGCCTGGTGATCGTTGCGCTCGACCATCAAGCACGTCTCTTCATGTTTGACTATGAATGGGATGCCGCCCGCGTTCGTCGTCACGACAGGCATCCCGGAAGCGAGGCACTCCGTGATCGAGCTTGGCATGTTGTCCAGATTCGGAGCGTTCAAGTAAATATCTGCTGCATCGCACAACGCGGCCATTTTTTCGAAGGGAACTCCACCGATAAATTTCGTGTTGCGTAAGTCCAATTCACGCGCGAGACTTTCGAGTTCGGCGCGCATCGAGCCGTCGCCCGCGACGACGAGGCTCGCCTCTGGAAACTGTTTTTGAATAAGCGCGAAGGCGCGCAGCACACAGCCGACGTTGTAGAGCGGTTCGAGAAGACGGCTGGTAAGGAAGACCGGGCGAAGGGGAGAGCGATGACGAAAACGAAATCGCTCAAGTTCAATAATATTGAAAATGGCACGCGCTCCGAGCCCGAAGCGTGCGAAGACCTCTACAAGGTAGCCGGAGGGCACGACGATTATGTCTGCCAGACGAATTGTTGGTACGGCCGTCCAGCGCCAGTTCAGCAGGTGATCTTCGGCCTCGCCGCTGCGATAGTTGAGGATCGTCTTTTTACCGTAGAGCTTTCCAATGATGACGGCGGGTGCGGCTGAAAGCAGGTAGGAATAATAAGAGGCGGAGAAAACGTGTATCACGTCGTACTTGCCGACGCGCACCAACAACTGGGCCCAGTAAGCGAGCGTCGTCACCACCGTGCGCACATATTTGATTTCCTGTAGTTTCCCGAAGATACCCGGCAGGCGCGGATTGACCTGCATGAAAGTGACTTCAAGCGAGGGCTCTTCGTTAAGGTGCGTGAGAAGGCGCGCGGCCTGCCTCGCCTGACCACCCACCATATCGAGCGATGGGCCCACCATCAGGATGCGAAGAGGGGCTCGAAGTGACTCGTCGCTCTCAGCCTCGGTCTCACATCCGAATGTTTCTCCGCTCTCTTGCATGATCGGTAGTGAAATCCCAGGGCTCACTGGTTTGCCAGTCGCTCCGATTCAGGGACAGCCTGCCACGCTCCGCTTAACGGCGGCTGTGCGGTCGCTCTCGCGCCTTCAGCAGTCGGAACGGCGTCACCCTCGACGCGCTGCGCCGGCGCTGCTGCGGGCGATAAGATTGAGAAGCGTTTTTCGACGAATATAAAAAGCAGGGTCGAGCTAACCAGCGTTAGAAAAAAGAAGACCGGGAGGGCAATCCAGAAAGCCAGGGGCGAGATGGAAGATGGCGGGATCAGGCGCAACATTACCAGCGCCAGGCCCTTGAGCGTCAAACCATGAATCAGATAGTAAGAGTAACTCATGTTGCCGAGCCAGCGCAGGGGCGTCCAGGAAAACATTCTTTTCAATAAAGAGCGCGAGCCAAAGCAGGCTAAAGTGAAAAGCCCGAAGCTTATGTAAAGAATAACGACGCGGTATGTCTCCTTATCCTCTCCGACCGGCCTCAAAAACGGCAACAGGTCGGTGCGCTCCGTCACGATGTAGATGAAGGGAAAAGTTAATAGCAATACGAGTAAGGCCAGATAATCAAAGCGAGGCGTGCTGCGTTCTGTGAATCCATAGGTATGCATGGCCTCGAAAAGCAGGATGCCGGAAATAAACATGATGAGATGACTGCGCGGGTGACTGCCGACCAGACAGTACGCCGTGTAAAGCACTGTCAGGGCGAGAAAGAATAGCACCCTGAGCGATGGAGCCCAGCGCTTCATGCCGAGCACAACTACGAGGAAAGGAATAAAAAGATAGTAAAAAAGCTCGTAGCTTAGTGACCACGCGACGGTAATGATCGGCTTGATCGCGAGCAAACCAGGCAGCAGCAGTATGTTCTGCAAAATATAGAAAGCTGCGGAGAGCGGCTCTGAAGGAATTCTGTTTTCGTTCGGAAACAGCGCCGAGAGCACGATGTAGATGGCGAGCACAAAAAGGAATGTCGGGTAAATACGCTGAATCCGCCGTTTGATGAATGACGCGTAGCGGATCGGCTTTTTGAAGATCAAGCCATAGATGAGATAACCGCTGAGGACGAAAAAGAGATCAACCCCCGCCAAACCGACGGTGCCTAAAAAATTCGAGATCGCGAAGGTCGGGGAGTCCGGTTCGGCCCAGACGCTGAAGAGCCAGTGATAATGGACAAAGAACACGAGCAAGACCGCCAGCCCGCGAAGCCCTTCCATCGGCAAATTCCGCTGCGGATTGCGCGTGTCTCCCAGCTCATAAATATTTGCCAACCCTTCTCGTAACCGGGCGCTCGTACTCAATTTCTACTCCTTTCCGACAGGCTGGTTACCAGCAACCGTCTTTTCTTTTATGGTGCGACGATTTCTGCTATCTCGCACGCCTCTTCGCTGAAGGCCTAACAATCGGATCACGCGTCTGGCCGCGCCCGTATCGAGCGCGAGCAATTAAGGGGCTGCGCTTGATACGGCAACAAGAAGAAGAAGGCCGCAGCATTTTCATTACCGGCGCGTGCGCCGTCGCCAGCGGCCACGAATGGCACGCTCTCTCTAGAAAAGCGTGTAGATAAACGGCGCGAGCGCGGAGCTTTGAGCGAAGACCATCAATGCGCCGAAAAGTAACATGGTCAAGACGATTGGCAAGAGCCAGAATTTTTTACGCTCGCGTAAAAAAGCCCACAACTCCATCAGTAAAGCCATCTCTTATCCTCCTGCTCTAATTCAAAAGGGGAAGTCACGCGCGCCCCGGCAGCCTCAAAGAGCGCGGCGACCCGCCCCTTCATTTGCTCGCGCATGGTTGCGCTCCGTATTGAGGGAATTTAGTTTGCAACGCGGGGCAGAGCGATTTATAAACAATATTGGCAATGGCCTCTGCGCCCTCAGGGGTGTAGTGGATAAAATCATAGTAGTAACGTGAGGTCTTCGGCATTTCTCTTGCCAAATCTACAACCAGAATATCGCTCTCGCTCCCGACGCGTCTAGTTACATCATTATAGACTTCGAGCAGGTCCCAGTACATTTTCCCGTTCTGCTCCGGCCCTTCGGTTCTGACTCGACCCAGGTCAACGCCGGTCACATCATCAATGCCGAATCCCACCAGCAGCGGTTGAGTGATAAAAACAGGCTCGATGCCTGCGCCGCGCGAGACCTACACGATCCGCCTTAAACGAGCCTCGTAATCTTTTAAATACTGTGTCGTGTGGCGGGCGATATATTGTCGCTCTTCCTCTTCGGTAATATCACGATAGCTCTGGCTCTTGAGGTCTACCTGGTGATGAGTGAGACCCGCCTGGTATGCCGTGAAGCTACGGTATATGTTCAGGGACAACGCGGCCACTTCGCTGTATGCGGAGACGGATTTGACGAACGCCTTGAACGAGTTGAAGTGGATGCCGCTCTTGATGTTCTCTGCATCCCACTCGGAGAGCGAGCCGATGGCGACATCGTTTGCGCCGACTAAGAACATCGCGACTTTGGGCCGCAAGGGGACGATGTAGTCTTCGAGCAAGACCAGATGCCCGTGCGTCGAGTGACCGTCAAGACCGGCATTGTTGATCCACAGCGACCCGTTGGAGCTTTCCAGTTGCTTTCCCAGCCGAGCCGTCCACGTCTGGTCTTCGTTAAGGAAGAAACACTGCGTTGTGCTGCCGCCGACGGTCACAAGCGTCAGTTGTTTGTCGAAATCGGCGGGCGGGTTTTGCCCGCGAAAGCCGAGCGCATTTCTGACGACCGTGACCTCCGAAGGAAGGCTTTTGATCGTGGTGTTCTTGATGTGATACGTCTTGTTGGTGACGAGGACGAGGCGGTTGCCCTTGATGCGCGCCTGAAAAGGATTATAGAAGCGCAGCAGGACCTCAACAATCAGCAGGGCGATAAGCAGGCCGCCGAGCAGAAGAAGAAGATTGGCGAGCGCGGAACGAAGCCGCGAACGCGGCTTCCGTGCTGGTACTATCAAATCAGATACTGCCTCCACCGATAGCTCTCCTTTAAAACAGTCGCTCGAATCCTTCTCTGGTCTGCTTCGGCTTCTCGCGCGGAATCCAGTAGCTGTCACGACCTTTAGCGCGCCGGTTTAAAACGTCACGGCCGACCAGCCTCGACCCCAGCCCGAACGGAGTGATGAGCCCGTAAAACATCACGAAGAGCAGGATGCGGCTGTTGACATAGCCGAGCACCAGCGCCAGCCCCATCCAGGCGTTGTGAAAAGCGCGGGCAACGGGCGGCAGGAGAAACCCTATCAGGACGAGCGCGACGCTGATGCTGCCGAGCACGAGGACGACCGTGTGCCGTCCTCGATAAAGATTCCAGGCGGCGATTGACGAGAGTACGGCTGCGACCACCAGCGCCGTCTTGCGCGCCTGTTCATTACTCACGCTTTGCTTAATCAAGTTGAAATTCCTCCTGCCAGCTCGTATCTTCCGTAAAGGCGTTCTCTCCCTGGTCGCGCTTGTCTATAACGAAATCCTCTATCACCAGCACGTCCATCTCCGTCCGCATAAAACAGGTGTAGGCCTGTTCGGGCGTACAGACGATGGGCTCGCCCCTGACGTTAAAAGAGGTATTGACGAGCACGGGACATCCGGTCACGCGCTCGAAAGCCGCGATCAGGTCGTAATAGAGCGGGTTGTTTTCCTGGCTTACGGTTTGCACTCGCGCCGAATAGTCAACGTGCGTGATGGCCGGAATGCTTGAGCGCGGCACGTTCAGCTTATCAATGCCGAAGAGTGCCTCCTCATCCTCGCTCATCGTGCGGCGCAGGCGCGTTTGCACGGGCGCAACCAGCAACATATACGGCGAATCGCAATCCATCTCAAAGTATTCGCCGACACGTTCGCGCAAGACCGACGGAGCGAAGGGACGAAAAGATTCGCGGTACTTGATCTTGAGATTCATCTGCGATTGCATGCGCGGCGAGCGCGGGTCGCCGAGGATCGAGCGAGCGCCAAGCGCACGCGGGCCGAACTCCATTCGACCCTGGAACCAGCCGACCACTTTCTCCGATGCCAACTGCTCGGCGACATGCTCGACTAGCGCCGAGCGATTCAGTCGCCGGTAGCTTGCGCCCGCCGAGTCCAGAAACGACTGGATTTCCCTGCCGCTGAATTCGGGGCCGAGATAAGACCCGCGCATTCCGTCCGAACGGCCCTGGCAAACTTCTCTCGTATCGCGAGGGTTCCCAAGGTACTGATACCAGACCGACAGCGCCGCGCCGAGAGAGCCGCCCGCATCGCCCGCCGCCGGTTGAATCCACACCTTCTCGAACGGGCCTTCGCGCAACAGTCGCCCGTTGCCCACACAGTTGAGGGCGACGCCGCCCGCCAGACACAGGTTCTTCTCGCCCGTCTCGCGATGCACATGTTGGGCCATACGCATCATCGAAATCTCTGTCACTTCCTGTACAGAGCGCGCCAGATCCATCTCACGCTGCGTCAATTCGCCTTCGGGTTTGCGCGCTGGGCCGCCGAACAGCTTGTCGAAAGCGGAGTTGGTCATCGTCAATCCCTGGCAGAAGTTGAAGTACTTCATATTGAGCCGCAGGCTTCCGTCCTCGCGCAGATCAACCACCTCGTCGAGAATAGTCTTCACAAACCTGGGCTCGCCGTACGGGGCAAGCCCCATCACTTTGTACTCGCCTGAATTGACCTTGAAGCCCGTGTAGTAGGTGAATGCCGAATAGAGCAGGCCAAGCGAGTGCGGGAAGTGCAGCTCGCCGAGCAGATGCAGCTCGTTGCCGCGTCCGAAACCGTAACTGCTCGTCGCCCACTCTCCGACGCCGTCGAGCGTCAGCACCGCCGCAGATTCAAACGGCGAAGGGAAAAAAGCGCTCGCGGCATGCGATTCATGGTGTTCAGTAAACAGTATCTTTCCCTTGTAATCGCTCTGTTTAATGATCTGCTCGCGCGTCCAGATTTTCTCGCGCAGCCAGAGCGGCATCGCCATGATGAAGGATCGGATTCCGCTCGGAGCATAGTCGAGATAGGTTTCCAGCAACCGCTCGAACTTCAGTAGCGGCTTGTCATAAAACGCCACGTAGTCCACCTCTTCGGGCGTGATACCGGCGTGGCGCAGGCAGAAATCCACTGCCGCCGCAGGGTAACGATGGTCATGCTTTTTTCGCGAGAACCGCTCCTCCTGAGCGGCGGCTATGATTTCGCCGTCGCGTACAAGGCAGGCTGCCGAGTCGTGGTAATAAGCAGAGATGCCAAGAATGTACATGGTATTTCCCTTCTTGTGCGGGTGGGGGCGCGCGGCCCTTCGGGTTCAGGCGCGGCAGAGACCTGCGCCCCAGGTAAACCCTGCGCCGAAGGCCGGCAGTAAAAGATAATCTCCGGATTCTATGCGCCGCGAGCGGCGCAACGCGTCGAGCGCGATACCCATTGAGGCCGACGAAGTATTGCCGGTCTCTTCGAGCACAGTGACGACGCCTCCGCCTTCGGTAGGAAAGCGCAGACTGCGCGCCACCTGTGCCAGAAGATTGGCGTTGGCCTGGTGGGGAACCATCCAACGCACGTCTGTGATAGCGAGCGAGTTGCGTTCGAGCACCGATTGACAGGCAGCAGAAATCTTTCTTGAGGCGTGAAGGATTACCGACTGGCCCACCATTCGCGGAGCATAATCTGCGCTGTATTCTCCCGATTCGTGCGAGTCAGTCGTACCGAACTCCGTGCCGGGGCAGCGCACGCCCAGATCATCCACATATGTGCCGTCGGTGGCGAGCAGGATGTCCTGGATTTCGAGCGCCCCCTCTTTTTCGTCCGCCGAGACAACGAGCGCGGAAGCGCCGTCGCCGAAAAGCATCGAGGTCGTGCCTGAGGCGGGCGTGAGATCTAGCCAGGCGGACTGAATCTCCGCTAGGCAGATTGCGACTATGCGCGCCGCGCCAGACATCACCAGAGAGCGGGCCAGTTGTAGAGCGTACAGGGCATTACAGCAGGTCCCTCGAATATCGAGGCACGGTATTTCACCGAGGCCGAGACTCTTTTGCACGGCAGGAGCGCTGCCGGGGATAAAGCGATCAGGCGTCATTGTGCCGAAAAACAGGTAGTCCACGTCTGTGGCCGAGAGTTGCGCGTCTTCTAGCGCCAGCGCGAGCGCCCCGGCGGCAAGCGAGCTTGTCGTCGTGCCCGCCTGAGCCCAGTGCCGACGACGTATGCCGGAGGACTTGAAAATCTGTGCCGGATCGAGGCCGAGCCGTTCGGCGATCTCCTCGTTGGAGACCATCGTTTCAGGGAGACTCGTTCCCGAACCTGTAATAAAAGCTTTCACCGGTACTCAACCTTTGCGCGAGGCCACGTAGTTTTCAATCACTTCGATAGTCTGAAAATTTGCCGGGTTAACGTCAGCGTCCGGGATCTTGATGCCGCACTGCTCTTCAAGCAGGGTGACGAAATCAACGAGCGCAAAGCTGTCGAGCACGCCCGTTTGAAAGAGATCGTCGCCTGCTTTGGGCTGTTCAGCACCGGCGCGTTCAGCATTTTCGTTAAGAGAGTCCATGACTCCTTGCGGTAGGGCCATAATATATCCAACTGCTCCTTGATAAAATGGATAGTGAATTCGGCTCGGAGGTTGAGCCAGATGAACCGGCTGACCACCGGCCCATCAAGTGTAGCACAAATGGTTCGCCTGTCGCCTAAAAATCACCGCGTGATCCCTTTCAAAGCCGCTTCCAGCGCCTCGAAATCACAGCCCGGGTCTTTGCCGTCAGTTCCACGCCTCTTATAACGGCTCGAAGGAGCGAGCCTGTAATCGCCTCCCGCGCTGTTGACGAACCCCACCTCATCCAACTTCCCCGGATAATAATTATCCGTTGGATACCGGCTCGCCTCTGCCCCGGCAATCACATTCCTCCTGATAACTCCGCCCGCCATAAATACTCTGATGCTCGCCATCCCCGGCGACTGGTTGCTCCCGAATATCCCGTACTCGTTATGCGCCATGATGTTATTGGTCAGCACAAACCCCGTGTTCCCCGCTCCATACGCATTTATCAACGTCCCGCTGTGCAGCACCGTGTTGTGGTTTATC
This sequence comes from Pyrinomonadaceae bacterium, assembly GCA_046714695.1. Classification (GTDB taxonomy): domain Bacteria; phylum Acidobacteriota; class Blastocatellia; order Pyrinomonadales; family Pyrinomonadaceae; genus DASQYE01. Next base: position 9,301 of record JBKKAL010000092.1, read on the forward strand.
TCTACATCCTTCGTCTCCGACATTTGCAGGAATACTCCACCTCCGCCCCACTTTTGAGCGCTCACGTCCTCAAACAGATTATTCTCTATCCTCACTCCACTCATCTGCTCGCTCGCATAATTATCATCCCTCCCCAACATGTTGATCCCTCCTCCCACATGCCTGATGATATTGTTCCTGATGAT
>JBKKAL010000093.1:0-5570 GCA_046714695.1 Pyrinomonadaceae bacterium
TTGAAGAACGGCGCGCGATCAAAGGTAGCCTGCGGCGGGCTCTGCGCGCCAGGTGCGCTTCGTGCTTGTCGGCATGTAAAAGCGAGGACAGGTCGTGAATCGTGACGACGGTGCGCCGCCTGTTCCAGAGCTGCGTTTCGTAGTTTGTGCCGTGAAAAAGGTCCAGGCGCGCGACTTTCAGATAGAGGGGCAGTGCAACGGCCCACCAGTATCTGCGAAGCAATGTCGCCTTCGGATTGATCGCCAAAAGATTAGAAGGCGAGTCGCGCTCGATCTCTTCGAGGATGGCAGGGGGAAAAGCGAGCGGCGAGATGAGCTTGAACTCATCCGATGGTGAGAGCAGCGCAAGGGCGCGCGCCAATTCAAAAGTGTAATGCCCGATGCCCGTCCTCGGCGTCGCCAGCGGAATGCCATCAAGTCCTATTCGCATGCTCAAAAGAGTTGAGCAGTGAGCAGAAGATTGAACAACTGCTCACTGCTCACATGCTCGCGCGCCGTCAGCTTATTTTAATTGATCCTTATGAGCGGCGGCGATACATCACGGCTTACTGTCGTCACGCCGTCTTTGACCACAGTGACAATGACGGGCACATCGCCTGCACCGGCCAGTGCTGCGGGCACCTGCACATCTATCTGATAGAAGCCGGGTACCTGATTTATCTGAGTGGTCCCCGGAATCAGAGACCCGCGTGGAACCGCATCAGTCAAAATCGCAGCTCCCGTGAAATCCGTCGTTCCGATACGGACGGTGATCTGGGCTTTGGTCACACCGCGTACGCCCGTCAGGACAATGCGCAACACAGCGGGCACGGTGAAAGGCTCTGCCGTCTCCGACCCTGCGGCATCCACACTGAAGACAGCGGCACGTCCCCCCGCATCCATCGTGGTCGTAAAGATATCAGGCTGCGCAGGAAGTATCTGGATCGTCCCGCGCGTTACCACGCCATTGTTATTAACGACGACCGGATATGTATTAGTGCCTGTGTTGAAGGCAAGCCCGACGGGCACGACGAAATTTATCTGGCCTGCGGAGACGAAGTACAAACCGGCTGCCCCGCCGTTGATTGAGACCGAGACGCCATTCAACTCGACCGGCAGCGACGGCCTGCGCGCGTTCTCAGATGCACAAGTAGCTGTGCTTCCGAGGGGACACGCCTCTTGAGCCGACGGCGCGAGCGCCGTGGCCGAGCGAACAATTCCGAGCATACCCGGCGCGAGTCCCGCTACTGCCGGAGCAGTTGGACTGGGGCCAGTGACAGGACGGTTGCTGGCCCCCGTAAAGAACGAAAGAGTGCCTCCGGAATTGGTCGTCGTCGGAGACAACAGGTAAAAGGCTTCGGTCGAATTATCGCTGTTGCCGCCGCCCAGTTCCGTGCGTCCGAGACTAAAGGCGATGCGCAGACGCGTGTTGCTGGGAAACGTCTGTATGGCAGGCGGGCCGAACTGCGCCAGCGCGAAAGCGGGCGTGTTGGTCAATCGCGTAAAAGTTGTCGGCGCGGCGACGGGCGCGGCGAAAATCTGTGGGCGTCCGTCAGGGTTGAGCCCATCGGCGGGGGCCGCCGGAGCCGCGCCCGTCGCTGTGAAGTTTAAGAACGATGAAAAGATGATCGTCGCCGGTTGTCCGGCGGCGTTATAGTCTGTGAAAGTCGGCTGACGCAGGGCAGAGGTGTTAGCCGCGCGCGGCCCAACCTGCGTAAAGCTACTTGTCCCGATGTTGTAGATAAAAACAGTGGTCGTAGTCTTGATTGAATTGTCGCCCGATAGGTCTGCGTATGATTCAAAGGCGAGCAGATTCCCATCACGGCTCAAGCGCCGTCCGAGAGTCATAATGTTGACGCCGACATTACCGTTGGCTGCGCTCGCGGCGGTGCGCGTCGCCTGCCGAGTCACGGTCGCAGTTGTACCGTCAAAGCTTCCTAGATAAATCTCCGCGTTGCCGTCGGCGTTGTTGCCCGTGCCGCCGACCGGAATGTTCGCATTGGAGATAAAAGCCACAGTCGCCGGTAAGGCAGGCAATCCTGAGACGTTGGGGTTTTCGTTAAAGATAAGACTGCCCGTCGTGTTCGTCATCTGGTGGAGCGTGCCCGTGGCGGGCGAGGCGGTGAGTCGCCTGTAGATAAAGACTTCGGGATTGCCGTCCGCGTTTGTTCCTGTCAAATTGCGAGTGGAGACGAAGGCGATCACGGAGGAGTTATCATTAGAGCTGGCGTCACGGTTATCGTCAGCGACAAAGGGAGCGACGGAGACCGTTCCGCCCGTCGGCAGGCGGCTCGCCGGAGTATTGGTCAGCCGCGTCAATTCGCCGTTTGCGAGTTCAAGAAACGCCACTTCTACGCCGTTCGTCAGGTCGGCAGCGGGCTGAGCCGGAATAAAATATAGAAAAAGCTCCTGATTACCGTCGAGTGCCAGAGCCGCGCGGTTAGCCGCATCGTTGCCGTCAAAGCTCGCCGGGGTCGAAGCGTTAGAGCTGAAAACTATCCAGCGCGCGTTATTGCTGAGAACAGGTCTGTTGTTGCTGACCTCGATGGCGATATTGCTGTTGATTGTCGGCGAGACGGCTGCGTCTCTAAGCGCGCTCTTCGTATTCGTGATCTGGAAGATGCGCCGCTGAGCATAATCGAAGAGAAAAATCTCGCGATTGCCATCGGCGTTATTGCGTGTCGCAGTCTTCTCGGTCGCGATGTCGCCGTTGGATTCGATGACGACGAGGCGACCGTTGCCGCTCATATCCCCGGCAAACGATTCACGATCCGACGAACTGATCTGCGTGACGAACGGGTCGGTCTGCGCCTGTGCTCGAAGCGACATGACAAGGATGAGAGCGAGCGCAATTGCTGCACCGACAGACAAACGTAAAACCTGCTTCACTGGAAACCTCCGAAATGAGAACACGGATTAAAATGAGAGAGGCCAAAGGAACTAGACTAATGATTAAAACGGAAACCGGAAGCGCGCGTGCGCCAGAGCTTCAAAAGTGGGTATTTTAAGCGTAACGTTGACGTGAGCGCAAGGCAGCGGACAGTATTTTCGCAAAGAAATAGGAGTTTCGGGCCACCCGCCTGCCCGTAGAGCCCCTCCGATCCTGCCCGCACCCTGGGGCGGGGCTAGCTTCTACCTCCACGTCCCGCCCGTCACAAACACGTCAATGGCATCGATTGTTTACGAAGGGCCAATACGAATGAGGTGGTCTGGCGCATTCACCAATGGCTCGACGAGTGCTTTGAGCCTCTCTTCTGCGGTGGGTGGAATCAGTGTGAATGTGTCCGCACGGGCGCTACCCGGTAAAGCGATTCGACGAGCGGCATAGTGACTTCCCAGTGCGAAGCTTTCACCGGAAAGGTAAGTATCAGTAATAGCCGCACCTGCGTCTTCACCTATACCATTGAAGCTGATGGTGGACGGGTACACATCTGCCTCGGCTTCTTCATCTGAATCTACGGACGGCAACCACATCAGCAGGGCGCTGCCCACCTCATCAACAGACAATCCCCCGGCGATATAAGAAACCTCGCCGTTGTTCGACTGGAAGCGCAGATCATAATCGCCAGCCGGAACGTCCTCCGCTACTCTGATATTAAAGCTGATGATCGGATAAGCAGTTCCAAGCTGCTGCAATACCATGCTCGACGAATCAACAGACATGTAAGGCGATGTGATACTGATTCCCGTGCCGTTGACTTGATCCAGACCATCGCCGCCAACATAAACTTTGTAAGTCCTTCCGGGCTCAAGCGGCACGGCAATCGTTGACAGTTGACCGTTGATGCCGAGAAGACGCGGATTGAGAAAGGGTTGAGCGGCTGACAAAGAGATGTTGAGAGAAGCGGTCGCGGCGGCTGCTACGTTGACCTGAGCAGCGGCTTCTGTCGCACGGAACGCGGCCTGAGGATTAACAAGCCCGGCGTAAGCGCCGCCCGACGATGAGATCTCTGAGGCCACCACATTTCCGTTCAAGTATTCGACGATAAGACGATACTGTCCAGGCGGCAAGTCTTCGATACGATATGCGCCGCTTTGAGAGCTGATGCTACCGGCGATACTGCGCCCCGTTAAAGTATCTGCGGCCCACACGTGCGCGCCATAGACAGGAGCGCCCCCGGCGTAACTAACCGTCCCACCAATCGCGCCCAGACCCGTGCGCGGACCATAGAGAGCGCGCACACCCGCGCGATCATCCTCCGACAACGTGCGCGGAGAGAACGCAGGCAGCATATATAATCCGTTGAGGGCGAGGCGCGGCTGCATCGTCGCGCCCACCATACCCGAATGTTCAAGCCCTAGCAGATGGCCGATCTCGTGTGTCAATACAGACTCCAGATCGTAAGTGCCAAACGTACCGTCAGTAGAGAATTGCGACGACGGGTTCAGTGCGATGTCTGCTTCGCTGATCAGGCCCGTCGCGGGATCAAAATAGACTCGCGTGCGACCGGGTCTATCGCTACTGCTAAACAGCGCTACGTTCTCCGGCGTATTCGCCACCGTGATCAGGCTGATCCCATCTCCACCTGCGCTCGGACTGATTGATTGTGCGTTCGAAGACGCCTCGACGAAACGGATATTGGAAGCCGCGGCCCACTGTCTAAGTGCTCTGCGCGCCGCGCCCATCACATCACTCCCTGGTTTGATGTTTGCCGAGGGGGAGGCGAGCGAGCTGGACAGCGCAATCGTCACAATGTTTGTCGGCCATCTGATCTGAACAGCCGAAGAGGCATCAGTGAATTGTAAAGTATATGAGCGCGCCGAAGGCACGGCCCAGCCCAGCATCAGCGCAACGAGAATCAGTACTGTGATCGAACGACGCATAAAACCGGCTCTGGTCCCAAACGGCATCAAAATTTAAAATTCTGCTCCTGTACTGAGGCCGGATAATTTCCCGACTTTGCGCCTCAGAAGTTTAGCCACAAAGATATTTATGCAACGAGCAGGCCACAAATCGCTCCCGACGAAGCACGGGAAACCGGCACAGCCTTTGAGTCTGACTTAAGAGAGCTTGAAACCGCTGTTTCTCTGGGATTCATGCGCCCTTTGGTCAGCGTATAGTCGCTTTGTTTAATAAATACTCGTGTCAAAAGAACATATGATGCGTACTAAACGCATTCACTTTCATGCCTGGAAGCTTACGCAACCACCGGACGGGATGGCAAATAAATCAAGCTTTTCCGGCCCCGCAACGGCTGTGAACCGCTCTCAGGAATCGGTTGACATCATATGCAGGGTTTGAAGCATCGAGATGGAACGCTTCAACTCCGCGCGGAGAAAGCGCTGTGCTTTCCACGTTCGACCCGCGCCTTTAGTTCTATTAATTTTCGCCTCGCTGCATAAAGAACGACGCGAAACATATTAACCGGGTGTCAAAAAACCGTCTCATGGCAAGCAACGCTTGCCATGAGACGGTCACTTTTCGACCCGGCTCAAAGATATAAAAGTCAGGTGATCACTGACCGAATCGAGCGCGGTACTCCGCAGAGTTGATAAACCCTTCCGTCACCTTCCGCGAATCTCCCGTCGTCGTCAATGTCGTGATCCATTTCTGGTACTCTCCATCCGGATCACGTCTCAGATACCCGAAG
>JBKKAL010000094.1:0-44419 GCA_046714695.1 Pyrinomonadaceae bacterium
TTGGAATGGAAAGCGAAAAGACTTTGGCACAGGTGCGGCCCTGACGGCAAGCTCCAAGTCGCCATAGATAATCGAAATGAAAATACGCTCTGCCCGGCCCTACCTTAGCTCCAGTTCCATAAAGAGCGCGCCTTCAACCGGATTCTGATAATAAGGCTCTATCTCTTTGAAGCCGAGCGCGCGATAAAGCCTGATGGCGTCCGTCATCGAGGGGAGCGTGTCCAGCCGCATCCGCCTGTAGCCGATAGCGCGCGCCTCTTCGATGATCGAGTGGGCCAACTCCCTGCCTACGCGTCGTCCTCTGAACTCCGAGCGCACATAGAGCCTCTTCATCTCGCAAGTATCCGTGGAGAGCCTTTTCAGCGCGATGCACCCGGCGAGACGGTCTTCGTCGGCGGCTAAAAGCAGCCGGCCATCGGGCGGAGCGTACGCGCCCGGAAGCGCGGCCAACTCACGGTCGAAATTCTGAAAGCACAGATCAATACCCAGCAGCGCCTCTGCGTATTCCAGAAAGAGTTTACGCGCCTCGGCCAACTGCTCTACGGATTCAGCCCTGAAAAGCCTGACCATCTTTCTTGACCTCCCGTCCCGTCCGAGCGCCACCTCGTTCGATAAAAAAGATGCGGCGCGGGATACGCCGGATGTGCTGGGAAGAGATGGTATCCTTCATCGAAGGAGATTTCTCTTCCGGGCAAATCGCGCGCATCTCGCGCCGTCATTCTTAAAAACAGAGCGAGCTTCTTAGGCCGTGAACGAAGAGCCGCAGCCGCAACCGCCGGTCGCGTTCGGGTTCGTAAAGGTAAAGCCGGAGCCCATCACGCCGCTCACATAATCAATCCTCACGCCGTTTAAGTACTGGCCGCTGAACATATCAATAAAGAGACGCACGCCGTTTTGGTTTAGCACATTATCGCCCTGGCGCGAATCCTCTTCGATGTTCAGGCTGTATTGAAAACCTGAGCAGCCGCCCGGCACGACCCTCACCCTCAGGCCAGCCGTCTCCGGCAACCCCTCTTCGCCCGTCATAAACTTCATGATCTCGGCGGCTGCCGCTTCAGTAATCTCCATCGTCATCGCTGGAGCACCAGTCGTCGTCGTTGTCGCAGACATTTTCTTTCTCTCTCCTTAAAAAAAAGTAATCAGTAATCAGTTTTCAGTAATCAGTTACCAGCAGCCAACATCAGTGTTTACTGATAACTGACTACTGATTGCTGACTACTCTTAACGAGCTTTGCCCAGGACGACAAGCTCCGGTTTCATCGCTTCTATCGAGACCTGGCGTGCCACCTCTTCGGCGACGCGCCGGAAGGCTTGCGCCTGAGGCGAGTCGGGTTGACCCACCACGACGGGCACGCCCCGGTCGCCGCCCTCGCGCACTTCCATACCCAGAGGCACTGCACCAAGGAATGGCACGTGATACTGTTCGGCCAATCTTTCGCCGCCGCCGGCTCCAAAAATATCGTAACGCGTGCCCGTATCCGGCGCTATGAAGTAACTCATATTTTCCACCACGCCGAGAATAGGCACGGCCACCGTCTCGAACATACGCAGCGCACGCCGCACGTCCGACACAGCAACCTCCTGCGGCGTCGTCACGAGCACGGCCCCCTGTACCGGGACAAGCTGCGCCAGACTCAACTGCACATCGCCCGTTCCCGGAGGCATGTCAACGATCAGGTAATCAAGCTCGCCCCAGCGCACGTCCGACAAAAACTGCTTGACCAGACCATGCAGGATCGGCCCGCGCACGATTAAAGGCTCGTCGCCCGGCTTGAGGATCGCCATGGACATCAGGCGCACCCCGTAAGCCTCTATCGGAACGAGTTTGTTCCCGTCAATCTCCGGTCGCGCATTGCCCGCGCCGAGCATCAACGGCACGTTTGGCCCGTAAACATCAGCATCCATCAAACCGACGCGCGCGCCGTCAAGCGCGAGCGAGACGGCCATATTGACAGCGACCGTTGATTTACCCACGCCGCCCTTGCCCGAAGAGACGGCGACGATATTACGCACGCCGGGGACCGAGACTTTATCTGCGAGGCCGCGCCCTTTCGGCACTTCCGCATCCATCTTGACAGTGACGGACTCCACACCCTCGAGGCGGCCGACCAATTCCCTGGCCGCCGTCTCCATCTGTTCCTTGACGGGACACGCCGGGGTCGTCAGCACAATACGAAACGAGACATGGCCGCCCTCTATCTTCAAATCCTTGATAAAGCCGAGCGTCACAATATCCTTGTGAAGGTCCGGATCCTCGATCTGACTTAGCGCGTCAAGCACGCTCTGTTCGGTTAATTGAGACATATTGTAATTAGTGATAGGCGACAAGCCTGGACATATCTTTAACTCGTCACTACCTCTGTCGGTCTAAGCACGCGATACGTACAGCGCGTTGCGCCGCCGGCGATCCTCGATTCGCGAAAGACCTGTGTGCCCAACAACTCTCTATAGACTTCCAATTCTCGCTCACACACCTGGCGATAATCACGCGCCACATCCGTCATCGGACAATTCCATTCGGTCAGAAGGTAGGAGCCATCCGCCAGCTTTTCGACCTCGGCCTCGTAGCCTTCCGCGTCGAGCAGCTCGGCGAGGCGACGCACCCGCGCCTCGAATCCAAGCCCCTTCAATTGTGGGCCGAGGCGTCCGATCATCTCATTAGCGCAACCGCAGAACACAGTGTTCAGCCCGCGCTCGCCCCACACAGCTCCGATCTGCTGTAAGACGGCCTTGGCAAAAAGATCGTAACGCTTGGGAAAGAGCGCGTCGGCCTTTGGCGTCAGGCGATAGACGTGCGCGGGCCGTCCTCGCTCTTTACGCTCCGCGATGTGCTGGACATATCCGCCGCGCTCAAGCACATCAAGGTGTTTTCGCACGCACTGCTTGGAAACGCCCAGCGAAGAGGCCAGCTCATCGGCGTTTACTCCGCCGCGCGTACGCAATAGATTAACAATCTCTTCGCGCGACGCGCCCAGTGTGAATGTCATCGCAGCAGACACTGAAGTCATGATAATTTCCAGTCCCGCTTTTGTCAACCAATCGGTTGGTTTAATCCATTTCGACCAGTTTTTATCGAAGGCTTAGGGCCACTTTATCAATCGCTTTTTTGACAAACTCTTCATCTTAAAGCTACGCTTTGTTACGAAACACCGAACGCCTTTTCCCAGAGTCCGATGTGATGTCTTTTTATCCGAGCCGCATTCAGGAACATTTCGACGCTCCGCGCAACGTGGGCGATCTGGAGGACGCTAATGCAGTCGGCGAAGAGGGGTCGCTCGTCTGTGGCGCTATCGTGCGCCTCTCGCTCAAGGTGGATGCGGCGGGGCAAACGATCACCGGGGCGAAATTCAAAACGCTGGGCTGCGGCTTTCTCGTCGCCTGTGCCTCCGCTCTGACAGAGACGATCATGGATTTGCCGATCAGCCGTGCGGCGTCATTAAATACGGATGCGATCACGGATTGGTTTGGCGGATTAGCGCCCGAGAGATATCACTGCGCCGTTTTGTGCCGCGACGCTTTACACGCCGCGCTGGCCGATTACCACAGCGCAAGACAGGAAGAGTGGACTGGTGACGAAGCGCTCATCTGCACCTGCTTCGGCGTCTCCGAGCGTTCAATCGAGAGCGCGATGCGTACGGGCTCGCTGAGCACCATCGAGCAGGTGACAAGAGCATGCAATGCCGGAGGCGGTTGCCGGTCGTGTCATCCGCTGATCGAAGATATACTCGATGACTTCTGGCGAACCGAAGGCACGCCCGGAATATCATAAAAAGATGCTGAAAGAGATAGTTTATCTGGACAACAACGCGACGACGCGCGTCGCTCCCGAAGTTTTCGAGGCCATGCGACCCTATCTCGCAGACCTCTACGGCAACCCATCTTCGGCGCACACGTTTGGCCGCCGCATCCGCCAAAGCGTCGAGCGTGCCCGCGAACAGGTCGCAGAACTTCTCGGCGCGAGCGAATCGAGCGAGATCATCTTCACCTCCTGCGGCTCTGAATCCGACAACTGGGCCATTCGCGGCGTGTTGGACGAGCACCCCGATAAGCGCCATATCATCACGACGCGCGTCGAGCATGAGGCCGTGCGGAATTTGTGCGAGAACCTGGAAAGGAGCGGTTACGAAATCACCTGGCTCGGCGTCAATGAGGAGGGCCATCTTGATCTGGAGGCCCTGCGCACAGGGCTTCGGCCAGATACGGCGCTGGTCTCTGTGATGCTCGCGAACAACGAGACGGGCGTGCTCTTTCCCGTAGGTGAGATTGGCCGTATCGTGCGCGAGAATTCCGACGCCCTCTTCCATGTTGACGGCATACAGGCAGTCGGCAAGATTCCCATCAACCTGACGAATACGCCCGTTGATCTGTTCAGTATCTCCGGCCACAAGTTTTATGCGCCGAAGGGCGTGGGCGCTCTCTACGTGCGAAGCGGTTTGAGCCTCGCGCCGTTTATCATCGGCGGCGGGCAGGAGCGCGGGCGTCGCGCAGGGACGGAGGCAGTGCCTTACATCGTCGCCCTGGGACGCGCCTGCGAGCTGGCCCAAAGCTTTGATGGACAGGCGAACATACGAGCCTTACGCGACCGTTTGGAGGATACGATTCTCGATTCAATCCCAAACGCTCGTTTGAACGGCACAAGGGATGGCGAGCGGCGTTTGCCGAACACGTCGAACATCTCCTTCGAGTACGTCGAAGGCGAGAATATTCTAGCCCTTCTTGATGCTGCGGGCATCTGCGTCTCAACGGGGTCAGCCTGCAACTCCGAGATGCACGAAGCCTCTGCTGTGCTGCGCGCGATGAGCATACCTTACACGGCGGCGCGCGGAAGCATTCGCTTCTCTCTCGGACGCTACAACACCGAACGCGAGATCGCTTACACGCTAGAGATATTACCCGGCATCATCGAACGGCTCGCACAAATGTCGCCGTATGAGATCAAGTAACAAGGCAAAAGTTTAGACTGGTGCTAATTAAAGAGATAAACACTCGCCCAGACAAGCTTCATTCCTTCGTCCGTTCTGACCAGCGTCAAGTCGAAGAGTTGCGGCACCGTGCGGAGACGAAAAAAGCGTGTGCCCTCCGGGAAACCGAAATAGCCTCCGGTGTGGATGTAAACGTCAGGACTCATGTAATTGCGTTCCGCTTCCTTCGCAGCCCATGCGCGCATGTTCGCTTGATACAACCCTGTCTGTTCCGGCGGATGCTTCCCGAAACGTTCGCGCATCAGCGTTGTGGCGCGCTCAAGAGTAGCGATCACGCCCCGTAACTCTTCGAGCGTTTCGATCTTGTACTTCACGTCGGGCACCCCTTCGGCCAGAAACGGGTTTGCTTTGAGCAGCGCGATTATCTCGGGCGGATATAGTTCCGACAATGTCGGCTCATGAGTAAGGAACCTATGAGTGTTAGCGATAAAGTACAAGACCATGAAGTATCTCAAGTTCACCTGTGCGGCATAGAAGCGCTCCCATTCAAGTGGGGCGGCCTCCGTCATCAAGTCCGTTCTATAGGAAAGAGACGATCCGAAGTCATGTAACGACCCGCCTCCGGTTGCCATTTTGCGCTTTAAGAAGCCGTCTACGTACAGGTCTTTCAACGCGGCGATGTCTCTAGTCTGCTCGATACGCTTCATGAACGCCGCCGCAACTTTGTGCGCCTCGCGCACCTCCGTCTCCGTGGGCCGTTCCGGGATGGTCTGCGATTTGGCTGGGACGGTGCGAGCGTGATTAGCGAGTAAGGCGAGGATAAGAAAACATAAAGCCCTTCTCATCAACAAGACTCCTTTCGGGACTTAATCGGCACAGCCCGTCCGTTATGGCAATTTTAAGGCCACGTCAAAATAGACCTGATTCGGCCACACTCGCCCGGACAACCGAGTCGCCTCGAGCAGTAATTTAATGGCAGGTGTGAGATTTTTGTTGGTTTGCCGAAGACGGCCGACGCGACCGCTCCATTCTGGATCAACTATAAAGAGTCTTATCAACACCTCTTTCATGATGAGAACTATCCTGACTTCGTTCAGTCGGGTTGCGTCGAGGTTTTGCTCAGATGCTGTCTATGATACTGTTTCTTAATGCGGTTTGCGGCCTGACTTTTGTCTTTTACCTTTTTACTTTTGCCTTCTTCAGGATACAATTTGCATACGGTTTACGAGGATGATTCCCGCCGGGGACGGAGCACACAACTATGTCAGTCGAACAGTCCGCCGAAAAGCAGAAGCGTGTCCCACAAACGCCCGCCGATAAAACAGATGCGCCCAAGCGCGTGCGCGAGACGAGCGTGAGGCTGCTTGAGACGGATGATTACTTCTGCGTGAGGCCCGACACGCCTTTACGGGAAGCCATCGAGCAGATGAAAAGGGACGAGGGCGGCTGCGTCATCGTTTGCGAAGAGGAGCGCGTCGTCGGCATTTTTACCGAGCGCGATCTGCTGAACCGGATCGTCAGCGAAGAGGTTAAACTAGACGACCCCGTTAGCCAGTGGATGTCGTCGGCGGTCGAGACATTAACGCCGCAAGCGACCATCGGCGATGCCGTGCGCGTGATGAACACGAAAGGCTATCGCAACATCCCGCTGGTCGAGAATGACCGGCTCGTCGGCTCTATCTCCGTCTTCGACGTGATCACTTACCTGGCCGAATGTTATCCCAAAGAGACGATGAATCTACCGCCCGTTCCCGCGCAGGTGATGGACACACAGGAAGGCGGATAAAGACGTTTGGGATTTTAGATTTTGGATTGGCGGGCGGCGAAAGATGAAAGCCTTGGCTCCAAAATTCAAATACGGAAAATGTAAATCTAAAATCCTAAATCTAAAATCCTAAATCACAAAGAGGCATTAATGAGCACTGTCATCGAAACACCCTCCGAACAAATAGAGAAAGATTTTGAAGAGCTGGAAACCGTGACCATTCGCTTTGCCGGAGATTCCGGCGACGGCATGCAGTTGACGGGCACACAGTTTACAAACACATCGGCTGTCGTGGGCAACGACATTTCAACTTTGCCGGACTTTCCGGCGGAGATTCGCGCTCCGGCCGGAAGCCTTCCGGGCGTCAGCGGTTTCCAGTTGAACTTTAGCAGCCAGGACATACGCACCCCCGGCGATCAGCCCAACGTGCTGGTGGCGATGAATCCGGCGGCGCTCAAGGTCAATCTTTCAGACCTCGAAGAAGGCGGCACGCTGATCATCAACACGGACGAATTCGGGAAAGACAATCTGGCGAAGGCCGCGTATCAATCGAACCCGCTCGAAGACGGCTCGCTCAAAGGCTACCGCATTCATAAGCTTCCCATCACGACGCTCAACATGAACGCCCTCAAGGGACAGGTTCAATTGACGCGCAAGGAGATGGATCGCTGCAAAAACTTCTTCGCGCTTGGCGTCCTCTACTGGCTCTATGATCGCCCGATGGAGCCGACCATCGAATGGATCAGATCCAAGTTCTCGAAAAATCCGGAAGTCCTGAAGGCCAACGAGATCGTCCTTCGCACGGGATACAACTTCGCCGACACGACCGAAGTCTTTACAACACATTACACGGTCAAGAAAGCGCAGATTGCTCCGGGCACGTATCGCAAGATCACTGGCAACGAGGCGACGGCCATAGGCTTCGTCGCCGCCTCGCAAATCTCTGGACGCCCGCTCTTTTACGGCTCATACCCGATTACGCCCGCCTCCGATATTCTGCACGAGCTGGCGTACCACAAGAATTTCGGCGTCAAGACATTTCAGGCCGAAGATGAGATCGCGGCGGTCTGCTCGGCCATCGGAGCGTCATTCGCGGGCCACATCGGATTGACTGGCACTTCGGGGCCGGGTGTGGCGCTCAAACAGGAGGCCATCGGTCTCGCAGTGATGGCGGAATTGCCGCTCGTGATCATCAACGTGCAGCGCGGTGGGCCGTCAACAGGCTTGCCCACCAAAACAGAGCAGGCAGACCTCTTCCAGGCGGTCTGGGGACGAAACGGCGAATGCCCCGCGATTGTCGTCGCGCCCTCGACGCCCGCCGACTGCTTTCACATGGCGATTGAGGCCGTGCGTCTCGCCTTCAAATATATGACCCCCGTGTTTTATCTCTCGGACGGGTATCTCGCCAACGGTGCTGAGCCCTGGAAGATACCAGACATTTCCGATCTGCCGAAGATCGAGATCAAGTTTACGACCGACCCGGAGAACTTTATGCCTTACGGGCGCGACGAAGAGACGCTCGCGCGGCCCTACGCGATTCCCGGCACGCCCGGTCTTGAGCATCGCATCGGCGGCATAGAGAAACAGCATCTGACGGGCAACGTCAACTACGATCCTGAAAATCATCACTTTATGGTCAAGCTTCGCCAGGAGAAGGTTGATCGTGCGGCGAATGATATTCCGCTCATCGAAATCTTCGGCGAGCCCGTGGGCAAAGTGCTGGTGCTCGGCTGGGGCTCTACCTACGGCTCTATCACCACGGCGGTCGAGCGCCTTCAGCGTGAAGGCAAACCTGTATCGAGCGCGCACCTGCGCCATCTCAATCCTTTCCCGAAGAATCTGGGCGAGGTGCTCAGTGGATTCGAGACGGTGATCATCCCTGAGATGAATCTGGGCCAGCTCTGCACGATGATCCGCGCGAAATACCTTGTGGACGCCATCGCCTTCTCGAAGGTCAAGGGCCGCCCCTTCCAGATTCGCGAGATCGTGCAGAAGATCGAGGAGTATTTGTAAGAAGCGAGCTGTAATTAATTCTCCCATGATCATAGAGAGAAAGCGGTTTGAGGAATAAATATGGACACGAATGGTAAAGGAACGAACGGGAACGGACACAAGGACAATGCGGAGGCCGCCGCTTCGCCCGAGGCTTATGCCGGTTCGATGGCGGCGGGTGAAGTGGCTCCTCCGCCCGCGAAGATGACGAAGGCGGATTTCGTATCGGGGCAGGAGGTGCGCTGGTGTCCTGGCTGCGGCGACTATGCGATCCTCAATAATATTCAGAAGGTGATGCCGGAGCTTGGCATCTCGCGCGAGAAGATCGTTTTCGTCTCAGGCATCGGCTGCTCGTCGCGCTTCCCCTACTACATGAACACCTACGGCTTTCACTCGATTCACGGGCGCGCGCCCGCAGTGGCGACCGGCATCAAGAGCGCTAACCCGGATTTGAGCGTGTGGGTCATCACGGGCGACGGCGATGCACTGTCCATCGGCGGCAACCACTTTATGCATGCCATCCGTCGCAACCTCGATCTCAACTATATACTTTTCAACAATCGCATCTACGGCTTAACCAAAGGACAGTACAGCCCGACATCGGAGCTGGGCAAGAAGACGAAATCAACGCCGATGGGCGTGATTGATTACCCGCTCAATCCGATCTCGGTCGCGATAGCATCTGAGGCCACTTTCGTTGCGCGCTCTATTGATATTGATGTCAAGCATCTGGGCACAACGGTCGAAGCGGCGGCGCGGCACAAGGGCGTCTCCTTCGTCGAGGTCTATCAGAACTGCAATATCTTTAACGATAAAGCCTTTGAGTATTTTACTGAGCGAAGCGTGCGAAGTGACCGCGTGCTTTATCTGGAGCATGGCAAGCCGATGATCTTCGGCAAGGACGGTAACCGTGGTATACGCATGAACGGCGCGCACCCGGAGGTAGTAACCATCGGCGAGAACGGCATCACAGCCGACGACCTGCTGGTGCATGACATTTATCTGAAAGACCCTTCTGTCGCCTTCATGCTGGCGCGTATGGAGTACCCGGATTTCCCGCAGGCGGTCGGTATCTTCCGCGCCGTCGAGCGCGCCACCTACGAGGACATGCTCGTTGATCAAATCAACGCCGCCATCAGCAAATCAGGCCCCGGCAGCCTTGAAAAACTGATCAACGGCGGCGAAACATGGACGGTGGAATAAGAGATGAGGGCGGCAGCGACGAGGGATGAAAAGTGTGATTCAATATCTTGAATGCTTTTACTTCATCCCTCCGCTCTCATCCCTTTATCAAAGGAGCGAAGCGACTGATGATCTGTCCATCATGCGGGCACGATAACATAGAGGGTATGGATCGCTGCGATAATTGTATGAAGTCGCTGCGCGATCTGGATGTGCCGCGGGCGGACGCCACGCGTGGCCTCGTGCGCTCGGTGATGGAGGATGATCTGCGCAAGTTGGAACGGGAGGAGGCACTGACTGTTCGCCCCGATGAGCCCGCGCTTGAGGTCGTGCGGCGGATGAAGGAAGCACAGGCGGGCTGCGCACTTGTCGTTGACGCGGGCGAGCTTGTCGGCATCTTTACCGAACATGATGTGCTGTGCAAGATGACGGGCGCGAAATCCAGCGGGACGGCAAAGGATTTGGCCGTCAGCGAATTGATGACCGCTAACCCGGAGGCGCTCCGCGAGACCGATTCTGTTGCCGCCGCGCTCAACAAGATGGCGGTCGGTCGTTATCGTCAGGTGCCCGTGCTGAAAAACGATGGCGGCTATACTGTAGCCTCTATCAAACACTTGCTGAAATTTATCGCGCAGGAAGACTGGTAAGCGGGACTTACGATCTCTTTAATTCAATGCCGGCATAAATCGCTTTCAAAGCAGATCATGCCGGCATTACTCTTTTTCGCCCACCCGGCAGATGAACGACCTAAGGGAATAGGCATTGCTCACTGCAACTATTACTACCAACTACTACTTCTTGCCGCGCCCGGCCTGTCGCTGTTTGAAGACTCTTTCGCCTCCTGTTTCGCCTATCCGTTTGTCCGTAGGCATCGCCGCTGGAACCGAAGGCGAGTTGGAACGCGGTGTGGCCGCATCCCCACCTACATGCTGTGTTGATTCGTCCGCGAACATTTCATTCGCCTGTTTGCGACGACCGCTCAGCGCGGGTGTGTCCTTCATCGCCTCGCGATCCTGTGCGGGAGTGGTGTCGGCCATTCCCGTCTGCTGACCGCGCAGCTTAGTTGACCTGCCGACCTTGCTCTGCTTCTCTTTGCTAGCCATCTTGATCTTCCCTCTTTCTTCGTAAACGACCCTCTCAATGAGTAGTACGCTCAATTGATTCCTCTGCGACATCCAGCAGTGCGGCGGCGGCCGGGTCGGTCTCAAATTGTGAATGCTTGCGCGACATGGCCCACTTGAGGACGGGCGGCGTAACGAGCGTAGTAATGATTACCATGATCACCACCGCGCCGAACGTCGCCGCATTTATAACGGGCTCCCTTGCTCCGCTCGCACTCGGCAACATGAGCGTCGCGCCGATCCCGGCGAAGATCAGCCCGACCTCGCCGCGCGGGATCATCCCCAGTCCGATTGCCAGACGGTTGATGCCACGCTCGATGACGACCAGGGAACAGACCTGTTTACCGATGATCGCGGCGAGCGTCAAAGCAAGCGCAAAGCCCAGCAACTCCACTCGCGCAAACGCCCGCAGGTCAACCTTAAGTCCCATCAACACAAAAAAGACGGGAACTAAAACAGTCGTCACGGGCGTCAGCAGGTCATCCAGATTGACTTCCCTGCGCTCGTGCGCGGAATGAAAATGCACTTCGTCAAGCACGAGCCCGGCGGCGAATGCGCCAACAATCGGCGCGAGCCCGACAAGGGCTGCCGCCCACGCAAGCAAAAAGCAGAATGAGATACTGATGGTCAACAGAACGCCGCGACTCTCGAAGCGGCCAGCGCCTCTAAGGACGTGCGGCACGACGAAATGTCCGGCGAGAAACGCTCCCGTCAGAAAAATGACGGCCTTGGCGGCGATCATCCCCACTTCAAACATCGAGAGCGATGCGCCTGCTCCCGCCGCTTTGATCGCGCCCGCGATAACGGCCAGGATCAACAGTCCCAGAACATCATCTATCACAGCTGCGCCGAGGATAATGCGCGCCTCGCGTGTCACGAGCTTGCGCATGTCCTTAAGGACGCGGGCCGTAATCCCTACGCTCGTCGCGCAGAGCACCGCTCCGATAAAGATATGTGCGAGCCGCGACTCGTCAGGGATAAAATAGGCGGCAACGCCCCATCCGAGAAAAAAGGGCGCAATCACACCGGCGACCGCGACCAAAAGGGATGACCACCCGACCTCCATCATCTCGCGTAGATCGGATTCGAGACCGACTTCAAAAAGCAGGAGGATGACGCCGATCTCTGCGAGCGCCGCAATCACTTCGTTTGTTTTAAGCGGTTCGGCCCACGCCACACCGACGAGGGCGAGATTGCCCAACAGGATTCCGCCGATCAACTCGCCGAGCACCGCCGGTTGACCCATTCTTTCAAACAACTCGCCGCCGACTTTGGCGACGATCAGAATTAGGGCGACGCCTATGAGCACCAGCGGATCGAGGATATGTCCTCCCGTAGGCGGGGCGCTGCCGCCTCCGCTCGTTTCCGCCTGAGCGACGCCGGCCCAAAGGGTTTGACCGAGCCATACAGCAGCGCACGCAGCGATTAAGCCAACCATCAATCTACGCTTCATACGACTCTCAACTGTCGCGCGTCAAACATTCTCGTTCAACCGGAATCGCCGTCGCGAGCCGTTCTGGGCATCCGGTCACTTAACGGATGAACACATCGCAATGTAATCATGATGCAATACTAATGCAACCATGCTTCGAGGGGTGACGTGTAGAGTCCCTTCATCGTTAATTCTCTTCCGTGGGAAGAAATGAGTAAAAGTTGAAGCGTCGGGCTTGGGGGAGCCCGGCGCTTCTGCTTTTTCCGAAGGCTCGCAACCCTTTACGCCTCGCGAACTCTTATCGTTTCCTGTTCGGTCTGTCCCGAAGCATTATCTCCCCGGCGGGTCATGTCCGATGGCAGGGGCGGCGGGGGATTCGCGACCAGCTTTTCCAGCGCCGCATCGAGCGCTTCGCCGATGCGCGCGACCGGAATAACCTCCAACTCGCGCCGCACATCTTCGGGAATATCCTCCGTGTCGGCCTCGTTGCGCGCGGGAAGAATAATACGCCTGACCCCTGCGCGATGTGCCGCCAGTACTTTCTCTTTGATTCCACCGACGGGAAAGATCAGACCGGAGAGTGTAATCTCTCCCGTCATCGCTGTGTCCGGCCGCACACGCCGCCCGGTGTAGAGCGAGGCGAGAGCCGACGTGATCGTCACGCCCGCGCTCGGCCCATCCTTTGGAATCGCCCCGGCGGGAACATGCAAGTGTACGCCATAGCCCTTAAACATCTCAGGATCAATGCCGAACTCGGCGGCGTGCGACCAGAGATATGAGCGTGCCGCACGCGCAGACTCCTGCATCACTTCGCCTAGCTGGCCCGTCGTCGTAAAGCCGGAGCCGCCCGGCAGAAGCGTCGCCTCAATAAAGAGCACCTGCCCGCCCATCTCCGTCCAGGCCATTCCCGTCGCCACTCCCGCTGGCAACTCCTTGCGTGCCTCTTCCGGGTAAAAGCGCGGCGCGCCCAGGAACTCCTTAAGATCGCCCGCATCAACGGATACTTTCTCCGTCTCGCCCTGCGCTACCTTGAGCGCGGCTTTACGCACTAACTGGCCGATAGTGCGCTCTATCTGTCTCACACCTGCCTCGCGCGTGTAGCGCGCGGCTAATAACATGATCGCAGCATCCGTGATCTCGAACCGATCCGCGTCGAGCCCGTTCTCCTGAACCTGTCTTGGGACTAAATACTGACGTGCGATGTGCAGCTTCTCCTGATCGCTGTAACCCGTCAACTGGATGATCTCCATGCGGTCGCGCAAGGGGGCGGGGATGGGCCCAAGCTGATTGGCGGTCGCAATAAAGAAGACCTTAGAAAGATCGAATGGCAAATCCAGATAGTGATCGCGGAAGCTGTTGTTCTGCTGCGGGTCTAAAATCTCCAGCAGCGCGGCCGCAGGGTCGCCTCTGTAATCAGCGCCTAGCTTGTCTATCTCGTCGAGCATCATAACCGGGTTGTTGACACCCGCGCGGCGTATGGATTGAACGATGCGACCGGGCATCGCGCCGATATAGGTGCGGCGATGGCCGCGCAGCTCTGCCTCGTCACGCACGCCGCCCAAAGATAGACGCTCGAACTCGCGGCCCAGTGCGCGCGCAATCGAGCGCCCCAGGGATGTCTTGCCGACACCGGGCGGGCCTGCGAAACACAGGATAGGGCTTTTCGCGTCCGGTCTGAGTTTGATGACGGCGAGGAATTCCAGTATGCGCTCCTTGATGTCTTCCAGACCGTAATGATCTTCGTCGAGGATGCGCCGCGCCTCTTTCAAATCCAGCTTGTCTTCCGTAGATTTTTTCCACGGCAACTCAAGCACGTATTCGAGGTAGGTGCGTATGACGTGATAATCGGGCGCAGCGGCGGGAAGCCTTTCCATGCGCTTCAGCTCGCGCTCTGCCTCCTTGCGCACATCATCAGGCAGGTCTGCCTCTTCGAGACGCTCGCGCAGCAATTCGGCTTCGGCGCGCTCTCCGCCTTCATCGTCACCAAGCTCTTTCTGAATCGCCTTCATCTGCTGGCGCAGGATGTAATCGCGCTGTTGTTTGTCTATCTCGGTTTGTGCCTGCGATGAGATCTTCGTGCGAATCTGCATGATCTCCAGCTCGCGAGAGAGATAGTTATGAGCCAGCAGGATAAGCTGATCTACGGTCTCCGCTTCGAGCATCTTTTGCTCCTGCTCGACGCCCAGATTGAGGACGGAGGCGAGGAAATAGGCGAGCCGGATGGGATCATCTGCGGTCAGCACGGCGCTGCGCACCTCGGCAGGCACCTGCGGCAACAGGGCGAGCGCCTGTTGTATAAGCGCCTGCACGTTTCGCTTGGTGGCTTCGACCGCGTCCACGTCAACGGTTTTAAGTTCCGGCAGTACCTCAACGCGCGCACGTAGGAAGGGCTGTTCCTGCGTCCATTCGAGAATCTTTATCCGCTCCGTGCCCTGCACAATGAGGTGTACTCCGTCATCTATGCGCTGCATGCGCTTGACCATGACGAGCGTGCCCACATCGTAGAGATCGGCGGGCATGGCGTCAGCGCCCGTCACGTTTTCCGAGCGCGCGCTGACGCAGGCGATCAGTTTCTCAGGCGTCGCGAGCGCCGATTCGACCGCCGCCACCGAGCGTGTGCGACCAACGGCCAGAGGCACAACCGTTTCAGGAAAGAGCGTCGTATTTTGCAAAGGCAGGACGCTGATCTCGAACGGGACAGCAGGGCCGGGCGTCGTCGCGTCAGACGCCTGCTCCGTATTGCTCTGCGGCGTTTCTTCTAGCGCATTCTCCGGCGCGGGAATATTTTCTCTCGTCTCAGCCATAACCAAACCCAGGCATCCTTGAACAACGAACGATGAATCCGGAACAGCAAAGCTCCGGTTTCTCGCATTCACCGTTTATCGTTCATCGCTCGTCCTTTCTTCACAATTTTCTGCGCCGCGCAGATGGAGTATGAGCAGCCCGTCGCGGTAATCCCGCACGAGCGTCGCGCCTTCGATGGCGCAGGGAAACTGAAGCGTCTTTTCAAAGCGGCTGTAAGTGATTTCCAGTTGCTGGTAGGTGACGCCTTCGCCGTAGAAGGTATCGCGGCGGCAACCCGATAAATGCAGGGTCGCGCCGCTGATAGTGATCTCCAGATCATCCGAAGTGACGCCTGCCAGATCAACCTTGACGATCCATCCCTCCGGAGTCCTGTAAATATCCGCCGCCGGACACCAGGTTCTGTGGCCCGGACGCACCTTGCGCTCGCCGTGCAACAGCCTGAAATAACGCTCAACCGAATTTGCCATAAAAAAAGTAATCAGTAATCAGTAATCAGCAACCAGTTTTTCATCGCTTTTGGCTGATGACTGACTGCTGATTACTGATTACTCGCTTTATTAAAATACTTTGCCCCAGAACGAAGCGCCGCTGGAAATCTCTTCGAGCGCATCGGCCAGTTCTTCATCCTCTTCTGTTTCCAGAGCGATGTCGGCCATTGAGATGATGCCGCGCAGTTGGCCGTTCTCGCCGACGACAGGGATACGCCTGACCTGTTTGTCGCCCATCTTGCGAATCGCATCAATGACACGATCATTCGGGTGCGCCGAGTGAATATCCGCGGTCATTACCTCTTCGGCGCGCGTGGTCTTGGCGTCTTTGCCCTCGGCGACGGCGCGCACCACGATGTCGCGGTCTGTTATCAGTCCGACGAGTTTGCCGTTGCCGCGCATGCGATTGTTGATTTTGGGTGCATCCGCGATATTGCCTTCGCCCGTCAAGGCTGGGGCGTCCTCGCGATCAACCACGGGAATGATACCCGTGTCCTCTTCGCGCATCATCGCGGCGACCTCTTGCAGCGATGTGTCGCGCGTCGCGACCGTCACGTCGCGGGTCATTATATCGCGGCAGCGCAGGCGCGAGCGGGAACGACCACGGACGCGCTCGCGCCCGCCGAAGGTACGTCGCAAATAGTCGCGCCCCTCATCAACCCATGAACGGTCTTCCGTATCGCGCTCGCCACGAGAATCGCTGTAACGCCTTTCATCTTCGCCGTAATCCATAGTGCGATCATTGTAGCCGCCACGACCGGAATCGAGGCGCTCACCGCCGCCGTAACTGCGACCACGCGATGCTCTATAAGGGTCGTCGTAACCGGAATCCCTCTCGCGATAGCCGCCGCCGGTGCGATAGTCCGCGCGATCCGATCCACTGTTGCGATCATCGAAACCGCTACCGCTGCTGCGACGGCGCGCACCGCCGCCACCACCGTAAGAGCCCATCTCCTCATCGTCTCTGTTGTCACGACCTCTTGACATGATCTTCCTCCCCCATTTGCAAGTGAATAAAACAATCGCCCCCTGGCCCCAGGCCGGACGGGGTTAAGTCCGTGGCGGCGCGCGTCACACATTTCGTAAGAGCGGCAACCACCCGACTCGATCTCAAAATTCATTAAGGGAACTTGAAGTCAAATTATACTCGCTTCGCAGGAGATTGCCAGTTCGATCAGAGAGTAGCGGGTCTGTTTTGGAATATTAGTTAAACTCTTTACGAAAGGCAGGCGGAAGGAATTCCACCACTGACGGCATAAGGAGAAGGCCACAAAGTTCTGCCCGGTGGTCGTTTGACTTCCACAGGGCAAACGAGCTGGCAAGGGTCATGTGCAATGTGCGATGGCGTACAGACAGTCTCTTGCTTTTAACTTATAAATGCTGTATCACTAGGGTCGTAAAGTCTGATCGCTATAACACGGTCTTGCATAAGGGCAAATCCTCACAGCGCTCATGCTTCATGGCTAACGTCTAAACCCGGTTTTTCCTTTCTTCCAGTCGAGGTTCGAGATGCAGAACACAATCCCCCGTATCCTGTTCGTTGACGATCACGAAGACACACGCTCTATGGTCAAGGCATGGCTAGGCTCTTCAAACTACGAGGTTGCGACAGCAGGAAGCATAGCCAGCGGCTTACGACTGGCGCAGAGCGGGCTGTTTGATCTTTACCTGCTTGACACAAGATTGCCTGATGGAAGCGGTACGGAGTTGTGCGAGAAGATTCGAGAGTTCGATCTTACGACGCCGATCATCTTCTATTCGGGAGATACCCCCGAACAACTTAGCTCGGCATTGAAGTGTGGCGCGCAGGACTGGGTGGTCAAGCCGGAACTGGACGGCCTTAGGGCAGCCATCTTTCGTGCGATGAGCGCGCCGCAAGCCTGATCTCTTCGGCTCGCAAAAGCTGAAAATCTCATCGCACTTGTAAGTCAAAAAGCGAGAGGCCCCGGCCGGGGTCTCTCGCTTTTTAGTGTTTCTTTCCGCTTTTCGCTTACTGTCCCGCTTCGATCTCAGCGATCAATTGCACCTGCGAGGTGATGTCGAGCGTGCCCACCTCAATCGGAGTCGGCGCGGCTGCGCTCTGGGCCATCATGCGATTCCTTCCGTATTCGGCATCATAAACGGGTCGCGGCGTGAGGCCCGCTTCCTGCACTTCGATGATGCGTGAGACGCGCCCGCCCAGCGCCTGCGCGATTGTCTGCGCTTTGCCGACCGCTGCGCGCGTGGCGTCAGCGAGTGCCTGATCCTTCGCCGGACGGTCTTTACGAAGGGTGAAGGAGACGCCGTTGATGTTGTTTGCGCCCGCCTGCGATGCAGCATCTATCACTGCCCCGACCTTCGTCAGATCAGACATCGTGACCGTCACGCTATTGCTCGCCTGATAGCCGGTAATGATCGGCGGCTGGCCCTCTTTATAGACTGTTATCGGTTGCAGGTTATAACCGCTCGTCTTGACTTCAGCGCCCGCGCCTGCCGCAGCCTTGACCGCGCGCACTACCTGATCGCTACGATTGGCGTTCTCCTGTTGAGCATTGAGCGCGCTTTTGTTCTGCGTAATGACGGAGATGTTGATGATGGCCGTATCGGGTTGGGCCTGCACAATCGAATCACCGCTCACCATCACGCGCGTCGCACGTCTGGATGAGCCCGCCGCCGCCGCGTCGTTGCCTCGCGCGCCCTCCTCTGAAGGGCGCATTGAACGCACCTCAAAGGGGATTCCCTCCTGGTAGATTGTGACCACATCCGTTTTGGTTTCGCCCGTTGCCTCTACGCCTGCGCCCTCGCGAAACCAGCTCTCGTTTTGAAAGCGCTGCGGATTAAGGATCAAGTATTTCTGCGCATCCGTCAGGATCAACCAGCCGCCTGCTTCCACGGTTCTTCCGAGCCTGCCTCGCACGTTGATCTCTTTGGCAAAAACTTGCGCCGTACAAAGAACGACGAGCGCAAGCACGCCCGTCCAGGTTAAAAGATGCCTTCTCATTTTTTCTTCTCCCTTTCCACTCGTTTGTCTATTGGACCTTGTGGACACCGGGAGAGATGCATGCCCTGGCCGAATTAAAGAACGCGCATGCCAATGGAAACTTGCGCGGTTGCCGCTAGGCTCCCTGATTTGCTACGCTTTCGCCGCGATGCAAACATTCAAATCAAAATCCGGCAATAATAAAAAGCCCAGGCGACAGGGTAACACTATCACGGTCGGTCGCGCAGAGGATGTGCCGCAGGGGCGTGGTGCGACCGTCGAGCTGCTGGATGGAACGGAACTGGCCCTTTACAATGTCGGCGG
The DNA here is from genome assembly GCA_046714695.1 of Pyrinomonadaceae bacterium. Classification (GTDB taxonomy): domain Bacteria; phylum Acidobacteriota; class Blastocatellia; order Pyrinomonadales; family Pyrinomonadaceae; genus DASQYE01. Next base: position 18,991 of record JBKKAL010000094.1, read on the forward strand.
CGAGTTTTATGCAATCGAGAATTTTTGCCCGCACAAGGGCGCGCCCCTCGCTGACGGAAACTTGCGCGGCCACATCATCGAATGCGACTGGCACGGCTGGCGCTTCGACGTTACCACAGGTGCGTGCATCAACCGTCCACACTCAGCCGTCGAGCGTTATGAAGTGCGGATCGAAGACGGGTGGATCAAGATTGCGATTTAATGATTTTGGATTTCAGATTGCCGATTTTGGATTGAAAGACAAGTCCTCGCCTTTATTCAATCCGTTAGCCAATAAAAATGGCCTTATCCATCGTTGCCGATGGCTTCGACGGGGCAGGCGGTGAGCGCCTCTTCACACAGCTCGCGCTCTTCTTGCCCTGCGGGCTGCTTAAAGACGTAGGAATAACCGTTATCGTCCGAGCGTGTGAAGTTGTCCGGCGCTGTGTCCCGGCACACATCGCAATCTATGCATAGCGAATCAACGTAGTAAGGGCCTGGAACGTTTTCCTCGACGCGATCATTCGGATCAGCCAAAGCTTCGCTTCCCCCTCCCCGCTCAAGCGACAAGCGAAGAGTGACAGGCAATCAGACCTGCAACCCTTGGGTTTTAAGTCCTCTCACCTGTCACTCATTACTCGTCACGGCGAACGAGACCTTACTGAATCGCGAGCATTCGGTCAAGCGCCACGCGCGCCCAATGCGCCACGTCTTCCGGCACGCTGATCTGATTGACGACCACGCCTGCCAGCAGAGATTCCAGCGCCCATGCCAGATTCTGCGGCGCGATCCGATACATCGTCGCGCACATGCACAGGTCCGGCGCGAGCAGTTGAATATGCTTATCGGGAAATCGCTCGATCAAACGGTTGACGAGATTAACCTCAGTACCGATGGCCCACTTCGACCCCGAAGGCGCGGCCTCCAGAGTTTTTATGATGAACTCGGTCGAGCCGTTAAGGTCGCTCTTCTGCACAACCTCGTAAGTGCATTCCGGGTGAACCAGTACGTTGATGCCCGGCACTTCCCGGCGCACCTGCTCGACGTGCCACTCGCGGAAGCGGCCATGCACGGAACAGTGGCCTTTCCAAAGGATCAGTCGCGCGCGGCGAAGTTGCTCTTCCGTGTTTCCGCCAAGATCTTTGAACGGGTCCCAGACGACCATCTCGTCGAGCGGGATACCGAACTTAGCGCCAGTGTTGCGGCCCAGATGCTGATCGGGAAAGAAGAAGAGCTTATCGGCCTCCTTCAAACTCTTTTCAAAAAGCGGGACTGCATTCGACGAGGTACAAACCAGCCCCCCATTACGTCCGCAGAAAGCCTTGAGCGCAGCGGTCGAGTTCATGTAAGTGATCGGCAGCACGCGAAAATCGTCTTGAATACCGATTGACGCCAGTTGATCCCAGGCATCCTCGACCTGCTCCGACGAGGCCATATCGGCCATAGAGCAGCCCGCGCCCATGTCCGGCAGGATAACTTTCTGATGCGGAGCCGAAAGAATATCTGCGGATTCGGCCATAAAGTGTACGCCGCAGAAGACGATAAATTCCGCTTCTGGTCGCTCCGACGCCATCTTCGACAGCTTGAACGAGTCGCCCGTCAAATCCGCATGACAGATCACGTCGTCACGCTGGTAGTGATGACCGAGGATGACCAGGCGTGAGCCCAGATCATGGCGCGCCGCGCTGATGCGCTCGCTCAGCTCGGCATCCGAGCGTCCGAAGTAATCTTCGAGAGCAGGCGTCTTTTGTATCTCTTGGACTGAAGTCATCTTCGATCTCCTTCGATGCCTTCGCCTGCGTAACCCCGCAGCCGCGATCAGCCATCAAGCGGTCGGATCATCAAACGGGCAACTATACTTACTTTAAGAAACGCTCTGCAAGCCTGCAATCAATGCTCCGACCTGAGCTTCTAAACTCCCCACGAAAGCGCCGCAAATCCCGCTCGCGCTCGCACCAATTTAGATGCGAAACCGTCCCCTCAAGATGTAAAAGCAGATATCACAGGTTAAGTTCTAGACGCTGGTAAAGGCTTTTAACCAACATCTGACATCCAGCATCTGACATCTACTTTTATGGGTGCGTCATCTCTTCGGGTTTGACGTACTGGTCAAACTGCTCGCCCGTCAGGAGACCGAGTTCAATCGCGGACTCGCGCAAAGATAGCCCTCGCTTATGCGCGTTCTTGGCGATTTTGGCGGCATTGTCGTAGCCGATGTATGGATTGAGCGCCGTCACAAGCATGAGGGAGTTGCACAAATTCTCTTCGATCCGTTCGCGGTTAAGCTCTATTCCACTGATGCAGTAATCAACGAAGCCATGACAGGCGTCGTGCATCAGCCGAATCGAGTGCAGCAGATTGTGAATCATCACAGGGTTAAAGACATTCAGCTCGAAGTTACCCTGCGAGCCCGCGAAACCAATCGCGGCATCATTACCGAAGACCTGTACGGCGACCATCGTCATCGCTTCAGACTGAGTAGGATTGACTTTGCCCGGCATGATCGAAGAGCCGGGCTCGTTTTCCGGCAGAATCAACTCGCCGAAGCCGGCGCGCGGCCCCGAAGCCAGCCAGCGAATATCGTTGGCGATCTTCATTAGCGATCCGGCGAGAGTCTTCAGAGCGCCGCTTGCGAAAACGATCTCATCATGCGCCGAGAGGGCTGCGAACTTGTTCGGGTGTGACTTGAACGGAAGTCCGGTCAGTTCGGCGATTGCGTTGGCCGCTCGCTCGCCGAATTCCGGGTGCGAGTTGAGCCCCGTGCCGACAGCCGTGCCGCCGATAGCAAGATCATAGAGTCCGGGCAAGACCATTCGCAGCCGCTCGATGTCGCGCTCCAGTAGGCTGGCCCAACCGGACATCTCCTGCCCGACCGTCAAAGGCGTCGCATCCTGAAGGTGTGTACGACCGATCTTGACCACGTCCGCGAACTGTTTGGCCTTGGCATCAATCGCGTCGTGAACTTTTTGAACCTCAGGGATAAGCTTGTTCATCTGCTCGGCAGCCGCGATGTGCATGGCCGTCGGAAAAGTATCATTCGACGACTGCGACATATTGACATCATCATTGGGATGCACGGGCTTCTTGCTTCCCAATATTCCGCCCGCGATCTCAATCGCGCGATTCGAGATGACCTCGTTGGCGTTCATGTTGGTCTGCGTGCCGCTCCCCGTCTGCCACACGCGCAAAGGGAAATGCTCGTCCAGCTTTCCCTCTATCACTTCGTCGCAAGCGCGCGCGATCAACTCCGACTTATCGGCGGGCAGCTTCTCCAAATCCCGATTGACGTGCGCGGCGGCTTTTTTGAGAATGCCGAGCGCGCGAATCATCTCGCGCGGCATCCGGTCATCGCCGATATTGAAGTGAATCAGGGAACGCTCGGTTTGCGCGCCCCAGTACTTATCCGCAGGGACTTCGATCTGGCCCATCGAATCGGTCTCGACACGCATCTCCAGCTCGTTGCCTTCCTTCTGCTGCGTTCCGGCTTCTATTGACATCCGAGAGTTTATCCCTTTCTTAAGACTAGCAGGAAGCCCACGCCCGTTAAGACTTCTGGCCGTTCAAGCCCACATTTATTGACGCTCGAAAAAGCTCTTGAGTACGATTGTACAACAGATCACACGCCCCCGGCAGTTGCGCCGGAGAGGTAAAACAGCAGGATAATTCCGCTTCCTCGTTGTATGTTCGGGCGGTTTCCGCGCGCGATAAACTCCGCCGCTCGAAATTTAGAGACAGGAAAGATTGAAGAAAGTATAATTTGCGTCCGACTTTAGAGATGCCATATTACCGCCGCTCTCCTCAACTCCGCCAATGGCGCAAGCTCGCACAATCACAGCTATCCTCTCGTCCCGCCAGCGACGCCTCGCTGGTCACGTCTTGAAAAGAGAGTATGGTTCGTTTCAATCCAACCTCTCACAAAATGGTTAAGGAGCTGGACAAGTCATTGCTCATCGTCTGGATCGAAAAGCTTGAGAGATAATGGAATTCCTTTATGCTTCCCGTCACGATTTAGCTCGGGGCTTACGCTTCTTATTCTGAACTGTTTCATCGGGGGATGAATCATCAGACGCGCTCTTGATCTTTTCGAGGGGCGCTCCGGCCTCATTCCAGGCTTTCCAGCCGCCTTCCATCGAATAGACGTACTCGTATCCCATGCGTAGGAGCGAGTCTGCGGCCAGCGCCGAGCGGTAGCCGCCGCCGCAGTAGAGGATGATGTGTGTCTGTTTGTCGGGGACTGTCTGTTCAATATCGCGTTCGATGATGCCACGGCCCAGGTGTTGTGCGCCCTCGGCATGGCCTGCGGCCCATTCGTTGTCTTCGCGGACATCAATCAGGAGGGCGTCTTTGTCGTCTTCTAAAATGGTGCGTGTTTGTTCGACCGTTACTTCGGGGATACGGCCCTTGGCATCTTCGACCATTTTCAGGAACCCTTCGGAATGTTTCATACTCTGTCGGCCTCGTTTCAATTTAACGGCAGGGAAACCGTAGGAGCGGCCCTGCGCCCAGCGGGATTGGATGAAAAGCGTGGGAGCGATTATAATGCCGCTCTTTTGTAAAAGCACTGACAACGCATATATACTAACCGTCTGGACTTGTTACTCAAAGAAGCTACAGAGACCGGGCGATGCTTGAGTGTTATCACTTGTGCTCTGGGTAGAGGACTAACGCTATGAAGAAGACAGAGATTGAGCAGCGCGTGGGCGATTCACATGCGCAGCTTGCGAAGGCTCTCGAAGGATTGACCGAAGAGCAGGGGACGCGCGTGGGGTTGAATTCACAGTGGTCTGTCAGGGATGCGCTCGCGCACGTCGTCGCCTGGGAGATTCAGGGAGCGAACATTGTCAGCGAGATTCAGGCGGGCACGTGGAAGCCGCAGCGTCTTAACAAAGAGATGATAGATGATTTCAACGCACAGGCGGTCGAAGATCGCCGCGAGCGTTCCTTCGGTGAAGTGCGCGCTGAATTCGATGCGGCGCATAGCCGTATGCAGGGCTTGATCGCAACCTTGCCCGATGAGATAGACGAATCGTCGCCCACCTACAAGTTCATCGAAGGCGTCACGTTCCGGCACATGGCGCATCACGCCGCGCAGATCGAAGAGTGGAAACAGAAACAAAGTAATCAGTAGTCAGCAATCAGTAATCAGTTTCAATCGCTTTTAGCTGAAAACTGACTACTGATTGCTGATTACCTTTCAAAGTGAGGAAACCAAACATTGGCGACGGAACAATTTGATGTGACGATTATCGGGAGCGGGCCGGGTGGTTACGTGGCGGCGATTCGCGCTTCGCAGTTGGGATTGAAGGTGGCTATCGTCGAAAAGGATAAGCGACTTGGCGGGACGTGTACGCTGAGGGGTTGTATCCCGACGAAACAGCTTTTGATGTCGGCGCACGTTTATGAACAGATGCAGCACGCAGGGGAGTTCGGCGTGCAGGCTTCCGAGATCAAGCTCGCCTTCGCCGATGTGCAGAAGCGCAAAGAGAAGGTCGTCATGAAAAACTCTAAGGGCATAGAGTTTCTGATGAAGAAGAATACGGTCACGGTCTTTAAGGGTTACGGCCGGCTCGCGCTTCCGGGCAAGGTCGAAGTAACGGGCGAAGGCGACAAGAAAGAAACCATCAATACCAAAAACATCATCATCGCTACGGGCTCAGTTGTGCGGCCAATTCCCGGTTTTGAGACGGACGGCGCAAGCGTGGTTAATAGCGATCACATTCTGGAATTAAAAGAAGTTCCAAAATCCCTGATCGTGATGGGCGCGGGCGCGGTCGGCGTCGAGTTCGCGTCCGTCTATTCGCGCTTCGGCTGCGAGACGACGATTGTCGAATTGATGCCGCGCCTTTTGCCGCTCGAAGACGAAGAGATTTCCAAAGAGCTTGAGAAATCGTTTCGCAAGCGCAAGATAAAATCTCAGCTCGATACCAAGCTCGAAAAGCTGGAGAAGACCGATAAGGGAGTTCGCCTCACGGGCAAGACTTCCAAAGGGGAGGCCGTCACGCTCGAAGCAGATATGTTGCTGGTCGCCGTGGGCCGCATGCCTTTTATCGAAGGACTGGGGTTGGAAGGCACCAAGATCAAGGTGGAGCGCGGCGCGATTCAGGTGGACGAATACTTACGCACGGGCGAGCAAGGCGTTTACGCCATCGGCGATGTGATTCCGACGCCGTGGCTGGCCCATCTGGCCTCCAAAGAGGGCATCCTCGCGGTCGAGCAGTGCGCGGGCCAACAAGCTGAGCCGATCAACATGCGCCTCGTTCCGTCCTGCACTTACTGCGACCCGGAAGTCGCCTCCGTCGGTCTCACGGAAGCGAGGGCGCGCGCAGAAGGCTACGACGTTAAGGTAGCGAAGTTTCCGTTCTCGGCTTCGGGCAAGGCGCGCATCCTCGGTGAAGAAGAGGGCTTCGTCAAGGTCGTCAGCGAATCGAAATATGATGAGCTGCTGGGCGTTCACATCATCGGCCCGCACGCCACAGAGTTGATCGCCGAAGCCTGCGTCGCCATGCAGCTCGAATCAACGGCAGAGGAACTGGGCCGTACCATGCACGCCCACCCGACCATCTCCGAAGCGGTCATGGAAGCCGCCGAAGGCATTCACGGCCTGACGATACATATGTAAAAGCAATCAGTAGTCAGCAGTCAGTTATCAGCTTCCAGCTTTTTACTGACTGACTGATTACTGATTACTGAATACTCGCTTATGAAAAAAGAGACACGACGCAAAGACGCGGAAGCGGCAGAGACGGGCACTGTGGTAACAGAGGTCGGGAAGCTGACATGCACGACCGAGACGACGCTCAACGTAGAGCAGATGCTGGAGCTTTATCACTACCTGAAGCTGACGCGCTCTGTCGAGGAGCGACTGGTCAATCTCTATCGCCAGACAAAGGTGGTGGGCGGCGTGTTTCGCTCGCTCGGACAGGAGGCGACCGCCGTCGGCACAGCCTATGCCCTTCAGCCGCAGGATTTCATCACGCCGTTGATACGCGATCTGGGCGCGGTGCTCGTCAAAGGCATACGGGCGCGCGATATTTTCGCGCAGTATATGGCGAAAGCCTGGGGGCCTTCGGGCGGGCGCGATCTGAACATCCACTTTGGTGATATGGAGAAGGGGTTTATCGGGCCTATCTCGCATCTAGGCGATATGATCCCGGTCATGACGGGCGTACTTTTGGGCGCGCGCCTTCAGAAGAAAGAACTGGTCGCGCTCGCCTACATCGGCGACGGCGGGATGAGCACGGGCGCGTTTCACGAGGGATTAAACTTCGCCGCCGTCCAGCGTCTGCCCTTGATCGTCATCGCGGAGTACAATCATTACGCTTACTCGACGCCGACATCCTTGCAAACGGCTGTTAAAGATTTGGCCGAGAAGGCTGCGGGCTACGGCATTCCGGGCCACATCGTTGACGGCAACGACATCATCGCCTGTTATGAAGTAACAAAGCGTGCGGCGGAGTACGCGCGCTCCGGCAATGGTGCTGTCCTGATCGAAGCCAAGACCTACCGGCGCAAAGGCCACGCCGAGCATGACGATCAACGCTACGTCCCAACAGAAGAGATTGAATACTGGGAGAAGCAAAACGATCCCGTTGATCGCTACGAAGCATACTTGATTGAGCAAGGAACGGCGACGCGCGAAAAACTCGACGAGATGGCGGTAGGGATCGAACGCGAGCTGGACGAAGATGTCGCCTGGGCCGAATCGTCGCCGATGCCCGAAGCGGAACAGGCCGCGTACGGTGTTTTTGATAATAAGATCGTTCCGCCTGCGTTTCGTCCAAAAGTTTTTGGGGGAGATTAAAGATCGTCGTCAGCTTATCTTTATATGTCAACTGCAACCAGAAAAGAGCATAAATCAAACAGGCCCGCGCGTGGCGGCACGGCCACTTTTGTCGAAGCGATTCGCCAGGGCATCTGGGAAGAGATGGAGCGCGACCCTGCGGTCTTCGTCATCGGCGAGGATGTCGGCGCATACGGCGGCGCGTTCAAAGTCACGGACGGGCTGATTGACGAGTTCGGCGCGGAGCGTGTGATTGATACTCCGATCTCTGAGGCGGCGATTGTCGGCGCGGCGTGCGGCGCGGCGCTGATGGGAATGCGCCCGGTCGCGGAGTTTCAGTTTATTGACTTTATCTCCGCGGGCTTCGACATGCTTACCAACTACGCTGCCAAGTGCCGTTATCGCTGGGGCGCGCCCATTCCGGCCGTCTTTCGCGGCCCATGCGGCAGCGGCGTCCACGCCGGCCCGTTTCATTCTATTAATGCCGAGGCGTTCTTTCTCAACACCGCCGGTCTGAAGATCGTCGAGCCCTCGACCGCTTACGATGCGAAGGGTTTGATCAAAGCGGCGATCCGCGACCCGGACCCCGTTATCTTCTTCGAGCACAAGAAGCTTTATCGCCTGCCGCGCCTTCGCGAGGAATTGCCGACTGATGACTACACGGTCGAGATCGGTAAGGCACGAACGGCGCGCGAGGGACGCGATCTTTCTATCATCACCTTCGGCGCGATGGTTTTGACGGCCCTCGATGCAGCGGAAGAATTGGAGAGAGAAGGATTGGATGTGGAAATCATAGATCTGCGCACGCTCGCGCCGCTCGACAAGGCGGCCATCCTGGCGAGCGTCAAAAAGACGAGCAAGGTGCTGGTGCTGCATGAAGCATCACGCACGGGCGGCATCGGCGGCGAGATCGCCGCGACCATTGCTGAGGAGGCTTTCGAGTGGCTGGATGCTCCGGTCGTGCGCGTCGCTTCGATTGATACGCCCGTGCCTTATTCACCGCCGCTCGAAGAATACTATCTGCCGCAGACCAAAGATGTGTTGGATGCGGCGCGCAAATTAGCAGCCTATTAAGACGAGCGAGGAGAGACGGTTATGCCTAAATATGTTATCGAGCGCGAGATTCCCGAAGCCGGAAAGTTATCCGAGCAGGAGCTTGCTTCCATTTCACAGAAATCATGCGGCGTGCTTCAAAATATGGGCCCGCAGATTCAGTGGGTGCAAAGCTACGTCACTGACGACAAAATCTACTGCGTTTATATTGCGCCCAGTGAAGAGATGGTGCGCGAGCACGCGCAACAGGGCGGATTCCCCGCCAACCGTATATCAGAGATTAGAGCAGTCATTGATCCGACAACAGCAGAATAAAAAGATGCCAGATGCTGGTAAGAAATTGTCTTTTTCTAGTATCTAACATCCGGCATCTGACATCTTTCTTTGGGAGTTTTTATGAGCACAGAAATAGTCATGCCGCAGATGGGCGAATCCATTGCGGAGGGGACGATCACAAAATGGTTGAAGAAGGTGGGCGACCGCGTCGAGCGCGACGAGCCGCTGTTTGAGATTTCCACCGACAAGGTTGATGCGGAGATTCCGTCTCCGGCAGCCGGAACTCTCACAGATATCAAGTTCAACGAAGGGGAGACGGTCGAGATCAACACGGTGGTCGCCGTGCTGGACGGCGAAGGTGCGAAAACAGACGGGTCGGGTGGAGATCAGGCCAACGCGAGCGCGCCAGCCTCGCAGGCCGCTGTCGCCGCTCCGACGCCTCCTCCGCCGCCACCACCGCCGGCTGCCGCCCCGGCAACACAGCCGGAAACGACGCAGCAGGCTGCTTCGACAACATCGTCTCAGTCTCAATCATCAACCGCCCCGGCAGCACCGGCCGAAGAAGTGAGGGCCGGGCAAACGTCCGCTGCGCCAGCCGCCGCTACTACTACTACTACTACTGCGGCGGCTGCTCCGCCGCAGAGGGGCGCGGGCGGCAATGGAAGCGAGCAGACGTTGGAAGAGTTGCGGCGCACGCGCTCAAGCCCTCTGGTTCGCAACATCGCTCGCGAGCACGGCATAGACATTTCGCGCCTTGAAGGCACAGGCGCGAGTGGCCGCGTGACGAAGAACGACATTCTGAGCTTTATCGAATCTGGCGCAATGATGTCGCCGCAGGAGGCCATGAAGGCTGGCCAGACTGCGCAGGAGGTAACATCGGCCCAGGCTTCGCCGCAAGCTACGACGCCTGCTGTCATGCACGCGGCCGCCGAAGATCGCGTCGAGCAGATGAGCGTGATGCGCCGCAAGATCGCCGATCACATGATCATGTCGCGGCGCACCTCTGCGCATGTCACGACCGTCTATGAGATAGACATGACGCGCATCGCCAAACTGCGCGACGAGCACCGCAACTCTTTTCAGGAACGCACGGGCACGAAGCTTACCTTTATGCCCTTCATCTTCCAGGCCGTGACCAGCGCGATCAGGAAATTCCCCATCTTTAATGCGCAGGTCAGCGGTGAACAGATCATCTACAAGCGCGACATCAATCTGGGGATGGCCGTGGCGCTCGATTGGGGATTGATCGTTCCCGTCATCAAGCGCGCCGATGATCTCTCGATCTCGGGCCTGGCACGCGCCGCCAATGATCTGGCCGAGCGTGCGCGCAGCAAACAATTAAAACCTGACGAGGTCGCCGGAGGCACGTTTACCGTCACCAATCCGGGCGTCTTCGGCGGGCTCTTCGGAACACCGATTATCAACCAACCGCAGGTCGCCATTCTCGGCGTCGGCGCGATTGAGAAGCGCCCGAAGGTGATGACCACGCCCGAAGGCGACGACTTTATTGCGATTCGCTCGATGGCCTTTTTCGCATTGAGCTTTGACCATCGCATCATTGACGGCTCGGATGCTGAAAAGTACCTCGCCTACGTCAAGCAACTGCTTGAAGCCGGTCAGTTCACGATCTGAAGGCAGATGTCGGATACTGGATGTCAGATACCGGTAAAAAGCTTTGACTAGCATCTGACATCCGGCATCTAGCATCTGCCTTTTCATTCCTCGTTGTTGCAATCCGGTGACAATCGGATAATGAATTCCTTATAAGCCCCCGAAGACACCCCTTCTCAGGATATGCCTGCTTGACTTCCTTCGATTGTTAGATAGAATTCGCGTTTACGATTAAGTAAAGCGATTTTGTTTCTTTGAGTTAACCTTCCTCGCGCAAGTTCTCTGTATTGAGAGCGTCTTTGCAGACATGGATAAAGGTTCGTCCAAGACTTAACAAGACTTAAACTGCGAGCTGGCTCGATCACTGTTCACGTTGTTCCAGCCTGCTCGCCATAACTGCGAGTTCTGTGTTGGTGATGCTTGCCTCTAGCGGCCACACAGCATGCTCGCCGATGGAGTTAAAATAGATGAGTGCTTACAAATCCCGACTGTTTCAAACTTTGATGCTCGCCTTCGGTCTCGTCCTGGCCTCGGCGTCGCTCGCGCTCGGACAGGGCGACCCGAGCAGCCAGCCCGATGATGCGCGGATCAAACCGCCGACGGCGATGGCTCAGACCGGCAACGTCCGTTCCGTTTCCAGCGGCCAGAAGATGAAGCTCAAGGGCGTGGTGACGCGTCGTGAAGCCGATACCTTTACGGTGCGTGACAACAACGGCGTGGACACGGTTGTGCGCCTGACCGACAGGACAAGTGTTAAGTCCAAGGGCGGTTTCCTGCGTGGCGGAACCAATTATGGCGTGACCAATATCTTGCGTGGCCTCAATGTCGAAGTGGAAGGCCGGGGTGACGCTAACGGCCAGCTCATGGCTGAGAAGATAAGGTTTAACGAATCCGACTTGAGAGTTGCCCGCACGGTCGAGTCGCGCGTTGACCCTGTCGAGAATAGGATTGGGCAGGTCGAACAGAACGCGCAGCGCCTCTCAGGCCAGATAGATGAGCTGGCTGCCGTTTCCAATGCGGCGAAAGGTGGAGCGAAGGCCGCGCAGGAGACCGCCGATGCTGCCGTCGCAGGCGTCAACGCGACCAACGACCGTATCTCAGCGCTCGACGATTACGTCGTACAGGACACGATGGCGATAAATTTCCGCGTCAACAGCGCCGTGCTCTCGCGCGAGGCTAAAGCTCAGCTTGATTCCGTGGCGACCAAGGCACGAATCGCCAAGGGCTTCGTCATAGAAGTTTCCGGCTTCACGGATACGACCGGCAGTGTTGATAAGAATCGCCGCCTGAGCCAGCAGCGCGCCGATGCGGTCGTTCGCTACCTCGTAGAGAATCACCAGATTCCGCTCAGACGCATCGTCACGCCCTTCGGCTACGGCGAGACGCAGGCCATCGCGGACAACACTACGCGCGCAGGGCGCGAGGCGAATCGTCGCGTAGAGGTTAAGATACTCGTCAATCGCGGACTGGTGCAGCCCGCGCCGACGATAACGACTCCAAGCTCAGGGGAAACATCTTCAACATCGCCCAACCCGTAAGAGACCGAAAAAGTGTGTTGGGGAAAGATTGGAAGAGAGGAGGGCGAAAGCGAAATTAGCTTCGCCTTTCCCTCTTCTTTTTTATCTGCTATAGATTCGATTGATGCGTACTATGGTTAAAGGACAAAGGGCTTTCATCTTACTGTTATGCGGGCTGGCTATGTCGCTGCTCTCGATGAGCGCGCTTGCGCAGAAGAAGACGGCGACGACTCTTACGCCGACGAGAGTGCAAGACCTGCCGCCGCCGCCCGTGATGCCTACGCCGAGGCCGAAACCAACACCGACGCCCGCCGAACCGGACGATAGCGCCTATGAGGTGGTGCGCGTTTCATCGAATCTGGTGGTTGTGCCAGTCTCTGTTACGGATGCGTCGGGTCAACCCGTGCTCGGTCTTGCGGCCTCCGATTTTCGTCTCGAAGAGGACGGGCGACCGCAGGAGATCGCGCAACTCGGCAACCCCGAACAACTTCCTTTAGACATCGCCATCCTGCTGGACGTTTCCGGCAGCGTTGACGCACGCTTCTCTTTCGAGAAAGAGGCCGCCTCGCGTTTTCTCAAACAGGTCTTAAGGCCGGCCGACCGCGCGACCATTTTCGCTATTGACAGGACTCCGCGTCTTGAGCTGGCACGCGATACAGCCGCCCGCGCCGCCGCGCGACTTATCAATATTAACGCGGCCAAAGGCCCGACAGCCTTTTATGATACGGTTATCGAAGCGGCACGTTATCTTGGGCAGACATCGCCGCCGCAGCATCGCCGCGTGATCGTCGTCATCTCGGATGGCGAGGATAACTTTAGCGAAAAGGTGAAGAAGGCGATCGGCGCGACGCGCGAGGAACAGGATGCCGTCACGCCGCAAGCCAGAGTAAGGATTTACAATAAGATTCTGCTTGAGGTGCAGCGCGAGGTGCAGCGCGCGGAGGTCACTTTCTATTCGATCAATCCGAGCGGTCAGGCGTTGCGGCTCAATGTCATCAGCCAGCGCGCGCAGGATGGAATGCAACAACTTGCGAACGCGACGGGCGGCAACTCTTTCGTTCCCGAACAACTGGAAAATCTCGACCTGGTCTTTCGACGGATCACCGCCGAGCTGCGCTCGCAATATCTTCTACAGTACTACGCGAAAGATGAGTCGCCCAGCGGCAAGTTCCTGCGCATCGGTGTCAGTCTGCCGACGCGCCCGCAACTCATCATACGCGCCCGTCAAGGCTACTACGCCAAGCGCAAGTAGTACCTTATCGCCGATCCAAAATTTAAAAGGCATGCCGTTGAGTTGAGACCCGGCAGATGCCGCATCTCTCTCGACTGGTTGTTTCAGTTTTCTCGCATATCGAGTAAAACATCTGTCAAACGGCTCATCACATCGAGAAGAGATCTACCCGCTTCATCATAGCGACCTGAGGCGACCGCATTTTCGGCCTGTGCTGCGCTTGCGGCCACACCCAAAAGCCGCGTGTAGTAAACACGAAGCTCCGAGCTGCCGCTGAACAATGTCTCCAGCTCATCCATCTGCGCACGGTAATCCTGAAAGACCTCTCTCAATTTCGCGCGGTTGCGCCCTATCGCGTCCGTTTCAGTGGACGACGATTGGCCGCCACTTCTACTACTATTACTGCGCGCCGCCGCTTCGCTCGTCGCCAGCTCTTTCGAGATTGGCCCATAAAGGTAGAGGAATTTGCCGAGGGATTTTATCTGGTCGGCTACGCGTGTGGCCGCCGTTCGCGCGGCAGTAGTAGTATTGGTGTTATTAGTTGCCGTCGTGCGCTCGGTTCTTTGATTTCTCGTCGAAGCTGTACGTCCCTTTCTGGTGTTGGCTCGCCGCCGCGTTTGCCCGAAAGCGGTGGTTGTATCGGCGGTCAAGGCCAGCAATATCAGGCCGGCGAGAACTATTATCGAGATGCGTTTCAATCCGTAACCCTCCTTTAGTCATCTATAATAAAGACGCTGCCTTTATTCTTCCGGTAGAGTCTGACGCTACTTTGTTGCTCAAGCTATGATGCAAAGCGGCGCGTAGTCAAGTGTCTCGCGAGACGACGGGCTCGTCCACCGTTACTCCGTGCTGCTACAATAGGGAGCGCTTCAAATTTTTGTGATGAGAGAAAGACTCTTAAAAGTTCGACGACTGGGCCGGCTCGAATACGGCGCGGCGCTCGCCGTTCAGAAAGAGACAGAGCAAAGAGTCCTTAAGGGTGAGCAGCCGGACACATTGCTGCTCGTCGAGCATCCGCACACGTTGACCCTTGGCCGTGGCGCAAAAGCGGCCGGCATCCTGACACCGTCGGAAACCTTGAAAGCGCGTGGCGTAACTGTTTTTGAGACCAATCGCGGCGGTAAGGTCACGTATCACGGCCTGGGCCAACTTGTCGGCTATCCCATCATCAACCTGAGCCCGGAGCGCGAGGACGTTCATCGCTACGTTCGCGATATGGAAGAAGCCCTGATCCGTACGCTCGCGGATTTTCAGATCGAGGGATTTCGCATCAAAGGGCTGACCGGCGTACATACGACCGCGGGCAAGGTCGCTGCCATCGGCGTGCACATTGCACGCTGGGTGACGACGCATGGCTTCGCTCTCAACATCAATACCGATCTCAGCTTCTTCGATCTCATCATCGCCTGCGAGGGTGAGCCCGTCGCTTCTATGCAGGAGTTGCTGGGGCGCGCTATTGAGATGCGCATGGTTGAAGACAGCGTCGTCGCGCGCTTCGCAGATGTTTTCGAGATGAGGCCGGAAGAGGACACGCCGCAGGAAATGGAGGCCGCGCACACCGGCCCGATAAGCTTACCGCTCTAGAGGATATGATTACAGCAGAACCGACCCAGTTATTCACATTCGAAATGATCGAAGAGGCGAGGGCGCGCATTGAAGGGCGCGTCCATCGCACGCCCGTCCTGACTTCGCGCGCCTTTGACGAGGCCGCCAGTGCGCGCTCCGGTCAAACGCAGCGGCGTGTCTTCTTCAAGTGCGAGAATATGCAGCGCACAGGGTCATTTAAGATTCGCGGCGCGACAAATAAGATTCTTTCGCTGACGGAAGATGAAAAACGGCGCGGCGTGGTCGCCTTCTCTTCGGGCAATCATGCGCAGGCCGTCGCGCTGGCGGCGCGCGAGGCTCATGTGCGCGCTATCATCGCCATGCCCAGTGATGCGCCTCAATCCAAGGTCGCCGCGACCCGCGGGTATGGCGCTGAAGTCGTCTTTTATGACCGCCAGCGTGATGACCGCGAAGCGTTCGCACGTGAGATAGCAGAGCGCGAGCGCCTTGTGTTGGTTTCGCCCTATGACGATTATCTCATCATGGCCGGACAGGGAACGTGCGCGCTGGAGCTTTTAGAGGACGTGCCCGAGCTTGATTGCATCATGACACCGTGCGGCGGCGGCGGGCTGTTCGCCGGCGCAAGCACCGTCGCGCTCGCCATCAATCCCTCGACGCGATGCTTCGGCGTCGAAGCGGAATCGGCGGATGACACGCGCCGGTCTTTTCTCAAAGGCGAGCGTGTCTCGATCCCACCGCCCCCGACCATCGCCGATGGGATGCGCAATCAGCAACCCGGCGTGCTTACCTTTCCCGTCCTTCAAAAAAATGCTGAGGATGTCCTGACTGTCTCGGATGCGGAGATCATCGAGGCGCTTCGTTTCCTGCTCTTTCGCCTGAAGATTCTGGTTGAGCCGACGGGCGCGGCGGCGGTCGCGGCCATTCTCTACGGAAAACTTCCCCCCGACATCAAACGCATCGGCGTTATCCTCTCCGGCGGCAACATTGACCCCGGCATGCTGGCAAGCCTGATCGTTTAAGACCATCAATGACAGTTCGGTTTGAGAGGCGTGCTGTTGCTTCCTGATAAAGATTGTTCGCTGAACATCAATCCTAACATTTGCAAAATAATTTGGATTGACAGGGAGAGGGGCGTCCCCTTTAATAACAGTTGATCAGGGTGTGTGAATAAAAGAACGCATCTTAGGTCTCCTTTGATTGAGGAGAAGGCGGCGAGTGTTGAGAGGCTCGCCGCTTTCGCTTTTTCGGCGACCACGTTTGCGTTCCCTACGCTGCCCCGGCGCGCGACAATGATGGCGTGCGGATGGTAAAATTCTTTAGACATTAAAACCAGTTGGAGTACCTGTTGTGGGGCGCGAGCTAAAAGTTATCAACACGAATGCCAGGCGGCCGCGAGAGCCTAAGCCGGAGTGGCTGCGGATTCGCCTCGGCGACCCGACCAACCAGAACCACGTCCTGCGGCTGATCGAGGGACTAAACCTGCACACGGTCTGCCAGGAGGCGCGCTGCCCGAATATCTTTGAATGCTGGTCGGATCGCACCGCCACCTTTATGCTCGCGGGCGACATCTGCACGCGCCATTGCGGCTTCTGCGCCGTCGGTAAGGGCGAGCCGGGGCTCCTCGACCGCGACGAGCCGCGCCACGTCGCCGAAGCGGTGCGTCATCTGAATCTGGCGCACGCCGTCATCACCTCCGTCAATCGCGACGACCTTCCGGACGGAGGCGCGGCGCATTGGGCCGAGACGATTCGTGAGGTGCGCGCCCTGAATCCCGAATGCAAGGTCGAAGTCCTAATCCCGGATTTTAACGGCGACGAGGCGTCGCTCGATACCGTGCTCGATGCCGAGCCCGATGTGTTGAATCACAATACGGAGACCATCGCGCGTCTCTATAAGCGCGTGCGTCCCGACGCCGTTTACAGGCAGACGCTTGAGCTTCTGGATCGCGCAGGCCGCAGGCGCGACCGCGAGGCTCGCGGCATGTTGACCAAGAGCGGCATTATGGTGGGATTGGGCGAGACCTTCGATGAGGTCGTCGACCTGATGAAGGATTTGCGCTCGGTCTCTTGCGACATCATGACTATCGGACAGTATCTACAACCTTACGAGCGCCGTCTGCCCGTCGAGCGCTACGTGACGCCGGAAGAGTTCGCGCGCTGGCGCGAGGTCGGCGTGGCTTTGGGATTTCGTCACGTCGAATCGAGCCCGCTGACGCGCTCCTCTTATCACGCTCGCCAGCAAACGGCAGAGCCCATTGCGCCGGAGGAGACGGAAACCAGTCCCGTCTCTTTGGCGCTCTGAGCACCCGCTATGCTTTTTCGTTTCTCGCCGGCAAAAAATTCACACTTATGAAAGCTGTCATCTTCAAAGAACATGGCGGGCCGGAGGTGCTTCAGTATGCGGAAGCGGCCGCCCCTTCCATCAAAGCGAACGAAGTTCTGGTCGAAGTGCGCGCCTGCGCTTTGAATCATCTGGATGTCTGGGCGCGCGGTGGATTGCCGGGTATAGAGATTCCGCTCCCGCACATTCTCGGCAATGACATTGCGGGGGTCGTACGCGAGGTGGGCCAACTCGTTACCTGGGTGAGCGCGGGCGATGAGGTGATGTTGCAGCCCGGCGTTTCCTGCGGGCATTGCATAGACTGCCTGAGCGGTCAGGATAATCTCTGCCCTGAGTATGACATTCTCGGTTACAGGCGCGATGGCGGCTATGCCGAGATGGTCGTGGCTCCCGGCGTTAATGTTATTCCGAAGCCGACGAATTTGAGCTGGGAGGAAGCTGCGGCGCTGCCCCTTGTGACCGTAACGGCGTGGCACATGCTCGTCACACGCGCACGTGTCGAGCCGGGTGAAGATGTGCTGATACATGCTGCCGGGAGCGGCGTCGGATCAATCGGTATCCAGATAGCAAAGCTTCGCGGGGCGCGCGTTATTGCGACCGCGGGCTCGGATGAAAAGCTCGCCAAAGCACGTGAGCTTGGCGCTGACGAGGTGGTCAATTATACGCGGGAGGATTGGCCCAAAGAGGTGCGACGCTTGACCGGCAAGCGTGGCGTTGACGTGGTCTTCGAGCATACGGGCGCGGAGACATGGCCGGGCTCGATTATGTCGCTGGCGAAGGACGGTCGGCTCGTCACCTGCGGCGCAACCAGCGGCTACGATGCGCGCACCGACTTACGACAGGTTTTCTATCGTCACGTCGCGCTGCTCGGCTCATTCATGGGCTCGAAGGCAGAGCTTCTGGCTGCGATGAAGTTTATCGAGCGCGGAATGATTCGCGCCGTCGTTGATCGCATCTTGCCGCTACGGGAAGCGCGCCGCGCGCACGAGTTGATGCAGGATCGCGCGCAGTTCGGCAAGCTCGTGCTTGTCCCCTAAGGGCCGCCGAAACAAAAAAGAGTGTCTTCACGTATAATCCCCCTTAATCCGGGTTAACGTCTGCCCGACGTTTCTACCATAGATCAACAAACCATTTGCGGCCCACGGTGAGGGCCGATGCAGCAATTTCCTGGAGGGTTTAATAATGAGTTTTTATCTGAACAGACGAGCGCGATTAACCTTTGCATGGTTGATGCTCGGCGCGCTTGTCGGGTCGGTGACGACAACGGCGCGCGCTTCTCTCTCGCAGCAACAGACTGCGCCTCAAGGTGCAACTACAGCGCCCGCTACCGCTTTGCCGAGCGGTGTGGAGCGCATCACCTCGGTCGAGGGCATTACGGAATATCGCTTGCAGAATGGACTGCGCGTGCTGCTCTTTCCCGATCCGTCAAAGCCTACAATCACCGTCAACATCACCTATCTGGTCGGCTCGCGCAATGAGAACTACGGTGAGACGGGGATGGCCCACTTGCTCGAACATCTATTGTTCATGGGCTCGAAGAATCATCCGGCCCTTCTTAAAGAGTTTGCCGACCACGGCACCAGGCGCAACGGCACGACATGGCTGGATCGCACCAACTATTACGAAACATTCGTCGCGACGGAAGAGAACCTGCGCTGGGCGATTGAGATGGAGGCAGACCGTATGATCAACTCCTTCATCGCCAAGAAAGACCTGGATAGCCAGATGTCTGTCGTGCGCAACGAGTTTGAGGCGGGCGAGAATAATCCGCAAGGCGTCATGCTTGAGCGCGCCATTTCGACCGCGTTCCTCTGGCATAACTACGGCAACTCGACCATCGGCGCTCGCTCCGATATTGAGAATGTCCCGATTGAAAGGTTGCAGGCTTTCTATCGCAACTATTATCAACCCGACAACGCCGTGCTGCTCGTCGCCGGTCAGTTCGACGAAGGCAAAACGCTCGACCTCATCAACAAGAGTTTTTCTTCGATCCCGCGCCCCGCTCGTGAGCTGCCAAAATCTTACACGTCTGAGCCCACGCAGGACGGCGAGCGCGCCGTGACCTTGCGCCGCGCCGGCGATGTGCAGGCGGTCGAGGCCGTCTATCATGTGCCTTCGGGCTCGCACCCGGAATTTGCTGCCGTTGACGTGCTGACTGAAGTCCTCGGCGCGAGGCCCGCAGGGAGATTGCACAAGGCGCTGGTGGAGACGAAGAAGGCAAGCTCCGTAGCCGGATTCAGCTTTCAATTGCGCGAGCCGGGCGTTGCCATCTTTGCTGCAGAGGTTCGGCAGGATACATCGCTCGATGCTGCGCGCGACTCGTTGCTGCAAACGGTCGAAAGCTTCAACACCACGCCGCCCACCAAAGAGGAGGTCGAGAGAGCGCGCACCGTGCTACTCAAAGGCATCGAGCAAACATTCAATTCTTCGGAGCGCATCGGCCTGGCGATGAGCGAATGGCTGGGGATGGGAGACTGGCGATTGTTCTTCCTTCATCGCGACCGGCTGCGGCAGGTGACGCCCGAAGATGTAGGGCGCGCGGCAGCGAAATACCTTAAATCATCGAACCGCACGCTCGCCATGTTTATTCCGACGGCGAAGCCTGATCGCGCGGAGATTCCCCCTGTCCCCGACCTGGTCGCCATGCTCAAAGATTACAAGGGTGCTGCGGCCATCAGCACCGGCGAAGCATTCGACTCGTCGCCCTCGAACATCGAGACGCGTACCCTTCGCAACCAGACGCCCGGCGGATTAAAACTGGCGCTGCTGCCCAAAAAGACTCGCGGCGGTACGGTCACGGCCGCGATGACTTTGCGCTTCGGCGATGAAAAGAGCCTGATGAACCGCGCGGCTGCTGCACAGCTCGCTGGACAGATGCTTATGCGCGGCACGCAGAAGCGCACGCGCCAGCAGATTCAGGATGAATTTAATCGCCTCAAGGCCAGCGTGTCCGTGACGGGTAGCTCTAGTCTGGCCTTCGTCACGATTGAGACCGTGCGCGAGAATCTTCCGGCGGTCTTAAGGCTCGTCACGGAAGTCCTGCGCGAGCCGTCGTTCCCTGAAAGCGAGTTCGAGCAGCTCAAGCAACAAGCCCTGGCGAACATCGAGCAGCAGCGGAGCGACCCGCAGGCGATGGCGAACGTCGCCTTGAATCGTCACCTTAGTGTTTATCCGAAGGGCGACCCGCGCTATGTCCCGACGCCGGAAGAGCAGATTGAGATGATAAAGGCTGCGACGCTCGAAGAGGTGCGAAAGTTTTATGCGGATTTTTACGGCGCGTCGAACGGCGAGCTGGCGATAGTCGGCGATTTCGATGACAAAGAGATAGCGCGCCTAAGTCTTGATCTACTGGGCAACTGGAAGAATCCGCTCCCATTTGAGCGACTCAGCAACCCTTACAGGGATGTCGCTTCGATCAACAAATCTCTGGAAGCGCCGGACAAGGCTAACGCCTTCTTTACGACGGGCTTGAATATTCAGTTGCGCGACGACGACCCGGATTATCCGGCGCTCGTGCTGGGCAATTACATCCTGGGCAATTCCGATAACTCGCGCCTGCGTATGCGCATTCGCGTCAAAGAGGGCTTGAGCTACGGCGTCGGCTCGCGCGTCCTCGTCAGCTCGCTCGACAAGTCCGGCACGTTCACTTCGTTTGCCATCTACGCGCCGCAAAACGTCGCCCGCGTTGAAGCGGCCTACAAGGAGGAGATCGCACGCGTGCTGCAAGACGGTTTTACCAGTGAAGAGATTGAAGCGGCGAAGACAGGCTTTCTGCAAGGCCAACAGGTCAACCGCTCGCAGGATTCCGTGCTGGCGCGCACCCTCGCCGCTCGTCTCTATATGAACCGCACGCTTGCGTGGGACGCAGATTTCGAACGGAAGATCGCCGCGCTCACGCCCGCGCAGGTCACGGCTGCCATGCGCCGCCACATAGACCCATCGAAGATCACCATCATCAAAGCCGGTGATTTTCAGAAGGCGGCGAAATAGAGAGTGAAAACCGTCGAAGGCAACAAGAGCCTGCAGGCTCTTGTTGCCTTCTGCTTAATTTCTTTTAGCCCCTTTATCTTCCCGTGTAGTCTTCGATATTGAAGCGCTTGCCGAGGGCGTCGAAGTTCTCCTGAGAAAACTCAAAGTTCGTGCCGATCACGACGCGCCGTCCATCGTCCGTTTTGACTCTCATGTTGGTCTTCTCTCCGACGGGGGAGTTGGCGTTCAGATATGCCACGTCATCCCTGTCGAACGCGCCGCCGTCTTTGCGCGTGAAGACGTAAATGCGATGGAACTGGCCCTCGCGCACATATTGCAGCTTCTCTTCAAAGTCCGTGCGCTTCGGTGTGGGCGCGGTTGCCTGTCCCTGTGGTGAGCCTGAGCCGTTGACCGAATCGGATGATTTCCTGCAACCGCCCAGATAAACGGCAGCAAGAATAATCGCACACAACATCACGCCCGGTCGAAATAGTATTTCTTTCATCTTACAGCCCATTCGGCTAGAGCTCTCTTAGGTGACGGCCAATTCTTCGACATCCTTCAAGGTACGTTACCCTGTTCATCGTCGCCGCCGTCATCCGTCTCATCATCACTACCCTCTTCTTCGTCGGGCAGCGCTGCGCCCTTCTGGTCGCGTATGTGTAGCACCGTGCATTCTTCATCTTCATAGACGATCTCGAACCAACCGCTCTCTTTCGCATTGAAATAGAAGTCGTTGTGCACATCTTCATTGTCAGAGAAGACGTAGCGCGCGCCGAAGCGGTCGCGTATGATCGGTGCGGCATCCTTTATCTTGCCGAGCGTAATGTCTTCGTAGAGCTTCGACAGCTCAGGATTTTTATCCAGTAGATAGGTCGGATCAAGCCCCGAAGCGTAAGCGTGCGTCGTGTCGTAAAAGAACATCTTCGGGAAATCATCCCAGTCCGTGTTAAAGACCATCTCTCCGGCGGGCACATGGTTGCGAACCCACTCCATGCCGCCCTGATAGCGATCCGGCCCGGACTCTTCGCCAAGCGATTTGGCCGTCTCGTACACGTTGACGGCCAGGATTACGCCGAGCACGAGCGCGACGAAAACGGCTGCGCCCGTTTTCCAGTGCTCACGATTGCGCCGTCGCTCGCGTGCCTCCGGGGACTCATGACGATCCAGAAACGGCTGTAGATCATCAATTACATGTTCGGGTAAGCGCCCAAGCCCGGCGCGCACGCCGTCAAAGATCATTTGCAGGGTAAAGGCGGCAAACAATATGGCAAAGGGCGGCCAGTATTCGACGAAGCGGCGCGAGCGAAAACTGGCGATCATCAGCAGCGTCGAGAAGATCAGAAAAAAGAGCGGGCGCGCGGCTCGAAGCCTGTCCGACCAGTCGAAGGCGATGTAGCCCACGAGCATCGCGGCGAAAGCCACAAGGCAACTCCCCAGAAAGAACCAGCTTTCGTACGGATACCACTCCGACCCGACGCTCGTTGAGAAATCCCCGAACCGCGCTTTGATCCAGACGTGCTGAAGAAAGAGCACAACATTTTTTGGGAAGTAGGGATTGACGATAAAGCCCGCGACCGTGCCCACGCTCGTCCACAACAGAGGACGCCACTCGAAGCGCCGCTCGCTCCAGCCCACGACGGCTGTCCAGATCACGGCAGCCGCACAGAGCGTCACAAACAGACTGTAAGTCCAGACATAGAGAAACGCGAGCACTGCCAGCCAGCGATATTTCTTTTCAAACAGAAGATAGATACCCGCCACCATAAAGATGATCGAAATCGGCGGAGCCTTCGCCATGTTTATGCGATAAAGAAAAGGGGCCGAGCAAGCGAGCATCGCCACCAGCCACACGAGCGCGTAGCTGACACGATAACGCACGATCAGCCAGTAGCATGAGAAGACCGCGAGGCTGGAAAAAATGGTCGCCGCCACTTTCGCACCCAGCCGTAGATCATTGAACCATGTAAAGGGAATCTGAAGAATATGAAACAGCAGGTGATGATCTACATAATCCTTCGGATTGAGCGTGGTCAGCGGCAGCCATTTGAAGGTGGGGGGGAAGAGGTGTCCCTGCCGCATGTTCTCCCAGAGCAGGCGGCTCCAGCGAATATGATAATAACCATCGAAGTCTCCGCAGCAGACGCTCTGGTTAGAGAACTGTAACTTCCAGAAGAGGAGGCCGATAGCGACTGCGCCGACGATCAGGTAAATGGCGCGCGCGGCCCCCTCGGATTCAACAATGTCGCGCGCGCCGTCACTTTTGCGACTGTGCGCCCCTTTCTCAACCTCAGGCTCTTCCAACCCATCTTGCACATCCTGCATAGCGTTTTAAAGAGATGAGGGATGAGGGATGAGGGATGAAAATGATTGGGTGACTGCCTCAACTAACAATTCACTCAACCATTCATCCCTCATCCCTCATCCCTCATCCCTGCTTTTCATCCCTTCTTCAGTCTCGCAGACGTTGGATGAGTTCCAGCAGCGACGCCGGGTTGATAGGCTTTGTCATGTGCGCATTGAAGCCGGATTGGAGGGCACGATTGCGATCATCGAAAGCCGAGAAGCCGGTGACGGCGATCATCGGCACGGTGCTGTAATCCGGTATGTCGCGCAACGCCTCGACCAACTCATAACCGTTCATTCCCGGCATTCCGATGTCCGACACGACGACATCGAACTTCTCTGAACGCGCCATCTCCAGTGCGTCGGGCGCGGAAAACGCCATCACCGTTTCATAACCGGCATACTGGAGAAAAAGGGCGATCATCTCCGTTACGTCGGGAACATCATCCACTATGAGGGCGCGCGGCTTGCTTTCCTGCGGCGCGACGGAGTGGCTGTTATTGACCGCATTCTCATTTGATCTATCGTTGCCGCTTGAGAAGAGCTGACTCGACATGGATATAAAACACAAAACGTTCGGGTGCTCTAAATAGATCGGGGCAAGGGCACTTTCCATCATCCAAAACCCTCCTGACATGGTAAAGCGAGGTCTTGCTAAATGATTTGAATCCTCTCCTGGACTCAGACAGGCTTCGGGAGGCGACAAAGTGACTATCTTGCGCTAGCAGCCGCGCCAGCAATTCGTAACCGTCAGTTTCCGGCATCCCGCTATCTGAGATGATAATATCAAACCACTATTGATGCGGCAACGCGCAACGCCTCGGCAGGCGTCCGGCACAGTCTCAGTTCGTAGCCGCGTATCTCGAAGACCTCTTTCGCCGACATGTCATTATCCTCCCTCGCCATTTTCCGTCGCAAGACCTCGGAAGCGCGCTTAAATTTTTGGTGACAGGGAGAGCACGTTTTGATAGGGTGTCACTATTCCTCCGGGTACATTCAACAATCAAGGAGAGAAACATGGTAGCTAAAAAGTCCAGCAAGAAATCGAGCGGTGCTCGTAAAGGGTCATCATCCGCCAAGAAGTCCGCAAAGAAATCCGCGAAGAAGTCAGGGACTTCAGGCGGCGGCGGTCGCAAAGGTGCGAGCAAAAAAGGCGGCGGCAAGAAAGCCGCAGCGAAGAAATCCACCAAGAAGTCGGCGAAGAAGGGTGCAGCCTCTGGCGGCGGCGCCGGAGCCAAGAAGAGTGCCAAGAAAGCGGGCGCATCCGGCAAGAAGAGCGGGGGCGGAAGCAAGAAACGTAGCGCCGGGAAGAGTACGGCGAAGAAGATCACCACGTCCAAAGTCGCTAAAGAGGCGCGCAGAGTGGCCGGCAATGTACTGATGGGCGCAGCCACCGGCGCGGTCGTCGGCGCTTTAAAGGCCGTCGTTCCGGAAGCGCAACAGGCGACCGATAAACTGGATGAGACGAAGGAAACAATGGAGCAAAAACAGCCCGGAGAGTAAGAACCCGGTTGGACGCTCATCCGTGTGTACAAACTTTAAGGGCAACGCGCAGGCGCGTTGCCCTTAAAGTTTATCAGCCTTGATCTGTCCAGGGGTTAGCTATCAAGTTGTTTTAAAGACAACGACAACCGAGTAGTTGGGGTCCTTAATCGGAAAAGACTCCAGCGGATCCTCCGGCCAACTCACCCCAGGGGCGTAAATGTCCACACGATTGAGCGTCCACTTTTTACCCTTGGGGTCTTTGATCTTACATTTTTT
>JBKKAL010000095.1:0-10469 GCA_046714695.1 Pyrinomonadaceae bacterium
GTTGACCCAGATGGCGGCGAACGCGCCGAGGGCGGCGGTGCCCGGTTCGCGGATGATGTTGCCGAGGATGGTCACGTCGAGCGTGGAGCTGCCCTGCCGGGCGTTGACGTAGATACCCGCCTCGCCCCAACGCTGGATGGTGTTGCCCTGAATCAGAGCTTTAGAGGTGCCGTTCGTGCCGTTGTTGCCGCTGGCGAAGATGCCGAGGCCGTCAGCCGCGTCACCCGCGCCGGACTTCACCACGCCGGTCTGGCCGATGGTGTTGTTCAGGAACTTGCCGTCGAAGGTGGCGCTCCCGGCGGCGTGGCCGATGGTCATAGAGCGACCGGGATTGCCACCGTCAGGGAGGGGGGCGAGGTTAGGGCTGTGGCGGAAACTGTTGCCGCTGATGAGATATTTAACGTAGACGTTCGTGCCGCCGCCCGTGATGTTCGAGCCGCCGCCCGCGTTGACGACGTGTGTGATCAGGTTGTGGAACGTGTTGTTGGTGACTTCGATGTTGGCGGTCTGCGTGCCGTTGATGTTGACCTGTAAGAGGAACTGGCGCGCGTATGACAACGTCGAGTTGTTGAGGCGCAAATTCATCGTGCCGGTCGCGCCGGAGGGCGAGCCGAAGAAGATGGCGTCCTGACCGATGTTGGCGGGAGTGTTATTCGTGTTCTGGTTGAAGATGGTGCTGTTCTGAATATCGAGCAGCGTCAGCGTGCCCGACGCGTTGTTGACGTGCAGGGTGTTGGTCGCGCCGGTCGTCGTGTTGGTGTTGCCGATGTTGCTGCCGGTGATGAGCGCGTTGCCGAGAAGGCCGTCGAAGCGGATACAGCCCTCGTTCGTCGGGTTGCTGCTCGTGCCGTTCGTGCCGGAGACGCGGCTCGTGGTGAACGTGAAGTTGGTGACGTTGCTGCCGTAGATGGCGTAGTTCTGGAAGTCGTTGAGGAACACGTTGGTCAACGACACGTCGCGCGTGTTGTTGAGATAGATACCGGTGCCATTCAAAGCTTGGGCGCCGTCTCCGCCGGTCTTGTTGGCGATGTTGCCGCCGGTGCAGGTGGCCGCCGACGTACACGTGCCGCCGTTGCCGGTGATGGTCAGGCCGCCGTGCGTGCCCGCCGTCGTGCCCGTCGTGTTCAGGATGACGCCGTTGTTCGCGCTGCTGTTGGGCGAGTTGATGCTGCGGAAGGTGAGGCCGCTCGCGCCGATGTTCGTGTTGGCGACATTGAGCGCCGTGCCGGTCGTTGAGTCAATGGTATTAATAGTGCCGGTAACGGTAACTGTGCCGCCGCCCGTGGCGGTAAAGCCCGTTCCGCTGGTTGTGTCTATGTCCAGCCCGCCGTTCGAGAAGTTAATCGTCGCGCCAGGGTTGGTGGCGAGAGTCACGGCGGCATTCGCAGCGGTGTTTAGTGTCTTTGTGCCCCCAGAGAAATTAATAGTCCCGCCCGTGTTGTCGCTGGCGTTGATTCCGCTGCTGCTACTGCCGTTGATTGTCCCGCTTAAGGTAATAGTGCCGCCCGTTCTGCTGGCAATATTGACCACATTGCCGGTGGTAGCCTTCGTGATGCTGCCTAAATAGGTGATGCCTGCGGTGCCGCCGCTCACCGCAAAAGCGTGATTGGTTGCGCCTGCAGTAGTGCCGCTCAAAGCGCCGGTGCCAAGAGCAATCGTGCCGTTCAACCCGACGAGATTGACGTTCTTCGTCCCGCCGCTCGAAGTCAGACTGGTCAAACTGATGCTCACAGTTGGCGATCCAACTCCTGTCAGGTCTAAGCCAGCGCCGGTGGTGTTGATTGTTCCGATGTTAACGTTGAGCGTGCCGACGTTTGAACCGGAAATCGCCGTTCCGCTCGTCGTGCCGATGTTGAATCCGGCAAGTGTATTGTTCGATCCTAGTGTGACGGCGTTACCGCCTGCGCTGCTGGCTATCGTCGGGACACTACCTGCCAGGAACAGAGCCCCAAAGCCAGAGAGGTTGAGCGCCACGCCCTGTCCGAGAAGTTGCTGGCTGGTTTCCAGCGTGAAGGGGCCGTTCAAAGTGTTGCCATCTGAGAAGACGTAAAAGACATCCGTGGATTGATCGGCAGCCGTTGACATCAACGCCGGACTGTTTGAAGGATTATGGCTGCGACCGTCGCCGCCCGCAGAGCCGCCATCCAGATACCAGACGCGCGTCGGCATGTTGATCGTCACAGTACCTGTGCCCACCAAGCTCGCGTCTGTGCTGTTCCGAATGGTATAGGTAAAGGTATCAGCGAAACCTGCGCCCCCATCTCCCGCCTGCGGGGTATAGACGAAGTGCCCGTTGGAGGCGAGCGTCACCAAACCGCCCTGTGTCGTTGCAGCATTAGTCTGTGTCACCACAACAAAGGAATCAGTTACCGCAACGTCGTTAGCCGTCGCGCTGGGCAGGGCTCGCGCGCTGGTGTCTAAAACGGTATTGCCGACCCAGTTATAAGTATCGTTAAAGGCTATTGGCGAGGCGTGCATCGAGCCGGGAACGAACGTAGTATTCGCATCAATCGTGTCGTTGAAGCTCACGCCCGTGGCATCGTCGGTGCCGGTGTTATTGATGCCGACCGTGTAGGTGATAGTCTCGCCAAGCTCTGCCTTGCCGTCTCCGTCCGCGTCCGGGAAAGAGTCGGCTTTCGTTGCCGTGATTGGGCCGACAGCTACAGGGGCCAACATGCTAGCGGTGAGGGACGCGGCGATGGGCGGCTCAACGGTCGTGACCGGAGCGCTAGTCTTCGCCTCTGCGGGTTGAGTGCTCGCGCCGCGTGCTGATTCACGCGCGGCTGAAACGGTCGCGATGGGCGTGATTAGTATCAGGAAGGAGAGCAGGCAGGAGGTAAATACAGTTATATTGCCGGGGGACGACTGGGGGAATCGTTTCATGAACTCTCCTAACAAATCGCGAGCAATGCGCGAAGGGGGTTACAACACAACCGTTGGGGAAAAGCCATTGCAGATAGCGTCGGGGTTATTTGCAATGCAGGACAATCAAAGCGAGACAACAGACCTTCTGGAAGGGAACGCTTTCACAATACAGTAGAAAATTTGCTGCCGGATTGTTTGGGAGCCGCTACACTTGTGACTAGTGCTCGTTAGTAAGAAATAATGAAGCTCTCAGCTTGGATGGTTAATATGGATGAACGTATGAAGAAGCGCCGCATCGGCCCTCTACCATGGACTGTAATATTTAACACAGGCGGGGAGATAATAACAAGCCATTATGATGGATAAGGGCTTAATCCTGCCGGTTTGAGAATTTGCAAAAAGTCTATTTGTGAAAGCGTTACAAACCGCTGAAGTAACTCGAATATTCGAGCTTACCTGCGGGATTTTTTTCTCTGTGGGGACGGTTGCCCTCGTGCCGGTTGTGCGGGGGCCTGCGCCTGCGGCTGCGATTTTAGATTTTCCAGATCGGTGCGTAGCTTCGTAAGAGCCTCGTTTGAAGGATTTACCTCTTGAAGCCTGGCGAGCAGCTCATCAGCCTCTTTCGTGTTGCCGACGCGCGTGAGGGCGACGACCATGTTTTGTAGCGTCTGCTCGTGACGCGGGTCGCGCTGAAGAGAGCCGCGATATTCCTCGATGGCGCGGGAGTAATCCGGCGGGTTGCGGAGGTAAAACGTCAGGCCTAGGTCGGTGCGCACATTTACGTCGTCAGGATTTTTCAAAAGCGCCGCCGTGTACCATTTTTCCGCTGTCTCATAGCTTCCGGTCTCGAAATTCGAGTTGCCGAGTTTGACAATCGTTGCGTAGTCGTCCACGCGAATCTTATTGGCCCGGAGCAGAAATTCTATCGCATCATCGTAGCGGCGTATCTGGTAGTAGAGATCGGCAGCCTTCACCTGCGCCTCGAAATTATCGGGCTCGTTGCGCGCCTGCTGAATCTGCGCCGTTACCTGTTGCTGCATCCCCTCTTGATCTGCCACGCCGTTTGAAGGAACTGCGGGATGATCCTGCGGGAGATTAGAGTTCTGTCGCGACGACCCGTTTGAGGTCGCGGGGCGCTGCGCCGCGTTATTCTGATTGACAGAATTGGCGAAGATGAATCCGATGATGCAGCCCGCGAGCAAGCCGATAATTGAGTAGAGAACGTTATCTTTGTTCATGAATGGCGATTCGGGAAACGATCCGCTTTAACCTTTGAGCCTCCCCGGTTTTCCTCTATGCGTATGAATGAAGACCCGGCAGCAGGTAGCTCACGCCAAGGTACGTAAAGATCACCAGCAGAAACCCGACCAGCGCGAAATAGGCGGAGCTGCGTCCTGTCCACCCGCGCGAGATACGCGTATGCAGGAATGCCGCGTAGGTCAGCCACGCGACCAGCGCGCCGGTCTCTTTGGAGTCCCATCCCCAGTAGCGCCCCCAGGATTCGTTGGCCCATACCGCGCCCGTGATAAGGAGCATCGCGAGGCCCGCAAACGCCACGCTCGCCGTCTTGTACATCAGGCTATCGAGCTTCTCTTTTGGCGGAAGCACGGCGCGCAGCCGCTCGGTGCGGAAGCTGAAGATAATGACGAAAAGCGTTCCGGCAAAAGCAGTGATCAGCGCGGCCAGCTCGACCGGGTTGGCGTTGATGCTCAGGAAAAGCTTCTGGCCGTTCTGCTGGACAAACTGAGCGGCGACCTGTTCCAACCGCTCGACGGGAATCTGTGCGATCTGCTCCGGTTTTAGTCCCTCCTGTTCGGCCATCCACCGTCCCAGTCGCTCAAACGAAAGTGCATCGCCAGCCATCTTCTGTTGAATACGTGAGCCAATATCGCTCAGGGTCTTGATCTGCGAAACGAGCAGTGCGATGGCCCCGGCCTGCACGACCAGCGAAAGTTTTAGTAATAGATGGCCCCAAGCGCGCGCCCGCTCATCCCTTTTCGCCAGATAGACGGCGAAGTGAATAATTGTGCCGACTAGAAGCAACCCGGCCAGTACCAGCATTGGCCCAACCCAGGGAATGTCAACGCGCAAAGGTATGGGCATACGACCGCCCTTGTCCGTCGGAAGAAATGTGGAAGCGCTGTAGGTCAGACTGGTAAAGACGGAGAACTTGCTGACGGTGGCAAACACGGAGAGCGCAAAGATGCTCGACCAGATCGCCATCGCTTCAGTCTTGACGCCGTCCTTTAACAGATAGACGACCGCCACGGCAAAGCAGACGAGCGCCACACCGTATGAGATCGAAGCGACGCCAACGTGAATCGGTCGCCAGTAGGAATCCAGTATCGGCGGCAGATCAATAAATTCGTTGCCGATAAAACGTGCCAGCAGGAGAATCAAAGCGGCCAGCGGCAATGACACCGCGCCGAGAAAGCGAAAGCTTTTGCGATGAGCAATAACGAGCGTCGTTATACCTGCGCCGAATGCGAACGCGAGACTCAGATCATAGAGATTGGCGAATGGGATGTAGCGGAAGAACCACGGCATCTGATCCGGCCCGTAACCGTTGCGAGCGAGAATAGCAAGCTCGCGGTCGTGCGCGGCTATCCAGCGCACGCCCCAGCTCGACAGGTTAAAGAAGACGCCAAGAGTCGCCGTCCACAGTCCGATTCGCTGCGCCATCTCAGATGGTGCGTAAAGATTCGTCAGTTGAAAAACGGCCGCCGTCAGGTAACATGCCAGCGCCAGCATCATCAACGCGCCGTCGGAGATAAATCGTCCCTCGCCAAGCTGGACCCTGAGGCCGACCATCAGAAGCGAACCCACGATGGACAGGATGGCGGGCAGATAGGAGCGCAGGGGCGATTTCAAATCGAAATCAGGGACGGCAGGGATCGCCGCTTTGTTCATAACTTCACTCATGATTGCTGTGCCTCTTTATTTTGTCCGCCGATTGCGCCGACCAGTTTCTTAAAACGATCTTCAAAACCGAGCTTGTTGCGATTCGAATTGCCGCCCAAAACCACCGCGTACCCTTGATCCGGGTCGGCGCGCTTTTCGATCATGGCCCAGACTCTCTGGTGCGAAAAGAAAAAGACAGCGCAGAGCACCAGCATGAGCATTCCTCCACCAACGTAGAAGGGGATTTTACCGGGGTCTTTTTGTATCGCTAGGACGTGCTGAAGCGGCACTTTCTCAAAGTCCGCGAGCCGGTATTTGTAGCCGCCGAAGGGCGCTCCGACGGGCGCACCAGAGGGCAACTCCATCGCGAAAGCATAAACAGTCTTTTGCTCGCCCGCAGGGGTGGTGACCTTCAAAATGGCTGTGGGGTTGTTGTAATCGCCGCTCTGCGAATCGGGCCTGCCGCCTTCTCCGATGGTAAAATCCGGTTGGAAGTCCATGAAATCAATCTTCGTTCCATCCTGAAGCGTAGTCGAACCGGCGCGCGGTATGTTGACCTCAACCGGCGGGTTTCCATCCTGCGGTGTCAAACGAAGCGTTATATTGCGCGCCTGTCCGAAGGAGATAAAGCTCGCCTGAAAAAAACGGTAGCCGCGATAATCATATGGATTGTTGAGATGCACCAAGGCATCGCGCTCACCAGTCTCGTCCTTAATACGGATGCGCGTCAGCCAGTCAATCGTATTGTTGGCCATAATCGAGCCGTCTTTTCTGATGAGCTTCTGCTGAATATCCGTACAGATGACGGTGAAGGGAAGCTCAACGGGCACGCGCGCTATCTGGTCAAGATTAAAAGAGAGATTGGTCATCTCGCTGGTGGATGAGCCGGGCTGAAGCGGCATCTGCCCGTCGCGCCCGAACTGCGCGGTCAGGAAGCCGCCCGTAAAAATCGTCAGCAGTGCAACGTGAACGGCCAGATAGCCCAGACGATTCCATGCGCCGCGCTCGCCGAAGACATATGCGCGGCCATTCTTCTCCGTCACAATTGTCTTGAGTCCAACGCCGCGCATCGAAGCGCTGACACGCTCGGCGACTGCGCCCGCCGTTTCGCCTTCAACGATTGCCTCCGAATGCTGCTGCTGTCCTTCCAGCCATTTCCGCCCCGCCTCAAGCTTGCGGCGCGTGACCACCTTCCAGGTCTTCGGCGCGCGATCAATCGAAGCGAGGATAATGTTGAGCGAAAGGATGAGCAGCAGCGCATTGAAGTACCACGCGTGATAGATGTCGAAAAAGCCCAGGCTCCCGTAGAGAAGCTTTTGCGACGGCGTCAAGGTTGCAAAGTAGTTGTCGAAGCCTTCGACATTCTGCTGCATGATGAGCATCCCGATCATCGAGGCGACGACGAGCAGGATGAGCAAGGTTACGCCAAAGCGCACGGAGCTTAAGAGGTTGAGGAGCCAGACCAGGGGTGAGAACGCAGGCGCAGCTCTACGCGTCTCGGCACTGGATTGTACAACTGTATCTTTTTCGGTTTCTTCTATAGCAGACATTAATTTTGATACGGAATGAAGGCAATTTCGGCGCGCCGGTTCGACAAATAAGTGGGCCGCGCCGTGACGCCGTGATTTTCGATTAGACGAAAGTCATGATAGCCGAGACAAAAGCATTTGTCATCCGCCCTTCCCGGTCGGTGCTTGCCGCTGCCGTCTATTTCGGTTAAAGATATGGCGTTCACGGCGCGCATCACATACTGGACAACAGACTCCGTCTCTCCGGGCTCATTAAAGATGAAACGTTCTTCCGCCTTATCACAACCGAAGCCGCCTGTGTCCGGCTCGCCGATTCCCGTCTATCCTTTCACGAGTGTGGTCGGGCAGGAAGAGATGAAGCTTGCGCTGCTGCTCAACGTGATTGACCCGAATGTAGGCGGCGTGTTGGTGATGGGCCATCGCGGGACGGGTAAATCCACAGCCGTGCGGGCTCTGGCTGATCTCCTGCCGTTGATTCAGAAGGTACGAGATTGCTCGTTCGGCTGCGATCCGATGGACACAGCGAATCTTTGCGCAGATTGCGCCGCCACGCTTGGCGCTTCCGGTAAACTCAGGAGCGTGCGTTCGGCTGTGACGGTAGTTGATCTTCCTTTGGGCGCGACCGAAGATCGCGTGTGCGGCACGATCAATATCGAGAAGGCGCTTACGGAGGGCGTACGGGCTTTCGAGCCGGGGCTGCTCGCGCGCGCCAATCGCGGCTTCCTCTACATTGACGAAGTAAATTTGCTCGAAGACCATCTCGTTGATCTTCTGCTCGACGCGGCGGTGACGGGACGCAACGTGGTCGAGCGCGAGGGGATTTCGATTGAGCATCCGGCGCGCTTCGTGCTCGTCGGCTCAGGCAATCCGGAGGAAGGGGAACTCAGACCGCAACTGCTCGACCGCTTTGGCCTGAATGTTGAAGTCAGAACGGTGGACGATCTTGACAGGCGCGTTGAGATCGTTGAGCGACGGGAGAGTTTCGAGCGCGACCCGGCCCTCTTTCTGACTCAATCACAGGTGGAACAGGAACGCTTGCGCCGCAGGCTGACGGGCGCGCGCAAGAGATTTACAAAAGTAAAATTGCCGCGCCCTACCCTGCGCCGTATCGCTGAACTTTGCCTGCGCCTCAAGATAGACGGACACAGGGGCGAGCTGACGATTGCGCGAGCCGCTCGCGCTCTTGCAGCCCTTGAAGGGCGGCGCGAGGTGGCAGACGCGGACGTGCGCCGCGTCGCACCCCTGGCGCTCAGCCATCGTATGCGCCGCGACCCGCTTGAGCAGATGGCAAACACTTCCCGCATCGAAGAAACTCTTGACGACCTCTTTCCTCCGCATCAAGCGGAGAAACAGTCGCTGCAAAATGGGTTTGAGACAGACGAGGACGATTCCGCGCAGCCGCAGAAGATGATGAACGCTCAAACGAATCGCGATGGCTCGAATAAGGGTAATGATGGGCGCGGTGGTGGCGGTGGCGAAGATGGTACTGAGGACGACGGCGCGGCACGTCCCGCTCCCTCTTCAACGAATGCTCAACTGCCCGAAGGCGCGAGCCATCAAAGAGCATTCACGCGGCATAATCCGATTGCTCAAACAGACTCGTCAAGACAACGAAGAAATGCCGGGCGCAGAAGCTCTTTTAATACGCAACGCGGACGCTATGCGCGGGCCGTCAATCATTCATCCGGTGGAACGAAGATCGCTTTCGATGCGACTGTGCGCGCCGCTGCGCTGGCCGCTGCCCGTGGAGAGAAATCGAGACGTACGGGCGGACAAAATGATTATTCAAAAACTAACCTTAGAGAATCATCGCTGATCCCGATCAATAAAGATGCGTTGCGCTATAAACAATTCAAGCGCAAGGCGGGCACGCTCTTTATCTTCGCCATTGATACTTCGGGCAGCATGGCCTTGAACCGCATCGGTCAGGCGAAGGGCGCTCTCTACAGGCTTCTACAGAAGTCCTACGTCGAGCGCGACCGCGTGGCGCTGGTCAGCTTTCGCGGGCAACGCGCCGAAGTTCTTTTATCGCCATGCCATAGCGTTGCGCGCGCGCGCCGTATTCTAGATGCTCTCCCCGTCGGGGGCGCGACCCCGCTCTCAGCAGGTATCAGTAGCTCAATCGAGATTGCCAGACGTGCCGCGCAGTCAGGGACGCAAAGCATATCTCTCATGATCTTCACCGATGGACGAGGCAATGTCCCTTTGCGCGGGAGTTCTGCCTTTGACCGGGCGACGCGCCGGAAGTTGATCGGGCAAGAGCTTGAAAAACTCGGCGCATTGGTCAAACAGGCGGGTATCATGACCCTTGTGGTTGATACGCAGAACCGTTTCGTCTCAAACAATGAAGCGCGCGCCCTTGCCCTGACGCTCGGCGGGCGGCATGTCTCTCTTTCGTCGAGTACAATAAATAGCGGATCAATGAAACTCTGATCTCGCTAATGCGACCACTGTGAGCAATTCAAAGACCATCACATCAAAAGAGGTTTCACCCGCAGAGCGTGACCGTCTTGTGTTCGCTCTTTACGAACAGTTGTTGGAGGTCGAACAGCGTTTGATTCCAACTGGACTGCACGTCTTCGGGCGTGTGCAGGAGGCGGGTGCGAGGGCGGATATGCTGCGGATGGTGGCATCATTCGACCGCCCCGAAGCAGGCGCGCGCGCCCTCCCCGACATGGTCGCCGAAGGATTGGGCCTGGGCTCATACGCCACGCTGCTTCAAAAGGGAAGCGCGTCGGAGAGCGTGCTCAGTGAGCGCGAGCGTGTTGATGAGATAGTCGCACACGCCATCGGGCTCTTCGTCGCAAGCGGCGCGCAGCAGTCCATCAACTGGCTGCACAGTGCCGCCGGAGTCACGCCCGATCAGTCTGCTCCCGTCTTCGCGCTTCTCGAAAAAATCTCAAAGCAATTGGAGAGCAATAACGAGCTTGATGCTCTATCACGCGCCCTGAAAGGCCATTATATAGAGCCCGGCCCCGGCGCGGACATCGTGCAGAATCCGAACATCCTGCCGACGGGGCGTAATACTCACGCGATCAACCCGTACACGGTGCCCTCGGAAATCGCTTTCACGCGCGCCGAACGGGTCGTCAACTCTCTGCTTGAGCGTCACATGGCGGAACATGGCCGCTACCCGCGCGCGATGGCGCTCGTCCTGTGGGGACTGGACAATAT
>JBKKAL010000096.1:0-28472 GCA_046714695.1 Pyrinomonadaceae bacterium
GTGAAGATCATGGGCCAATTCGTGCCCGTGCGCTGCCACATCGAGCGCATCGGCGGCTTCTCGGCGCACGCGGATTGGAAAGAGGTCTTGCGCTGGCTCGAAGGGATGCCAGCCGCGCCGCGCCGCACTTTCCTTACGCACGGCGAGCCGGAAGCCGCCGCAGCGATGGGTGAGCATATCAGGGAGCGCTTCGGCTGGGAGGTCGAAGTGCCCACATATGGGCAAAAAACCGAGATCGCGTAGCCTCTGCTGCTTTCGCCCGCATGGAGCGTCTGGCCGGAGCATGCTATACTGCCCGGTCTTTCAACCGCAGTGAGAAGTAAAGGGTGATAAGTGACGAGTAAGAACTAACGTCTTATCTTGTCACTTGCTATTCATCACTCATCACTGGTTTTCAGAGGAGCAAATGCGTTGAGCGTTCTCGTTGATAAAAATACGCGCCTTGTCGTGCAGGGCATCACGGGCAAAGAGGGGACTTTTCATACTGTACAGATGGTCGAGTACGGGACGAACGTCGTCGGCGGCGTGACGCCCGGCAAAGGCGGGACGACGCATGAGAGCATTCCTGTCTTTAACACGGTCGCGGATGCGGTCAGGGAAGCCGGCGCGAACGTTTCCGTTATCTATGTGCCGCCGGCCTTTGCGGCTGATGCGATCATGGAGGCGGCCGACGCCGGGTTAGCGCTCGTTGTGTGTATTACGGAAGGGATTCCGGTGCTCGACATGGTCAAGGTCAATGAGTACCTGTCGGACAAGGCGACACGGCTCATCGGCCCCAACTGTCCTGGCATCATCTCGCCCGGCAAATGCAAGATCGGTATCATGCCCGGTCACATCCATCGCGAGGGGCGCATCGGCGTCGTCTCACGCTCGGGGACGCTCACCTACGAGGCTGTGGGCCAACTGACGGCGCTCGGCCTCGGCCAGTCAACGGCCATCGGCATCGGCGGCGACCCCATCGTCGGTACTACCCACACGGACGCGCTCGCACTTTTTCAGGCCGATGATGAGACGGACGGTATCGTCATTATCGGCGAGATCGGCGGCACAGCAGAAGAGGACGCAGCCACGTTCGCCAAAGAGAACGTGACGAAACCCGTCGTCGCATTTATCGCCGGTCAGACTGCTCCACCGGGACGACGCATGGGCCATGCCGGTGCGATCATCGCCGGAGGCAAGGGCACGGCGGCTGAAAAGATGAAGGCGCTCGAAGAAGCGGGCATACGCGTCGTCCAATCGCCCGCAGACATCGGTACAGCCATGCGGGACGTGCTCGGCGCAGGCGCAACAGCCTAAACCATTTTGGATTTTAGATTTTGGACTGGCGGGCGACGCAGGTTGAAAGCCGGATTCCAAAATTCAAGAGCGACGAAGCGTTAATCTAAAATCCAAAATCTAAAATCTAAAATTGAATTATGGGTAATCTGACATTCGGTATTATCAAGCCCGACGCGGTGCGCGGCGGGAAAACAGGGGCGATCATTCAACGCATCACTGAAGATGGCTTCCGTATTCGGGCGATGAAACTGATCCACATGACGCTGGAAGAGGCGGAAGGATTCTATGCCGTGCATCGCGAGCGTCCTTTCTTTCCGGAGTTGACGCGTTTTATGTCCAGCGCGCCATGCGTCGTGATGGCCTTGGAGAAAGATGGTGCGGTCAAGGCGTGGCGTGATTTGATGGGCGCGACCGATCCGGCCAAAGCCGATGAGGGAACGCTGCGTCGTGAGTTCGGCGGGTCGGTCGGCGAAAATGCCACCCACGGCTCGGACTCGGAAGAGAATGCCGCGATTGAAATCTCCTATTTCTTCAGCCGACTTGAGATCATCTAAACTGGTCGCGACGATGGCGGAAAAATCTGATCGGATTGCTCGCGTGTGATGCCGCCTAGGCCGATAGGATTGAATTGGGGTACTGCTTATGAACGAAGAGAGTTCATCGGGCGGACGAGGGCCTTCTTCAATCAAGCCGCCGACGGCGCGGGACAATGAGTTTGGAGCGACATCGTTTTCCGGTGCATCAGCGCCTCCATCCGGGGCGTCTGAGCCGCTGGTCGGCGCGATGCCGCAGATGCAGCAGCACATCCCTCCGCCTTCTGCCATGACTGCGCCGCCGAGCCGACAGCAAAATCTGTGGCTCTGGATCGTCGCCGGTGTGTTGCTCCTCGGCCTCTTAATCATAGTTATTTCAGTGGTCGTCCTTTTGTTGCTGAGGTAAGATCAATTTATCAATCGGGTAACTTCTAAAAAGCAAGGATAAGGAAATACAGATGAAACGTTGTCCCTCATGCCAGCGCACTTTTGAGGATGATTCGCAAACTTTTTGTATGAACGACGGCACGCCGTTGGTGCCCGACGCGCCTCCCCCTTCGTTGGATAAGACGATGATGGCCGGCGCGATGAGCACGCCGCCGCCACCACCACCACAGAGTTTTAGTCCGGGACCGCCGCAGGGCGAATGGGGCACGCCCTCCGTGCCGATGAATCCAACATGGTCGCCGCAGCCCGGCAGCGGCACGACGCCCTCAGCGCCCGGGAAAAGCAAACTGCCTTTGATTTTAGGAGGTATAGCCATCCTGCTCATTGGATTAGTAGGCATCGGCGGCGGGGCGGCCTACTTCCTGCTGCGCAAGTCCTCGGACGAAAACAGCAATCGCAAAAGCGGCCTCGGCTTCAATATCAACAAGAATGATAAAGAGAGCAACACCAATTCGAGCAGTACATCTTCGAGCAATACCAGCGACGGCTCGCACGGTAATATGAACATGGGCGACAGCAGCAGCAGCACTAGTAGTAGTGATGTGCCCACCGATAAGGCTGTCGTGCTCAAACAACTCTATGATCTGGAATACAGTTGGTGCGCCGCCGACCTCAAAGGGGATAAGGCAGCGATGGAAAGGATTCTCGCCACCGAATATGTGGGCAATAACGCAGACGGCACGAAACAGACCAGGCAGCAATACCTCAGTTCGATGAAGGCGGATCAGAATAACAGGACATGCAGCTACAGCGACTTTTCGCTGGGCCAGAGCGC
Organism: Pyrinomonadaceae bacterium; assembly: GCA_046714695.1. Taxonomy (GTDB): domain Bacteria; phylum Acidobacteriota; class Blastocatellia; order Pyrinomonadales; family Pyrinomonadaceae; genus DASQYE01. The sequence continues at coordinate 3,034 of JBKKAL010000096.1, forward strand.
GAACTACGCGGTCATCATCGGCTACAACACGGTCAGGGGCCGCGATGCCAACGGGCCCTTTACTGAAAAATACAAATTCACGGACACCTTTGTCTGGCGCGACGGACGCTGGCAGGCCACAGACTCGAAATCGCAACTCTTGAAGTAGTAAAATGAGGCTCTCTTGATGGCGGATGAGCAATCCGCCTGAGCATCATAGGCGGCACGAGTCGGGTTGAGCGGAAAGTGCCCGCGCGCGCAGAGAGGGACGCTTTGATTTGAGCCGTCGTGCCGGCAACAGAAGGAAATATGTCAATCATCAGCGACGTTATCGAATCAACCAAGGCGATCATCAAGGGGATGAGCGTGACCTTCTCATATATCCCGAAGGGGAAGTGGACGGTTGAATACCCGGACGAGCCCGTGACGGTGCAGCCCCGCTATCGCGGCCAGCATCTGTTGCACGTGGACGAACGCGGCAAAGAGAAATGCGTGGCCTGCTTCCTGTGCGCCGCCGCTTGCCCTTCGGACTGCATTTACATCATCGCCAGAGATGATCCGCGCTCGCCCGAAGAGCGCACGGGCGTTGATGAGCGTTTCGCCGAGGTCTACAATATTGATTACGGGCGCTGCATCTTCTGCGGCTACTGCGTCGAGGCATGCCCGAAGGATGCGATCACGCACGGTTATAACTTCGAGTTGTCGGTCTATAGCCGCGCCGACCTCTTAAAGACCAAGGACGATCTGCTTATAACCAAGCAGGTACAGTCGAAAAATTATCGTGTGGCCTCTTCGGACGAGGACGTCGATTCGGAATACAAAGAAGTTTAAGAGCAGGATGAAGGATGAGGGATGAAGGATGAAAACGATTTGAAATTCTGAACCTCAAATTCGAGATTCACACTTTCATCCTTGCTGCCTTCATCTTTCATCCCTCCGCCCTCCGCCCTCATCCCTTCGTTGTTATGGCGCAAAGAGAATTCCACTATCGCTGGGAATACGATCTGGAGTCGAGTCCTGAGGCGCTCTGGCCGCTCGTTGCGGATACGAATCGCTTTAATCGTGACACGGGGGTTCCCGCAGTCGAAGTGGATAAACAACCGGCATCGAATGGCCGTCGCTTACGTCTCTTTGTGATGGGTTTGGCGGTCGAGTGGGTCGAACAGCCTTTCGAGTGGATCAGGCCACATCGCTTCGGCGTCTTGCGCCAATACACGAAAGGCCCTCTCGAAAAGATGCGCGTGCTGGTGGAACTAAACCGCCGCGACGAAGGCGGCACGCACCTCGTTTACGAAGTCTGGGCGCAGCCGAAGAATATCCTGGGCAGCATCTCCATTCCCGTCCAGATTGGTCTGATAAGCAAGCGTAGCTTCTCGGCAACGCTTCGCCGGTACGACAAATTTGCAGCAAGCGGCCAGCTCCCCCTCTATCAAAAAGCAGAGGCCGACTTTGCGCCGGGCGGCGAGGCGCGTCTCAGTGCGCTGAGCGGAAAGCTGATCTCGCAGGGCGCAGACCCTCTCATCGTCAAAAGACTCTCGGAGATGATCGAGCAGGGCGATGATATGTCGCTGGCACGCCTTCGCGCCTATGCTCTGGCAGATTACTGGAATATTTCGCGGCGCGCGGTCTTGGAGACCTGCCTGTGGGCGACGCGCGTCGGGATTTTAGACCTTCAGTGGGACCTGCTCTGCCCGCACTGTCGCGGCGCGGCGCAGACCAGTCACACATTGACAGGAATTCATTCGCAGGTTCATTGTGATACTTGCGAGGTGGATTTTACGGTCAACTTCCAGCACTCAGTCGAGCTGACATTCCGCCCTAACCTGGGCGTGCGCTGCGTCGAGAGCCGTTCGTTCTGCGTCGGCGGCCCACAGGTCACTCCGCATATAGTCTTTCAGCAACTGCTCGCGGCGGGCGCGCATCGTGCAATCGAGTTGCCGCTTGAAACGGGTCGCTATCGCCTGCGCAGCAGCGGCGTGCCCGGTGAGCAGTTTCTTAACGTCTCTGAGAATGGATTAACTAAAGTGACCTTGCGCGCGACAGCGGAAGGATGGTCTAGCGAAGAGAAAGGTTTGTCGAGCACGCCCACTCTGCAACTTGAAAATGCTACTGACGCGGAAAAGTGGTTTGTGTTGGAGCGCACGGCCTGGAGCGATCAGGCGGCGACCGCCGCAGAGGTGACGGCGTTGCAGGTCTTTCGCGATCTCTTCTCGAACGAGGCGCTCCGGCCCGGCGAACAAATCTCTGTGGGAACGCTGACAGTCCTCTTCACGGACTTGCGCAACTCGACGCAACTCTATCGCGAGATCGGCGACGCTCCGGCCTTTGGCTGCGTGATGAATCATTTCGATGTGCTGCGCGAGGCGATCCGAAGCGAAGAAGGAGCACTCGTGAAAACCATCGGCGATGCCGTGATGGCCGTCTTTCGTCGTCCGGCGGGCGCGCTGCGCGCCATCCTCAAGGCGCAAGCCGCATTAGCTTCGCCTACAGACGGGATGCGACCACTAACGCTCAAGGTAGGCATCCACTCCGGGCCATGTATCGCCGTTACGTTCAACGAGCGGCTGGACTACTTCGGCTGCACGGTCAACATGGCCGCGCGCCTCGAAGGTCTCTCGACGGGCGGCGATGCGGTCATCTCCGAAGCAGTGCATGAGGACCCGGAGGTCGCCGAGATGCTCCAAAACCCTTCCTGCGATCTCGCGGCCGAGCCATTCGAGGTAATGCTCAAAGGCTTTGACGAAGAGCGGTTCGAATTGTGGCGCGTCCACTCGGTGGACACCGTAGCAGCCCAAGTTAATCAGATGAGCAATTGAGCCCTTAACGGGCAAGGGAAGACGGATTTCACGCGCCGACGAATGACACCGCTTTTAGAAACTCGCGAAGTCTCAAAAATCTACCAGATGGGAAACGTTACGGTGGCCGCGCTCGACTGCGTCTCGATCAGAGTAGAAGAGGGCGAGTTCGTCGCCATTCAGGGAACATCCGGTTCCGGCAAATCAACTTTGCTGAACATGCTTGGCGGCCTTGACCATCCGACGAGCGGCGAAGTCCTCTTTGACCGCGCCTCGCTTGGGCCATTCACCAAAAAAGAGATGGCGCGTTATCGTCGTCAATCGGTGGGCATGATTTTTCAGGGATTCAACCTGATCCCGACGATGACCGCCGCCGAGAATATTCGACTGGCGCTCGCCTTCGGGGGGCTGCGCGGCAAAGGGCGAGAGGAAAGAACGCAGGAGTTATTGAAGCGCGTCGGGCTCGGTGGCCGCACGGAACACAGACCGGCGGAACTGTCCGGCGGCGAACAGCAACGTGTCGCCATCGCACGTGCTCTCGCCAATCGCCCGCGCGTGCTGCTTGCGGACGAGCCGACGGGGAATCTGGATTCAACACGCGCGCAGGAACTCCTCACGCTGCTGCGCGAGATGGTCGGGCGTGATGCACTGACCGTTCTCATGGTAACGCACGATCAGGAACTGGCCGGGCGCTTTGCCGACCGCATAATTTACATGCGGGATGGCCGGGTCGTCTCGGATAAAACGGAATGAGCTTTTCCGGTCGTGTGGCAACATCACTCTAACGAAACGAAACAGGGGTAATGATAAAGATGAGCGAAGAACAGAACGAAAATGTTAATGCGCCGCAAAGCAGGGAAGTGGCGACGCTCGGCGGCGGCTGCTTCTGGTGTACCGAAGCCGTGTTCGATGATTTAAAGGGCGTGGAAAGCGTCGAATCAGGTTATTCGGGCGGCGCGCGTCCGAACCCGACTTACGAACAGGTCTGTTCGGGAGCGACCGGACATGCCGAAGTGATTCAGATTACGTTCGATCCGCAGGTAACATCCTTCAAACAGATTCTGGAAGTTTTTTTCACCGTGCATGATCCGACGACTTTGAATCGCCAGGGCGCGGACGTGGGCACGCAGTATCGCTCCGTAATTTTTTATCACGAGGAGGAACAGAAACGTGTCGCCGAGGCTTTGATCAAAGAGCTGGACGCGAGGCGTGTCTGGAATTCTCCCGTCGTCACTGAGCTTGCGCCGTTCGGGGCTTTCTACGTGGCTGAGGATTATCACCAGGAGTATTTCAGATTAAACGGCGAGCAGCCGTATTGCCGCATGGTGGTTGCCCCGAAGGTGGCAAAGTTTCGAGAGCATTACAGCGAGCAGTTGAAGAGGTGAGAGGGAAAAATGAGTTGCTCCATATTCGGATGAGGTGAGCTTATGTCTGTTGAGAGTGTTCCTCCTTTGATGACGCTTGAGGCGTTGCGAAGCGTGCCGCTCTTCGCCTCGCTGGAAAACGAAGCCGCGCGCGATCTGCGCAGCCTGCTAACGGTGCGTGAAGTGGGAGGCGACATGCCGCTCTTTGAGGCGGGCGAAGCGGGCGATTCGATGTACCTGATCGAAAACGGGCGCGTGCGCATTCATATCGTGGATACTTCCGGGCACGATGTCACACTGGCGGAGCTGGCGGGCGGCGACTTCTTCGGCGAGATGGCGATCCTGGACGGTAAGCCGCGCTCTGCCTCTGCGACCGTCATCGAACCGGCGCGGCTCGCCATCCTCTCGCGCGACGACTTTCTCTCCTTCGTTCGCCGTAATCCGGATGTCGCATTAAAAATGTTGAGCGCGATTACCAATCGCCTGCGCGAGACGGACGAGCTTTTGCGCCAGAGAGTCTCGCGCAACGTCAACGAGGAGGAGGCGGCGCGGATGACGAAATCAGACCGCATGGCCTCGGAACTGGCGGTCTTCGCCGGCAGTTGGAGGTTTATCGGCGTCCTGATACTTATCCTGACCGGTTGGATAATGCTCAACACTTGGTTTATGGGGCGTCCCTTCGATGCTTATCCTTACCAGTTGTTCGGTCTCGTGCTCGGCGTGATCGCGGGCATACAGGCTCCCATCATCATGATGTCGCAGAACCGGCAGGACGAGAAGGATCGCCTGCGCGCGGATTTGGATTACCAGGTAAATCTCAAAAACGAGCTTTCGCTGGGTGAAGTCTTGCGCCGCCTCGATGTCCTTGAAAGCGAGCGGCTGCCGGTCTTGTTCCGTCAACAGAACGAGCGAATCGAGACGGTGCTTCGCTCCCCGACGGATCAAGAGTAAGCCAGCTCTTTCCTGTCCCAAGGAAATACTGAACCGAAGACCCGTTTGCCTGTACGGATGCGCGACCGTTACAATGGCAGTAATCGTTCTACATCCTATTCCGAAAGATTGTTCGAGCGCGCCCGACGCCTACATGATTCAAGCCATCCTGTTCGATTTTAACGGCGTCATCATTGATGACGAGCCCCTGCAACTACAAGCCTATCGCGAGTCGCTCGCGGCTAACGGCATCTCAATCACAGATGAGGACTATTACAGCCTGCTCGGCACGGACGACCGCGCGTTCGTGAGCGCGATCTTTGAGCGTGCAGGGAAACGCTTGAATGATGAGACGCTCACGGCCCTGATCGAGCGTAAGACGGAGCTGCACCGCGAGGCCATCAAGGACGAGCTGCCGCTCTTTCCCGGCGTCGTCACCTTCATCAAAGCAGCAGCACGCCGTTACCTGCTCGGAGTGGTCAGTATGGCGCGGCGCGTGGAGATAGATCACGTGCTTGAGCGCGCCCAACTGTTTGACAGGTTCTCCTGTATCGTCAGCGCCGAAGATGCCCGCGCCTGCAAACCCGATCCGCATTGTTACCAGGCGGCCTTTGATCTTTTAAACCAGAAGCGATTGGCCCAGAGACGCCTTCCGCTTCTGGCGGGCGAGTGTCTGGTGATCGAAGACTCCCCGCCCGGCATCATGTCCGGGCAGGCTGCCGGGATGCGTACGCTGGGTGTGACGAATACGGTCCGGGAAGAGGAGTTACGTGCGGCGGGCGCTGATGTCGTCACTGCGAGCCTGGCGGATTGGAACACGGATGCCGTGCATCATGTCTTCGATACGGCGTGGCGTTAACGGTATGACTCCTGCCAGCAAACTCAAAGCCTGCGAGATGCGCCAGGCCTTTGCCGAAGAGGTTGCGAAGCCGGATGAGTCAATCCGCCTTGATTACGCGGCGATGCTTATCGCTGCAGAAGACGAGGCGCACCGGAAGGTTGATACTGCCGAAGGTCTCTTGCGGCTCGAAACGTGGGCGGCTTCGGCGCGGGAATTTATCGCGCAAGCCTCGACGGGCACGCCAGTTGAAATCTTCAATCGTTTCATCTTTGATGAGATTGGGCTGGCCGGCAATCAAAGCGACTATTACGATCCGCGCAATAGTTATTTGAACGAAGTTATTAAGCGTCGCACGGGTATCCCGATCAGTCTCTCAATCGTTTACATGGAAGTGGGCCGTCGCGTCGGCCTCAGTGTTGAGGGAGTGGGCATGCCCGGTCACTTTATCGTCCGTGTTTGCGAAAGTGACTCGCTTGCTTCTGCGCTGGTTGACCCGTTTCACGGCAAGACGCTTGATCTGAACGATTGCCAGGAGCGTTTGGACGAAGTTTATGGCGGGCAGGTTACGCTGGACGAGGATGAACATCTGCGCAGTGTGACGACGCGAGAGATTCTCGTCCGGTTATTGACCAATCTGAAAGCGATATATGCGCGCGCAAATCTTTACCGTCAGGCGCTCGCTGCCGTCGAGCGTATCCTGCTCCTCACGCCATACGCGGCGGACGAGCATAGGGATCGCGGCGCATTGCTGGCCCAGCTTGATCGTCTCACCGAAGCTATCGCTGAAACTGAAGCTTACCTTCAGCTTGCGCCGCACGCGCCCGAAGCGGAACAGGCTCGCGAACAGCTCAAAGCTTTGCAGCGCCAACAGGCGATGAGGAATTAGGAATAAAAGAGCAGATACTAGATGTTAGATGCTGGATGCTAGTCAAAGCATTTCACTAACATCCAGCATCTAACATCTGGGTTTTATGACCTTCTTAGATATTCTTTATCTCTCTTTACGTAATCTGCGCGAGGCCAAGCTGCGCGCGACGCTGACGACGATGGGCGTCGTTGTCGGCGTCGCCGTGATTATCACGATGATCTCGTTTGGGCTGGGCCTCCAGCGCAATACCGTCTCGCGTTTCAAAGAGCTTGACCTCTTCAACGAGATCACAGTCTTCGGTCGCAGCCTCGCAAGCATCGCATCTTCGGGCTTTAATAAAGAACCGGGCAACGCGAACGCCAGGCCACAGGCGGAGCGCGTCGGAAACCGCAGCCTGCGCCCCGATAAAGCTCCGCAGCGACCGCTCAATGACGCGGCCATCTCGGAGATTGCGCAGCTTCCCGGCGTCGCCTACGTCGAGCCGACAATCACCTTCAACGTCTATGTGCGCTCCAACGGTCGCGCATTTATGCGATCAATCGGCGGGGCAGTCGTGCCTAATCCCTCTTCACGCTTCAAAGAGTATGCCGCCGGTGGGATGATCGGCGGCGCGGAGAGAGACGAGGCGGTCGTCGGCGAAGATTTCGCGCGCGACTTCGGTTACGCGAAACCGGAGGACGCAATCGGAAAGACCTTCGACCTGCTCGCCCCGGATAAGGATAAAGATGAGGGTGGCGCTGCCAGCTTCTTCGGCCTTCCGCTGGAGGACGACGATGGCGGCGATGCGCCTTCAACAAATGGGCTCGCGGCGCGCTCCTTCCGCATTGTCGGCGTCCTCAAAGCGCCGGATAATAACGGGCCGCGCTTTCGCGGCATGATGCCCGCCTCGGATATTTATGTTCCCTTGCCGGCGGCGCGCGCCTGGACGCTGCAGTATCGAGACAATCTGAGCGAGGTGGCATTGGAGTTGGCACGCGAGAGCGGCGCGATCAGCGAGAATGAGACCGGAGGCTACGGTTCTGCCGTGCTTCGGGTCACAGACCCAGTGGTGCTCACGGATGTGCGAAGGCGTTTGACGGAACTGGGCTTCGGCAGTTTCTCAATCGTTGATCAACTTGAACAACTGCGCACGGTATTTCTGATCATCAACGCGACGCTTGGACTCCTCGGCGGTATCTCCCTGCTTGTCGCCTCCTTCGGCATCGCCAATACGATGATTATGTCCATCCTTGAACGCACGCGCGAGATCGGTATTATGAAGGCCATCGGGGCGGAAGACCGCGAGATCAAGCTGATCTTCTTTGTCGAGGCGGGGGTGATCGGCTTGACGGGCGGAATAGTGGGCTCGCTTGTGGCGTGGGGGATTGACGGGGCAGCTAACCGTCTGGCCTATCGCTTTATCTTGAAGCCGCAGGGCGCATCCTACGTTGACTTCTTCTACCTGCCGCCTTATCTCTGGCTGGGAGCGATTCTGTTCGCCGTCATTATCTCCATCCTCGCCGCCCTGTACCCGGCCTCGCGCGCCGCACGCATTGATCCGGTCAAAGCACTCAGACACGATTGAGCAGGTGCGTTTCCTGCTAACGATCAACGTGTTGGCCGGGAAGAAAGTTTCTTGAGCAAAATTCCAGGCTTATGTGCCCCAGCGCACAGACACGCCCCCTTTCGCCTGTTATAACTACTACTACAGACTTGGACAAAAGAAGGTCAGACTGTTTGGGCAACCTGAATAGTTTTTGGGCGGAAGCTCGTTTGGGCCAATCTGTAATTTGAAAAAGCTGTAACAAGCACTGTGAGGGGAAATTAAATTGACCAGAAAAATTCTCAAAACAACAAAACCGCTCTCATTCCTGATGGCGGTCTCAATTGCGTTTATGCTGATCGGAATCTGCTCTGAGCCGACTATGGCGCAGGCGACCTCGACCACAACCAACACGCAAATGCCTTTCACCGCGACCTTGACGGACTGTCTCGGTCAGCCCGTAGTCGTCAGCGGGACGATGCACATGGTTGCGCATTTCACGATGAGCGCCAACGGCGGCACGCACTTACATATCAACAACAACTGGCAGAATGTGTCCGGCTCATCGGGGACGACCACGTATCGAGCCCATTCCAATAACCACTTCGACTTCAATAGCAACGGAGCGCAAAGCGAGGTCACGACTATTGATGACGTGCGGCTGATCAGCGCCGGGCCGACTGATAACTTGAAGATTCGCGTCCATATGCACACGACGATCAATGCCAACGGGGAGGTGACCTCATCATTCACCCGGTTTGAAGTAGTCTGTATCGGATAGCCTCGTCTGCGATACAGCGCCCCTCTCCTGCCCTGTAGCGCATTCATAAATGTGCGGAGATCGAAAGCCCGGATGCTCAAAACGTCGGGGCTTTCTTTTTATACCTGCGGGAGCCCCTCGCATGGCCCACTGAAGTTGTATCTCACCTGACCAGCATCCATCAGTTTGACCGACGAGCACGCTCAACTTGATCAGTTCGCTCTTATTGACCTCAACTTCCGAAGATTGTGTTGACAATCTAAAGATAGAAAACCATAGCACTTAGCCGGAATGTTCGGGATGGCATGGGGCTTGATAGAAATATCGGCGCGGGATACGTCCGAGAAGTTTGTCCCGACCCTAATTTGAGATCGCCCCGAGGATACTTACGATGAGAGAATCGCAACATTCACCCTGGTTGACACGGCTTATCGCAATGTCGCTATTAGTTTCCATGATCTGGGGAACATTCAACCTCAACAAAGTCGAAGCGCGCTCAACTGTCGCCAAAGAAAATGTCGTTAAGGAGAAAGGCGATAAGATGTCTGCGGACTTGCGTGAACGAGCGCGCAATGCTCGCGGCAATGAGCGCGTCAGCGTCCTCATCCAGCCCAAAGGGGAATGGGGCGGCGGGCAGGATTATGCGATAACGGCTCACGGAGGTCGGGTCAAGCAACGCTTTAACAATCTGGGGATGCAAATGATCGAGCTTCCCATAAGTGCCGTCGAGATGCTGGCCGCAAGAGACGACATCGAATACATCTCGCCGGATCGCGAGATTGAATCGAGCGGCCACCTGTTTACGACCACCGGGGCATGGGGATTGGCGGCAACCTCAGGTAAAGGCGGTCTGGACGGGACGAACATCGGCATGGCGATCTTCGATTCCGGCATCGAAAGCACTCACCTCGCTTTCAATGCCAACAGGCAGGCCCACGTCGTCAAGAGTGTGGATTTTACTGGCGAGGGGATCACGACCGACAAATATGGTCACGGTACGCACGTCGCTTCTCTGGCGATAGGCGGGGCATCAGTCACGGGCTCGACCACCACGGGCACGAACTATCAGGGGATGGCTTTTAATTCTCCGACCGTCAGCCTTCGCGTCCTCAATTCACAGGGCAAAGGCACTCTTTCAGGGCTGCTCAAGGCCGTTGACTGGGTGATGACCTATCGCACGACCTACAAAATCCGCGTCGCCAATATGAGTCTCGGCATGGCGGCCATTGATTCTTATCAGAATGACCCGGCGTGCAAAGCCGTGCGGCGGATGGTGGACGCAGGCATCGTCGTCGTAGTGGCTGCCGGTAATAACGGCAAGGACAGCAGCGGTCGCAAGCTCTACGGCGGGATTCACTCGCCCGGTAACGAGCCCTCCGCCATCACGGTCGGCGCTTCAAATACCTACGGGACGGATTCCCGCGTTGACGATAGCATCGCCACATACAGCTCGCGCGGGCCGACGCGCAGCTACACGACGGACATTCTCGGCCAGAAGCAATATGACAATCTCATCAAGCCCGATCTGGTCGCGCCCGGCAACAAGATAGTCGGAGCACAGGCGGCCAATAACTACATCTTCACGAGTTACCCGCAGGTCAATTCTTATACTGTTGCTAATGCCAAGATGATGTACATGAGCGGCACATCAGCGGCTGCGCCGGTCGTGGCCGGGGCTGCTGCTCTGGTCTTGCAGGCGAATCCGAGCCTGACGCCGAACATGGTGAAGATGGCGCTGATGTACACGGCGCAGCAATTACGCGGTTACAACATGTTTGAGCAGGGCGCGGGCCAAGTTAATGTGCGAGGGGCGACAGACCTTGCCAAACGTATTCGCACCGACATTACGGCCTTAACGTCGTTGGGCGCTCCGCTTTTGAACAGCAGCATATTGCCGACGCCGCAAACAGTCATTGCCTCGCACACTTTCCCCTGGGCGCAGGGTGTCAATCTTAGCCGGTCTTCTGCCACCGGCACCGAATTGATCAGCAAATACCAGAAGATTTACGCCTTAGGGAAACTGCTCAGCAGCGGCGTGCTGGTTAGTGACGGCGTGCTCGTTAGTGATGGGGTTTTGCTGAGCGACGGCGTCCTGGTGAGCGATAGAATGATGATGACCAGCGGCGTGCTGGTCAGCGACAATATTCTGATCAGTAGCGGCATCACAATGAGCGAAGGCAGTTTTTTCTGCGCGGTGGGAGTGCTGGTCAGCGACAGCCTGCCTCTTCTGGATGGAGGCGTGCTCGGTGACGGTGTGCTGATCAGCGATGGCGTGCTGATTTCCGATAGCACCATCGCCGGTGATTTCACGGCAGATGCGTTGAACGCTATGGTCAACGGGGATAATACCTCATGTATGCGGTAACTCATTCAAGAGAAATGAGCGCGCCAGACTCTTGCGCGTGGATGCAGCCTGGGGCACAGGCCGGGACAGTCCGTCCTCTGACCAACGAGCAGAGGCACGAAGTCCTTGCCTTTCTTTCGGCCCGTCCCGTTCATACTGTCTGTATGGCGGGCTTCATCCACGACAATGGTCTGGAGAGTCCTCTTAATCGCGGCACATTCCACGGCTACGTGAATGCCCGCGGGGAACTCGAAGGCGTCGCGCTCATCGGTCACATCACGCTGATGGAAACGCGCACCCTTGAGGCTCTACGCACGTTTGCGAGCCTCGCGCGGGATTGTCAAAATACTTTTATGGTGATGGGCGAGCAGGAGCGCATCGCGGAATTTTGGCGTCACTATTCGACCGGTGGCCGAACCATGCGACGGGCCTGCCGCGAGTTGTTGTTCGAGCAGCGCTGGCCGCTCGCTATTCATGATTCGGTCGAAGGGTTGCGACAAGCGACGCTTGAGGATCTTGATCTGGTCGTTCCGGTACACGCGCAGATGGCCGAAGACGAGAGCGGCATCAATCCGCTCTCGACCGATCCGGAAGGTTTTCGCGAGCGGACGGCACGGCGCATCATGAAGGGCAGAGTCTGGGTACTGGTCGAGCAGGGAAGACTGATCTTCAAAGCCGACATCGTCTCCGACACACCCGATTGCATCTATTTAGAAGGCGTGTGGGTTAATGCAGAAGTGCGTGGGCAAGGCCATGGGTTACGTTGTCTGGGCCAACTCGAAAGAACTCTGTTGATGCGTACGCGGGCAATCTACCTGTTCGCTAACGAGCAGAATGAGAAAGCTCAAGCCCTCTACCGTAAAGCCGGCTACCGTTTACGCGGCTCTTACGATTCAATCTTCATTTAAGCAAAAAAAGGATTTTTGTGAGCCAGTGGATACGGCTCTGCCGTGATTCGCGTCACAGTGCATGAGTGATGCCGGGTGAAGCTCAGGATAGCGCTTGAGCTTCACCCGCCATCAGGATGTGCTTCAAACTTGCCGGACGGTTTCCGGCCTAAGTCTTTGAGAGCGAGCCGGGAGACGAAATCTTGCGCTCCCGTTTCAACTGGCCTATGTGAACTCGCTTAGCAAAACCAATTAAAGGTCAGGCGGTGCTGTCAAAGCACTGCATTAACTATTGCCAGTGCCGCCGCTGCCATCCGAAGGCTCGCCGTATGCCTGTACGTCAGCACTATCATCGGATTGGACGGCGGGAGTTGAGCCGGGTTGGGCCGGTTGCTTATTCTGGCTCTCTTCCTGCGATTGATCTTCATCCTGTTGCTTTCTATTTTCCTCAGCCATGATGTTTCTCCTTATTTGATTGGAAAACTGATCGGCAGTTAAAGCGTGCCGAGTTGCTTACGGGAAATCTGAATGTCCGGTCTCGCCTGGTAGCTGGTGAACGATTCCGTCCCCCATTTTTGCTCAAGCTGCGAAAGAATTTCACCCGCGCGCGCCTGACTCTCTCTCGACGCCGCTTCGTCGCCCTGCCCGCGATTGGCGCGAGCGGCGATGAGCCATGCTCGCCATTCGGATTCCAACTGCCCGGAGCGGGCGAATCTTTCCTGCGCTCGCATCGCGTTTTTCAGCGCGGCAGCGGCATCGTTGCCTTCCAGTTCGACTTCGGCCAGCGCCAGCAGTGCTTTGGAAAGCAGTGCTGCATCGCTTGCGCGTGTCGCCTGCTCGACTGCCTCCGCGCACAGCTTTCTACCTTCCGAGGCAGAGCCGGAAAGAGCCATCGCTACTCCGAGCGTAAACTTTGCCTCAATAGCCGTCACTTCATACTGCGTGCCGGAAGCCGCGAGCGATTGCTGAGCTTTGGCTCTGGCCTCTGGAAACCGACGCTGGCTCAGGGCCAACTGGGCCTCGCGCAAGGTGACATCTACGAGCAATGGCTTAATCTTTCCCTCAGGCTGATCGGCCATCTCGGATGCCTCACTTATGGCCGCCCGCGCTTCATCATAACGACCCAGCCGCCACAGCAGGTTACCGCGAAAGAGTATGTTATAGGCGAGATTCACGCGCGCCCCAAGCGACTTGTAAATCTCGTAACTCTCGTTATAGCGAGAGAGCGCCTCGCTGTATCGCTCCTGCTCGTAGAGAACCATCGCGATCTCTCCGAGCGAGAAGGCGATCTGCCGCTGGTCGCCCGCGTCTGTGGCAAGCTGCAGCTTTTGCTGGAAAACCTGTTGCGCCGTATCATACTCGCCTTTGCGCCGCCGTGCGCGTCCGATGCTGGTCAGGCAGCTTGAAATATCCTTACGGTAGTTTCCCTGTTGGAAGATCGAGAGCGCTTGCTCGGCATACTGCAAGCCCTCATCCGTGCGTAGTTGATCTATACGAACGCCAGCCAGGTTGATCAGGCTGCGCGCTTCCAGGTAAGGAATATTTGTGCGCCGTGCCATCTCCAGCGATTTCTGAAACTGCGCGGCAGCTTCTTCATAATCGCCTCCCGCCTGAAGAGCTAATCCCAGTTCATTAAGACCGCGCATCGCCAGCACTTCAACGCCCTGCTGCTGCGCGAAATCTATCGCCTCCTTCGCGTACTGCTGCTCTCTGGCCGGTGAGCCTTCGATATAAGAGAGACGGCTCAGCTCTAAAAGCGTGTTGACTTTCTGCGAGTCATTGCCGTTGGCGCTCGCAATCTCAAGCGCTTTCTCTAACTGCGCCCGCGCTTCAGGTAATTTGCCTCTATCCCTCAGGATCACTCCGCGGCGATAGAGCACTTCGGTTCGCCCCTCTATATTCCCCGAATCTTGAAAGATAGCGTCCGCTTTATCGAGCGCGGCGCTGGCGCTCGCGACATCCTGCTTGCGAATGTAGAGAGTTGCAGCGCGCAGAAAGGCCGTCGCATAAAGCGGATCGAGATTCGCGGCCTCGACATAACTCTTAATCGCGTTTGTAATGTCGTCATTCTTCTCGTACGCGCGCCCCAGATCAACGTGAACGGATGCATCCTTGGGCCTCTGGCGCGCGATCTCACTGTAGGATTTGATGGCCGCACCGAAGTCTCTGGAGACCAGCGCGTTGATGGCGTCCAGATAGAGCGCGTCCAACTGCGGAAGCGCTGAGCGATCAGGCACAAGAGTAGCGACGCGCAGCAGTTCGTCCTTAGCCTTGCCGGTGTAATCCATCTCGGCCCATGCCTCGGCCAATCGCGCATGGGCCAGCGCGAACCTGTCATCAATCGTGACGGCACGAGTGAGCATCTTACTGGCTTGATAATAAGCTCCCTCGCGCAAGGCAGCAGTGCCCCTGTCGAACCAGCGCTGAGCTTCGGCATTGGGCTGATAGGGGGCTCGCTGCCACCAGCGCGATAGACCGAACAGGGCCAGCGCGGCGACCGCCGCCACGACCAGAAAGGCGAGAAGGTAGTGGCGAGGTCGTTTTAGCGTGCGGGTGAAGGCCGAGAGCGTGCGGTCGCTCGAACTATCGAATCGGGCCGTTTGGTTGGGCCAATCAGTGCGATTCTCGTTCGCTCTGAGCAACTCGCGCACCGCGCGCAAATCCACCAGCATCTCGTCTGCCGACTGATATCGCTTCTTTATATCTTTGGAGAGCGCGCGCAGCGTCAAGTGATCCAGCGCGGGCGGAACCTGCTTGTTGATGTTAGAGGGCGGCGGCGGATCAACATGAATGACCTGCGCGATAATCTCAATGGGGTTCGCGCCGCTAAAGGCTGGCTTGCCCGCCAGACATTCATAGAGCAGCGCGCCTAAAGCGAAGAGATCGCTCCCCGGGCCAACGGGAGCGCTCGTCGCCTGTTCGGGCGACATATAGAGGGGAGTGCCGACGACCGCGTTGCTCTGTGTGTGCATCGTCAGGAGCGTCTTCGCATCCGGGTCAGACATCTCCCCACCATTGGCGTTGTATTGCTTGGCGAGTCCGAAATCGAGCACCTTGACGTGGCCTCGATCATTCAAGACGACGTTCGATGGCTTGATGTCGCGGTGGATGATGCCGCGTGCGTGCGCTTCGCCGAGAGCTTCGGCGACCGATTCGGCGATCTCCACGGCGCGCATGACGGGCATCGAACCTTCGCGCAGCAACTCGCTCAGAGTTCGCCCCGTGATTATCTCCATCACGATGTACGGTTGATTGTCAGGGGTTTCGCCGTAGTCGTAGATGGTCGCGATGTGCGGGTGCGAGAGATGCGAGATGGAACGGGCCTCGTGCAAAAAGCGCGCGCGAAACTGTTTGCCGTCGGAAGTCTCCGAGAGAAATTTGATGGCGACTCGTCGTCCGAGGCTCAAATCCTCGGCGGCATAAACGATGCCCATCCCGCCTTCGCCGAGCTTTTCAACTATTTTGTAATGAGAGACTGTCTGGCCGATCATGAATTCAGGTTTCGGGACAGGAAGGAAATGAAAAATAAAACAGCGTGGCCGACTTCCCCGGCGGCTGGTTGTGCTGAAAGTGTCTTAACGCGCGTACATTCTGCGTCAAGTCCGGCAGTTTTCCAAGAGGAATTTTGCAGGCGAAGCGCGGCCGACGCTATCATAAAGATAATTGAGGGACGCGAGCCTCGATGCCTATGCGTCAATACGCTATGATGCAGATCACACACGAGCGGGCCACCCGATTTGTCTGCTCACGCGAGGGGAAGAGGACAATGCCGACCCGTTTACCCGATACGAAAGCAATATCCTCAACTGGCAGGGCTTTGAGAGGCCTTTCGAAAGAGGCCATCGCCATGAAGGGTAAACATTTGTTGCGAAGCCTGAAAGCCCCGGCGACCTTTGACCTTCTCTTTATCTGTTTTGGTCTGGTCTTCTCTCTTTTGATTGCGGTCGCTTACATCACCGATTTAGACCGCACACATCTCTGGCCCGTTGCGCTCGCGATAATTTTGACAGCGCTCAGGCCCGTCTGGGCGCTCGCCGCCTTTGTTTTTATCTTGCCGCTCTTCGGTAATAGACCCACCACCGAACAATTTCACCTGCTGCTGATGACGAGCGCCGGGATCAATACATCATTAGCCATCAAGCATCTCTTATCGGAGCGGGAGAATAAGAATCTTGAGATACGTCAAGCGGTATTTCGGCATCCGCTGATGCTCATGATCCTGTTCTATTTTTTAGCCTCCCTCGCGAGTCTCACTTCGTTGCCGTGGAAACAGCTTTTACTTGAATTCCAATCCGCTGGTGGAATCAGCTTTACACTCCTGCCATCTCAGATCAGGACTTTTCTCAACGCGAACGAAACGAGCTTCGCCTATTCGATCCTCACGGTTCTCTTGACCCAACAGGCCATTCTCATCGCCTTTTTCGCATATGTTTACATTCAAAGGGCGAGCCACAATGCGATTATCTTCTGCTTTTCATTGGTGGCGGGCTTAGTCGTCACACTTTTCGCAGGCGTTCTGGACTTTTATCATCTCATTAATCTTGAGGCGCTGCGCCCGCTTGATGCAAATATCAATCCGGGCGGCATACAGGCGCGACTTCAATCCTTCTTCGGTCACTCAGGATGGCTTGCCGAATATATAGTCCTCGCCATTCCGTATGCCCTGATACTGTTGTTAAAGGGGCGCTCCAGTGTCAGGGCTTCGCTGCTCATTTTTATTCTCATGCTCGGGGCATTCGTCACTATTCTGACTTATCAAAGGGGAGGATGGATTACTTGCTTTGTAACTCTATGGCTCGTTTGTATCTCTCTGTTGTGGGTTCGTGCGAGCAAAGACGGCGCGCGGAACTTTGATTTGATAAAAAGATCGTCTTTGAAAGCTCTTGTCTTACTTGCATTGATCATCGCCGTACCGCTCGCAACTATTTACCTGATCAACAGGACGAATCGCGGGGGGCAGCAGGAGGGCCCCGGCAACGAACAATATACTCAGCGCCTTGTTGAGATAAAAAACGTCTGGGAGAGGACTGTCTTTTTCCGTGCGGGATACAGGCTGGGTTTGTTACATCCGTTTCTGGGCGGTGGAAGCGAAGGGTTCCATTTTTTATATAAACGAGAATTTTTGGACGCGCAGGGTAAATACTTTAACGATCCGATTCCGCTTGGGACGCTCTACAGCACCGCCCATAATGTTTATATGCAGACATTCTCAGGTAAGGGCCTGTGGGGTCTCTTCTTTTTATTACTTCCAGTTATTTATCTGATCGTCTGCGGGCTCAGGCTTCTCAAAGAGCCGGGCACAACTCAGCAACAAAGGCTTATCATCCTCATCTCGATCTGCACGTGTTGCGCTTTTCTGGTTTATGGAAACATGCAGGAGTTTTTTTATATTCCATCACTGCAATACATGTTTTTTTTTACTCTAGCCATTTTTTCATCCTCTCTTTCAACGGAGCTAAGCCTTCAGCCGAGGTACACAAAATTTCTATGGGTTTTCCTCGCCGTAGGACTCATCGCGCATCTCGGCTGGGAATACGGCTTTCCGGGACAGGCCAGAAAGACTTGGCAGGGACGCCCCACTTATGGCTGTTACGAGCCCGAAGAAGACAAAGCGGTCGGGCGGTTCAACTGGTGCGGCAGAAGCTTTAGACAAAATTTCCCCGTCTCTTATCTCGACGGGCAACCGACAGCTATTCTGAGCATAGGCATCACTAATCCGAAGCCCGATCCGCCGCCGGTCAATCTCCGCGTCGAGCTGGCTGCACGCGAGATCGCGCGCTACCAGCTTCCCCCCAACGCGCGTTATTTCCTCCCCATTGTGATTCCTCCCGATCTTCAATCTGCGGTTCAAGACAAACGCGTTGCCCTCAAAGTAATGAGCGACAATCTCTTTAATCCGGCTTACCACATCGCCGAGAGTAAAGATTATCGTTTCCTGTCCATCATGAAGTACGAGGAGGCTTCTCCTACGACACAGGATTTCAAACCCTGTGGCCCCTTAGAAGTTTGGGAAAATGGAAAAGGGCATTGGTGTACCCAGAACAATCTTTTAGCTATCCCGCTCAAAGATTCCGGCCTCACATCTTTGAGGTTTTCCATTCGAGTGACGCATGCGGACGCTGCCACGACTCCCGTAACGGTAACGCTGGGCCAACACGAGTACGCCTATCATCAATACACTCTGTCGAATCAGGATTGGATGAGTATTGATCTGCCCATCAGTCCCGAAAGGCTAGGGCGCGACGATGCGGGTCAGCCATTCCTCAAGCTCTATGTCAATTCTTCAAGATTGTGGAATTCTAAAAAGGCAGGAGCGGGTTCGGATGGCAGAGACCTTGGCGTAGCCATCCTCCTCCCGAATTAAGCGAGGCGATGACAGGCGGATTATCGAAGCCCGGTTCAGGGCGGGGCACGTCTTAGAAGATTGCTGATTTCGATCACGAACCGGCTGAGATCGGTTTGCCGCAGCGATTGCAGAAACGCGCCGACGCATCCTTTTGCTCAGACCCGCAGGAAGAGCAAGAGCGCCCGACACGCATGTTGGCCCCGCAGCTCGAACAGAACTCTGAGCCCGCGCTGTTGGCTGCGCCGCATGTACCGCAGCGTCCGGGCATCGGCGGGACGTATCCTCCGGCCTTGCTCGCGATGTGATCCTCGATAATCTTCCAGGCGTCTTCGGTGATCTTGTATTGCCAATACGCGCCGAGCGCGGGCAGGGCTAGAAGCAGACCCCAGGAGAGAATCACTGCGGCAGCAGCCACCGCCGCCTTGTCGAACCATTTCTGCATTCCCATCTCGACGCGCGTGCCACCATGCTCCGGCGTGATCTTGATCGTGAGCGCCGAAGAGAGGCCGGTCAGGTCACGAAGGGTACTGGACTTTCGCGCCTGTAGAACAGCCGTACTCGAGACATGCATGGTCTGCACTTCGTAGTCCGTATCGAAGAGATTGCGCAGTTCCGCGATCAGTTGCGTCGTATCAACTTCAACGCCCGGATAATATCTGTTGTCCATCTGGTCAATCCTTTAGTCATAACAAAGCTTCAGCGTCTATAAAATTAGCTGCTCTATTCTTACGAGCTGCAGCGGACGATGGTTCAAAACAAAATTGGTGGAAAGAAAATGCAGGAGGAGGAAACGAAGAGCCCGGAATGGCCGACCCTGTTTGGCGACGCTTTAATTTTCACCCTTTGCCTTTTTCTTCTTCTCGGTCTCGTTCGTTTCCGTCGGAAGCCTGTTTGCCGCTGTCACGACCTCCTGCGCACTCTCGATGGCCTTCTCCAGCGCGCCTCTCTCTTCATCATTGGCCCGGTCGCGCAAGGCTATGAGTGCGGGTAGAAAACGCGTTGCGGCCCCGGCCAGTTTTCGTATGGATTTCGGGATGAGCTGGCTCTTGGCGTTATGCGCGCCGGCATCTTCGATATTTGTGATTGCCTCCTCAAGGATATTGGCGATGTCGGAGAGCAGTTCGGCTCGCGTGCCCTTCAGGTCGCCCCACTTCTCTGCGTCCTTTTGGGCCTGACTGGAAACGCCTGCGGTCTGATCGGTGATGACCAGCACTCTTCTCTCGGCCGCCTTGATAAAGACCTCCGTGCGTTTATCCAGCGCTTGCGCCTCCCGGACAAGGTCTGCTTCTTTTTCCGTCAGCGGATCACGACGCGCCGCCGTAGCGCCTCTCCCCAGCAGGAGAAGAGAGGGGACGGCCAGGGCGTAGATGAGCATCCACACGAGACTCCTGAGGTAAAGCTTTTTTGATCTCATTATTGATTTTCTGGAGCGGTTAAAATCGTATCTTTTGATGACGGGTCGTTGAGGGGGTTAT
Organism: Pyrinomonadaceae bacterium; assembly: GCA_046714695.1. Classification (GTDB taxonomy): domain Bacteria; phylum Acidobacteriota; class Blastocatellia; order Pyrinomonadales; family Pyrinomonadaceae; genus DASQYE01. The sequence continues at coordinate 23,145 of JBKKAL010000096.1, forward strand.
CAATGCCCGGCGCAACCGCGTTGACGCTCGCACCGCCGAAGAAATAATTGAGCGCTTCAGTGCGAGCCTGATAAGCGAAATCAAGAATCACCTTGACATTGACGGCATGTTCGGAAGGCGTGACGCGACGAATCGCTTCGATGCGCGGGCTATGGGCGCGTAAAGTCAGCTCTAAACGCTTCAGGATGTCGCGTATCTTATTTTTCTTCGGCTCTCTTTCATTCAGGAAGGAGAGAAGATTTTCGATGAGTCCCTGATAGCTTCCCAGTTGCTCGCTGGCGGCACCGTAATGTTGAGCGGCCGTGAGCTGCTCGGCGCGACTCAGGCGTGCCTCCGCCATCTCGATGCTGGCGCGCACGCGCATTTTGGTGTCGCGTGCCGCGTCCAACTGCGTACGCTCGTTACGCGAAACGAATTTGAAGGGCGGCGGCGCAGGGAGAAGCTGTAGCCCTTTGTCCTGTGCGGGGATTGCGGGAGCAACCGAGATGATAAAGCCGATAAGCGCGCAGAGAGTAGCGGCAATGCGTTTCCATAAAGAGAGGTGTGAGTAATACATCGGCTTCAGCTTCTTCGGGTTTTTACTTAAGTGAACTTCATTGAAGTGAATAATAAGTCTTCTCTCGCAATATTACAAAGCTTTTATCGAGATGCCGCCAACAATTTGCTCTTCGGAGGCGGCCTCACGGTTTCTTCTTCTTGGGCTTGATCCCTTCGCCGCGCGCGATCTGACGACGCAGAGAGGGAAGCCTCAAGTTGATCTTCTCAATCTCAAGCAGGTTGTCCTTGGGATTGGCGCGCGCCAGAAACGTTTCGTAAGCGGCAAGCGCCTCCGTGTATTGCCCCAGATTATCGTGTATGGTCGCGATAAAAAAATATACGACCGTGAGGTCGGGTTTGGATGCCAGAAGCCAGTTATATTCAGCTAGCGCTTCACCGTAACGCTTCAACTCGTAAAGAGCAATCGAGAGGTTGGCGTGCGTCGGATAGTTGTCGGGCGCAACATTCAGAATCCGCCGCGCGATGACAACTGCCTCTGCGAATCGGCGCGCCTGCACGAGCGCCCCTGTATATCCGCTCGCGTAGTCAATGTTACCGGGGGCAAGATCTGAGGCGCGACGATAGTAGGCAATCGAGCGCTGTGGATCGCTGACACGATAACAAGCGCCGAGGCGCGCGAGCAGTCCGGCATTGCTCTGATCTGTTTCGAGAAGCTTCCCAAGGCTCGCACAGTTCTCGGCATCGTTAGAGTCGCTGGCTAAGATGGAATTGCGTAGAGAAATGACTTCGGGCAGACGCCGCGCCGCTTCCGGGAGCGCATCGAGCGTTCTTATCGCCTCATCGCTTTTTCCAGCCTGTGCCTGTAGGCGAGCGAGGAGCAGGGAAGCGGTAGTGGAGTTAGGCGCGGCACGCAGGGCTGCGGCGGCATCCTCGAGGGCGTGCTTGAAGTCACCGCTCGATGCGCGCATCTCCGCGCGCTCCATGCGAGCAGTCGAATCATTCGGAGCAAGGTTGAGCGCGCGGTCGAAGCTCGCGAGCGCCGCCGCCTTGTCATCCATCGCGCGCTCGATTGAGCCGCGCGCGGCCCAGAGCGAGGCGGGCGCACCTTCGGCGGCCGTGGCGAGTCGCAACCGTCCCAATAATTGTTCCAGCGCGGCGCGCGGCGCTTTCTTGCGCAGAAAAAGTTCGGTTTGAGCTACAAGCGCCAGGGAGTTTCTGGCATCCAGCTTAAGCGCCAGCTCAAGCGGGACTTGAGCTTCGTCCAGGCGGTTCACGCGTACAAGCAGCGAGCCTAGCGCGGCCTGCGGCAACGCCCAATCAGCGCGCAACTCGCCCGCACGGCGAAAACCTTTTTCCGCTTCCGGCAAACGATCAAGCCCGACGAAGGCGACGGCACGCTGATATTCCGCTTCGGAAAACTCCGGGCGCAACTTGATCGCCTCTTCGTAAAATTCCAGCGCGAGTTGAAGATCGCCCTTCTGGTGAGCATCCTGTCCTTTCTCAAAGAGCTTGACGGGATCAACCGCCGCATCACTAAAGCCATCGTCCGCTTGCGCACCCGTAGGTCGCACGCAAAGGAGCATGAGCGAGAGCGCCAGAAATATGAGTGCTGGAGAACGAAATCGAAAAAGCATTCCGACCAACCGCGACTTTCCGAACGGTAAAATATTGACGAGAAGCCAAAACCCAGGGGAGAAGGCAATCTTAACACGCGCCCTCGCGCAACCAAAAGCAGGGAGGAACGAAGCGATGAGAGATGAATAAGAAATTATTCAGATTGGATAATCATTCTTTCATCCCTCATCGCTGCCGCCCTCATCTCTTAGCTGTTGCACTCTTATAGATGCATGCGATAACATGCGCCGCACGTTAGGAAATATCCCTTATATATTGAAGCGAAGTCTTTGGTGAAAAGAGCAGGCGCTCGCTTTGCCTGAAAGTGAAATGAGCAGTGAGTGATTACTTGATTGAGGAGCGCGCGGCAGAGCATGAAACAGCGCTCGATGCGGTTCCCGTCTCGCCCGAAGCGGAGGCCGGAGAAGAGCGCCTGCGCGCGCTCTTTCGTGAGATGGGCTCAGTCCTTGTCGCTTTCTCCGGCGGAGTGGATAGCACCTATGTTGCCCTCATCGCGACACAGGAGCTGGGAGGGCGGGCGCTGTGCGTAACCGGAGAATCGGCGAGCCTCGGAGGGCATCAGCGTGCTGAGGTTGCTCAATTAGTCGAACAGTTCCGCTTTCATCATCAGATTATTCGAACAGAGGAGTTGGACGAGCCGGGCTATCGTGCCAATCAATCCAACCGATGTTATTTTTGTAAGACTGAACTCTACGGCAAACTCGCGCCCCTCGCCCGCTCGCTCTCTCTTGCCTTCGTGGTTGACGGTTCGACGACGGATGACCTGGGCGATTTTCGTCCCGGAAGGGAGGCGGCCAGTGAACATGGCGTGCGCAGCCCGCTTATCGAAACGGGGATGTGCAAGCGTGAAGTCCGCGAGTTGAGCCGCCGCGCAGGTCTGCCTACCTGGGACAAGCCGGCGAGCCCCTGCCTGTCATCGCGCATTGCTTACGGGACGCCGGTCACTATCGAAAGACTCTCGACCGTGGATCGCGGCGAGGAGATAATGCGCACTTTTGGGTTTCGTGAATTTCGCGTTCGCCATCATGACGAACTGGTGCGCCTGGAGATTGCGCCTTCGGAGCTGGATCGCGCTCTCAATCGCGAAGTCGTTGATGAGCTTGCCGAAAGATTTCGCTCCCTCGGCTTTCGCTACGTGACGCTGGATCTACACGGCTATCGTACGGGCGCGATGAATGAGGTTCTCAAAAAGTAATCAGCAGTCAATAATCAGTTATCAGCCTTTTGGCTTTTGACTGCTACTGACTACTGATTACTGATTACTTTTTTGGAGATGATTATGGCAAGCGCTATGGTTGATGATGCACGAGAGATAAAGGAACACAATCCATTTGAATCCATGATGTCGCGTTTTGATCGCGCGGCGCAATTGCTTGATCTCGACCCTGATCTTTACGCCGTCATGCGTGTGCCCAATCGCGAATTGAAGGTTTACATTCCGACGCGGATGGATTCAGGGCGCATAGAGGTCTTTGAAGGCTATCGCGTTCAGCACAATTTCGCGCGCGGGCCCGCCAAGGGCGGCATCCGCTATTCACCCGATGTAAATATAGATGAAGTCCGTGCGCTTGCGGCATGGATGACCTGGAAGTGCGCCGTCGTTAATGTTCCATTCGGCGGCGCTAAGGGCGGCGTCATCTGCGACCCGTCGCAAATGTCCATGGGTGAACTCGAACGTATGACTCGTCGCTATGCCTCCGAATTGCTCGACTTCATCGGGCCGGAGAAGGACGTGCCCGCGCCCGATATGAATACCAACGAGCAGACCATGGCCTGGATCATGGATACGTACTCGATGCATGCGCGGCATACCGTGACCGCTGTCGTGACCGGCAAGCCCATTGACCTTGGCGGCTCGTCAGGGCGGCGCGAGGCGACGGGACGGGGCATTCTCTTCGTAATCAATGAAGCGATCAAAAAATTTAAGATGTCTCCCCCGACGACGCGCGTGGTCGTTCAAGGATCGGGCAATGTCGGGGGCATCGGCGCTCGCCTCCTGCATGAGGCCGGGTACAAGGTGGTGGCGCTCTCAGATGTTCATGGCGGTATCTATAACCCGAACGGGATAGACATCCCCGAAGCGCTCCGGCATCTGGAGCAGACCCGCTCCTTAGATGAATTTCCGGGCGTCGAGCGCGTCAGCAACCAGGAGCTGCTCGAACTCGAATGCGATGTCCTTGTGCCCGCCGCCACCGAAAACCAGATCACCTCGCAAAACGCCGACAGAATAAAGTGCAAGGTACTGGCCGAGGGGGCTAATGGGCCGACAACCGCCGCCGCCGATAAAATCCTGCACGAAAAGGGGATTTTCGTGGTCCCGGACATCCTGGCTAATGCGGGCGGCGTGACGGTCTCTTATTTTGAATGGGTACAGGATCGAATGGGCTATTTTTGGCGCGAAGATGTGGTCAACGAACGTCTTCAGGACAAAATGGTCGCCAGTTTTAATGATTTGTGCCGCTATGCCGATTCCCATTCGGTGGATACGCGAACCGCCGCTTATATGCTGGCGATTGATCGCGTCGCCTACGATACGCGGATGCGAGGCATCTATGCGTGACGGAAAAATAATATGTTTTTCACGCTAAGTTGTGAAAAAGTCTTGATTTCCGCGCCAAGGTGGAGTATGGTTCGCCGGAATTAGGTGTGTGGCAAACTCGTCAGTTTGACCAACGGGCTCCGCCGCTACACCGAATTCGTTGACAGTTGCGCAACTGTTGCGTATAAACAGTAGCGCTTCGATTCGTAGTACAAACAACCAGTCGAGAGCATGCGGGATTGTTACAAAGTCCGTATGTGAGCGCTCGAAGCGCTCGGACATCTCTTGCTGCTCCGCTCCACTTACAAAGACGTTTTAGTTCGGAGGGCGGTAGCAGTTCTACTTTGAACTTATTCTTTGCACGCTTGTAGTTGGAGCGTCCGCGCCCCGGTCAACGGGTCAGCGCGATGTCTGTCTGCTGACAGACTCGTTTCTGTGATGAGCAGATTGATGCACAAAGACATTCGCCCAACCCGCCATGGCCTTGATTGCACGGGCCGTCCATTTGCTAATTTTCTATACTCATTTCGCAGGAGGAATGCGATGAGACTCGCGAGAAGAGCGTCCGTAGTGACGTTCATTATGTTAGTGTTGTGTGCCGCAGCCCTAGCTCAAACACAGAGGTCGGAGACCGATCCGCGGAACCAGGCCCCGAC
>JBKKAL010000097.1:0-12322 GCA_046714695.1 Pyrinomonadaceae bacterium
CAAGCGACTGGTTCAGCTCCGTCATGCAGGCTTCACGCACATAACCCAGACGCGCCGTGGCTTCTGCGCGCTGAACCTCAAGAGACGCGCGGGCGTCTCGCGACGCTATGACGCGCCGGTTCAACTCCGCCAGTTCGGCGGCGAGCGCGTCTGCTCTTTCACGCGCCCCGGTCAAGGCGGCAGTCGCCTCCGCGACCGTTCTTTCTTCTCGCTCGTGTTCCTGGTCAACCGTGAGCGCGCTTCTTGTTATCTCTTCAATAGAGCTTTGCAGTTCTGCGAGTCGCTCAGCAGCTTCTGCCGCCTCCCGCTCGTGGCGTTCCAGCCTCGCGGAGAGATCATTGCGTTCGGCCTCTATGCGGCGAAGCTCTGCGGCGGTGGCGCGGCGACGTTCGGCGGCAGCGGCAGCCGAGGCGCGTTGTTCGCCCAGACCTTCATTCTCCGCTTCGGCTTGCCGGCGCGCGGCAGCAAGCAATGTTGATGCCTCCGCGACCATCTGCGAAGCGGTGAGACGAGCGGCCTCTGAGGCTTCGGCTTCCGCGCGTGCAGTCGCACGACGCTCTTCTACCTCAAGGCGCTCACTTGCGAGACGCGCCCCGTCGTCGGCCACGACGCGCAGATGTCGCTCGGCACGCTCGATCTCCTGCGCGAGTCCCGCTGCGTTCAACTCGCGCGCCATCGCATCGCGTTCCTCGCGACCGATCACTTCGTTCAAAAGCACGACCCCGTCCTCAAGCTCCGTGAGCCGCGAGCGCGCAAGTGTGACAGCCGTCTCTGCCCTCGTCATCTCTATCGAAAGCTCGCCCGCACTCGTTTCCAATTCGCGCAGCTCACGCTTGAACCCCAGCAGACCTGCACCCTCTTCAAACGCACGCTCATCGCCCGCTGTGACGAGCTGGCCTCCGGCCACCCAATCGCCGGCGGCCGTGACATACATATCACCTGTCGCAAGCGACTTGGCTATCGCATCGTCGAGGCTTGAAGCCAGCGACGCATCCATCTTCTGCGAGAGCGTGCGCCGTAGAACAGCGAGCAGTTCGAATGGTGCGCCCAGTAACTCACCGATGCGTATCTCTTTCAGATGTTCCGCCGCGTCTGCAAGTTCGGCGGGCGCTGAAGACGCCTCTTCGCTTCTCTGCGTCCCGGTCTCCGTATCAATCTCTTCGCTCGCGCCGTGAAGCCCGACGATGAGAAAGCTGGCGCGGCCCGCATCATGCTCTCTGAGCCACGCGGCGGCGCGCGCCGCGTCATCCGGCGTCGGCACAATGATGGACTGCAGGGAAGAGCCGAACGCGCCCTCGACAGCCCGCTCCCACTGCGGCTCGACCTGTAGCATATCGGCGAGCGTGCCCATGAAATGAAAATCTTCCGCCGCGCCCTCGGTCGCAAAGATGCGCTGCACGGCCTGCGAATAATGTGCGCGTCGTGAGTCCAGTTCCAGCAGCGTATCAAGGCGATGGCGCGTGCGCGAAAATCCATCACGCGCTCGCTCGTACTCGGCATCCGCTTCCGATAAAGCCTCATGGCCCAGCACGACCGCATGAACGGCCTGTTCGCGTTCTACGGTAAGCCCAGTGAGGCGCGCGCGCGCGACCGCGATCTCCGCGTTGAGAGTTTCCGCGTCTGCCGCGCGCTCGGCGTGGATGGCTGTGGCGCGCTCGGCTTCATGAGCCAGCCCTTCGGCCTGAAGGGCAATTCTTTCAAGCGCTGTTTCGAGCTGTCGGCCAATCTCCATCAAACGCTCGGCGACTGCCGTATGCGTGAGGAGTTCTGCGCGCGCTCTTTCGATCTCGCTCTCGGCCTCGGAGGCTTCCGTGAGACGGCGACTGTAGGCGGCTTCAGCGGATTGCAGAGAAAGCGTGCTCTCTTCACTGGCGGCGCGCAGAGAGGCATCAAGCTCGCGCAGGCGTGTGCACTCCTGCTCGACTTCGCCCAGCCGCGCGCGCACCATCTCCATTTCGTTTTCAACCGCCTCGCGCCGCTTGGCAAGCGCCGCCACCTGTTCCTCATGGTAAGAGCGTTCGCGCGTGCGGCGGTCGCGCTGCAATGCGGCCTCGGCCACGGCGGCTCGCGCCTGGGCCAACTCGTCTTCAAAGGAGCGCGCGCGCTGCGTCGCGTCACGCGCACCATCTTCGCTCTCTGCAAGCTCTTCGGCCAGGGTTCTCTCTTCGCGGCCAGCCTCTTCCAGTTGAGCGTGCGTTTGATCCAGGAGCGTTGACAGCGTGCGCTCCTCCGCGACATAGACGCGACGAAGCAGCTCGCGCAGCTCCTCACGCAGGATGCGATAACGTCGCGCCTTCGCCGCCTGTCGCCTGAGACTGTTTACCTGTTTGTCTATCTCCGAGATGATGTCGGAGACGCGGTTGAGGTTTGAGCGCGCGGATTCCAGACGGGCTTCGGCGGCGCGCTGGCGCACGCGAAACTTTGTAATCCCCGCCGCCTCTTCTATCAGCGTGCGGCGATCCATCGGCTTGGCGGAAAGAATCTGACCGATGCGCCCCTGCTCGATGATGGCATAGTGCGCGCCGGAGAGACCCGTGCCGGAAAAAAGGTCTTGAATATCGCGCAGCCGACACAGGCGATTGTTCAAGAGATATTCGCTCTCGCCCGAGCGATAGAGCCTGCGCGTGACGGAGACGGCTTCGCCCGGAGCAAACTCCAGCGCGAGGCGGCTAGGCCGCCAGTGTCGCTTGCCGTAATGTATTTTTGGAGTTACTTCGGCAGCCGGATTCAACGCCGCGCTCTGTTCTGTCGCTTCAGCAGAAGAACCGCTTCCCGATGCTTCATTCACAACTGCTGCTGCTGCCGTTGCCTGGTATGTCGCTTCAACAACTGAAGGCGATACGCTTTCTGCAACGAGTGTATCTGCGGGTAATGGGTTCGCCGTCGGTGTTTCTGCCGCCCCCACGATAGCGAGACCTTCAATCTCGACGACGTGTTCATCAATCGCTTCGAGCGTCGAATCTATATCTTCTATATCGGGCTCGTGCTCGATTGTTTCATCGCGCACCAAGTGGAGCACGACTTCGGCCATCCCGCTCGGCTGGCGATTGCGCGAGCCCTGAAAGATCACGTCCTTCATCTCTGCGCCGCGCAAATGCTTGATACGCTGTTCGCCCAAAACCCATGCGATGGCATCGGCGACGTTACTTTTGCCGCAGCCGTTCGGGCCGACGACAGCCGTAATACCGTCACCTGTGAAGACAAGTTCCGTATGATCGGCGAAGGATTTAAACCCGGTGATCTCTAAGCGTTGAAGTTTGAACATGCGTCTGGCTCACGCTTTGGGCGCTCAGAGGGGAAGCATAAAAGCGCAGTCCCTAGAGCGCCGTGCGGGAGAGGCACACTATATGTTGGACTCGGCAGGAATGTCAACCAACATATTAGGCGAAGCGGTTTTACTGTTGCAGGGGCTGATTTAACGTCGGCAAGCGATGCCCGCACGGGAGAGGGCGAGAACGATTCGCGGCCAACTCCAATCGGACATGTGAAGGATAAAAAGAGAAACACCATGGAGTTGAAAAGAGCGCCTTCCCGGCGCTCTCTTCAACTCCGTGACGGATATTTTCGACCCGTTCACCGCTGCCGCTCCAAGCTGGTATATCCGGTGGAAAGCGGCAGCGATCTTTACATTTACGGACGCCCGAACCGCGAGCGATACTCCGGCGAGTTCATAAACCCGTTGACCATCTGCCGGAAGTTATTCGGATCCGAATTGAACGTATTTATCCACGTCTGAAACAACGCGTCCGGTTCTCTTCTCAGGTATCCGAAGTATTCCATCACCACAAAGGCCGGGATAAAGTACTTCGATGTCACCTCCGGACTCTCCGCCACCGCCCTCAATACCTCCGCCCTCGTCTTTCTTCCCTGCTCCAGATCCGCGATCAACTCTTCCTTTTTCGAGAGCGTGACGCGCGCCGCCTTCTCCAACTCGTTGACGTAATCGCGCGGCTGCGTCTTACTGTCGTAACGGTTCTTGAACTCCGCACGCGCCATGAAGTCGTCTATGAAGGCTATCTTGCTCGCCTCCTTCTCCGCATCCGTTTGAAACCCTGTGACAAATGATATATCGAACATGAACTCCGCGTAGTTGGGCTTGCGTTCCAGGCTTCCTTCGTAGAACCGATAGACGAAATACGCTCTGTCCTGGAACTCCGGCGAGCGATAGAAGGCAGAACTGACCTGGATCCGGTCGCAACTCGTATCTCCCTGCGGACAGTTGTTCAGTATCGTGCGCCAGCCCTGTAATCCGGCCGGCTCAGGCTCGCGATCCAGGAAGTCTACGTAATGCTCGCGAACGAAGAAGTCGGTCGAGTCAATCGGGTTCGCCGCATTCGCGTTGCTGTCGTTATCCGTGATCGTCAGTGTGGCCGTGCTGCGTACGCCCAACGTCATCCCGCTCGCATTGCTGAGCGTAAAGGTGAAGCTCTCGGTTCCATCAACATGGGCATCGTCTATCACGGGTATTTCTATCGTCTTGCTGCTCTCCCCGGCGGCGAAACGCAGTCTCCCCACCGTGATGTTGTAATCGCACCGTTGCGATGCGATGCCATTGACGACATCGCAGTTGTTCAAGCCCGCCCCATCCGATGTGGCGTAATCAACCTTGCCAGCGCTTGCCGACTCAAGCCGCGTGATCGTGATCGTGAAGCGAACTGCTCCCTCTGAAACATTGTAAGAGGTCGCATCCAGATTCACTCCCGCCGGGTCATCGTTGAGAATCGTTCCCGTGCCCTGACCGTCCGCGATGGTCGCGTTGGTCTGCTGGTGCAGACCGACGAAGAACGACTCAGTGGCTTCGATTGCCGTGTCTCCATTGACCGTAATGGTGACGGTCTTGCTGGTTTGGCCCGGAGCAAAAGTTACCGACCCGCTGTTTGACACGTAATCCGATCCGGCCGTGGCCGTGTGGTCGGACGTCACATAGAAGACCGTGACCGATGAACTGCTGACGGAGGAAAGCGTGATAGTGAAAATCGCGTTGGTCGTTCCACTATCGCCTTCTTTGACCGCCACATCGTTGATGGAGAGGGAGGGTTGCGGCCCCGGGGGTGGCTGGTCATCATTGGTGATGGTGCCCACACCCTGAGCGTCCGAGATGGTCGCGTTCGTCGGATTCGAGAGATTGACGGCGAAGGTTTCATCAGCTTCGACGACCGTATCGCCGTTGACGGCGACGGTAATTGTCTTTGTAGTTTGACCCGCAGTGAAGGTCAGCGTCCCGCTTGCCGCCTGGTAATCGGAGCCCGCCGTGGCCGTGTTGTCAGCTGTTGCGAAGTTGACCGTTACCGTCGAAGCGCTTGCCGCCGACAGCGTAACCGTGAAGGTCGCATTGGTCGTTCCGCTGTTGCCTTCCGTGACCGTCACGTCGTTGATCGAGATGGTCGGCGGTGGCTGCGCATCGTCGTTAGTAATGGTTCCCAAACCCTGACTGTCGGCGATGGTGGCGTTCGTCGGGTTTGAGAGATTAACCGCAAACGTCTCATTAGATTCAAAGACCGTATCGCCGTTAACCACAACCGTGATCGTTTCAGAAGTGTCGTTTGGAGCAAAAGTGAGCGTGCCCGTGGCGGCCTGATAATCCGAGCCCGCCGTGGCCGTGCCATTGGCAGTGTTGTACTGAACTGTGACGGTTGAAGCGCTTGGTGCTGAAAGCGTAACCGTGAAGGTGGCGTTGGTCGTTCCGCTGTTGCCTTCCGTGACGGTCGCATCATTAATGGAAATGGCCGGCGTCGCCGGCGCAGCGACGCCCTGCACTGTCACGCACTTCAGGTTGCTGAATGGGCCGGTGACGGTCGTGCCCGCCTCCGACGGGTTCGGGTTGTTGAAGAGCGCGGCGATGCGATAGAGGTAAGTCCCATTCGATTTTCCGGTAATGTTCAGCGAATTGGTCGCCGGGCCCGTGTCGGTGATAGTGTTGAAGTCATCGCTGCTGATACGAATGTCTTCCACGTACCAACCCACCGCAGGAACCAACATGTCGCTCGTCATGCGGAAGCGTACCTTGATCGTCTTGCCCGCATATGGGGAGAGATCAAGTAAGCGCGTGCCGGAGAAGCTGCCGGAGAACGAGGCGATGGTGCTGAAGTTGAGGAAATTGTCATTCGAAGTGGCGATGTCCACGTGAGCGAAGTCGAAGTCCGCTTCTGTCTCCTCAAGGCTATAGAAGCTGAGCGACGCTCCGCCTGGAGGCAGCACGACCGTGCCAACCATCGTGAGCGATTCGTTCTGTTCGGCGGTGTCCGGGACGAAGTATGCGGGGCTACCCGTGTCCGGGTTGACCTGTGATGTCCACTGGGCGCTACCGGCCCACTTCGAGTTCGCGCCAGCAACCAACGGCTCGTCAGCGTTATCGAAGAATACCTCAGTGGAGCGCGTCGCCTCCTGGACGCGGAAGCCGACAGGGTTTGGGCCTCCTGAAGGCTTGGTGTACGTCCAATTGATCGTATAGCTGCCGTTCGTGTCAACGGGGCAACTAGGCGATGGTGCCGGAGCCGGCTGCTCCGTGCCCGTTGGCTGTTGCTGATTTGGCGAAGTGATGTTGGGAATAAGGGCGCGCACCGCTCGGTAGAAGAACGGCATGCGCAGTGCCTGACCAGTGGAAGCATGTGTGGCCGTCACGTACCATTGGAACTCCGACGGGTCAGCTAAAATAAGATTGCCGTCGGCGACGACCTTCACGAAGAAGGATGCTTGCCCGCTTGCAGGGACGCTGACCGAGGTGACCGGCGTTGTGCCGTTCGCCGCCAGGAAGCTGATCTGGAAGCCCGGATGGTCGGCGAGGCGATTATTCTGGAAAGTAAGGTTGTAGGTGCCGTCTCCGCCGCTCACGGGTAGGTCGCGGATGATGACCTGGTGCGTGCGCGTGACGGTTGCGTTGACGCCGACCACCGGCACGGTGCCGAAGCTGGCAGTCGGAAGCAAAACCGTCATCGGTGTCGGCGATGCCGCTGGTTGCGGCGTGTACTCGTCCGCTAAGAGTGTGGTCGGCGCAACCATGATGGCCTTAGCCTGTAGCGCACCGTCGAGGTTGACGAGGCCGGAGCCCATGTCGTTGATGGAGGCGGAAGAACTCGCTCCGTCCCCTTCCGGCACGCCGGTGCCGCTGCGTAGGTTCGTCGCCGCGTTCTGGAGTAGAGCGCGTGCCACAGTTACTGTGTCGAAACGCTTCGTGCGGTAGTCGGCCGCAGTGGTGGTGGTCGAATCGAGTCCCAGTTCCTCGCGCACGCGCTGGCGGACGACGGCTATCGCGCCCGCTGTGATCGGGCCGGAAAAGCTCGTCCCATTAACCGAGATGTAGCCGATGGGCGTTGCCATGCCAATCGTTTCATCGGGGAGTCCATCCGGTGTGGCCGCGCCTGTGACGCCGACGCCGGGGGCCGTGATGTCAGGCTTGATGGTGCGGAAGCGCGTGTCGAAGTCGTTAGGCCCGCGCGAGCTGAAGCCCGCCATCCCCGGCTGGAAAGACGCGAGGCTAACGCTGTCGGCCAGACGCATGGGAAACTGCGAGATGGTGCCGTTGGGCACGTCATCGAAGGTGTCCGCATCGGCGCCGTCAGAGTCGCCTTCTCGTATCCGATTGATCAGGTAGCTGCCGTTATCCGGGCCTATTGTGTAGGTTGGGATGCCACTGATAACGACCACCGCCGTCGCCGATTCGACCGCTGTGACGATCAAAATGGCGGCTGGATTAAGCGCGGCAACTGGATTGGCGATACTGGCAAAGGTGCCGCTGCCGTAAACGACCGCGATGCGATTTGTCACCGAGGACGGAACGGGGGCGGGGGGCGTGCCGCGCCTGTCAACGAAGACGTAGTGCGCGGAGAGCGACCCTTCAGGGAGCGCGCCGCCGCCGGCCACGGGGAAGAGTTTCATACCCTGGCGCTCACCAGCGCGCGGGCTGTTGGCGTTTGAAGCGGCACCCTTTTCGGGCGACGGGCCGGGCGTCGCCGGCGGCGGCGTCTGGCAGACCGCGTTGGCATTGGGCGCGTACACTTCGCCCGTAATCTGCTGGCAGTCGAGCACGTCGCCTGCGGGCGTGGAGCCTGGATCGAGGCTGGCGGCGACGGAGATCGCCAGCGTGGCGGCGGCGGGCGCGCCTGTCGTGCCCGCACCGGGGCCGCTGTTGCCCGCCGAAGCGACCACGATTGTACCGGCGAGTGCCGCGTTGTTGGCCGCACGCGCACTCGTGCCAGTCGGGTCGCCCTGCTCATCGCCGAGCGAGAGATTAATCACGTCGGCGACGGGCTTCGCGACCGGCGTCGGCCCTGTGTCACCGCTGGCGACAAGGGTGAAAGGCGAGGCGGCATCCTCCATCGCCAACTCGGAGTCGCCCGTGCAGGCATTGGCGGGGCCGCACACTTTGTAAGCCATGATCCTCGCCTGCGGCGCGGTGCCGAACAACTGGACGCCATTCGGCGTCGGGCCGATACCGGTGCCGGGCAGGCCGGTAACAGGGTCGTTAACACCAGTGCCGTACCCTGTGCGGCGGGGCGTCGAGCCATCAACGCCGTAGCCTGCCGCGCAGGAAGCGACGTGCGTGCCGTGCCCGAAGTCGTCCGTGATATCGCCCGGGCTGGAAAGCGCGTAGTAGTAGATAACCTTTCTGTTGTCGGCTGCGTTTTCCGCCCGGCCTGACACGCGCGGCGTAGGCGTTGTCAGCCCCGTGCCGCCGAACATCGGATGACGCCAGTCAACGCCGGTGTCAATCACAGCGATGTTCATACCCTGCCCCTCGAAGCCGTCAATCTTCTGGTTCGGCTCCTGCGGGGTCTCGGGGTGCCCCGGTGAGCCTTGAGGCTGGAACGGCTTTCCGCTGATCTCGACCTCCTTCGCCGCGCCGTAGACGGCGGTGCGGCGAGCAGCCGGAGACGGTTGCGTGCCCAGGATGTAGTCAATCGCCTTGTCGAGATGGAAACTCATCGGCTGGATTTTTTCGACGTGCGTGACCTCTGGAAGCGCCCTCAGCCGCGCGATGTCTTCGGCGGCGACGTAAGCGACGAAGCCGTTGAGCAGATATGTGAAGCGGTACTCGATATGTCGCACAGAGCCGTCAATCTGCCGCACGTCCGTCTCGCGCATGAGCGCGCGCACGCCGCGCCCCGCGAGCGACGACCGGAAGTCGTTCTGCCTAGCGTACAGTTGAAGGCCGTAGTCGGCGATCTCTTTGAACTGCATCCGACGTCCTTCCCGTTCGGCAGCGGCTTTACGTACGACGCCCGGCTCGTCTCTCAGCTCGATGATGACAGGCGTGATCTCTCCGCCAACCGACTGGCGAAAGGCGGCTACATCTGTCGGCTCGCTTGGCTCTGTGTTCTTCTCCTGGCTCGTCGTTACAGCAGCGGCATCTTGCTTGTCGCCATTATCACTGGTGGCTTGTGTTGATGAGGTGATGCCGAACGCAAGCGCGATAAAACAAAGCATCAACAAAGCGAGCAGTGTCCAATGCGTCTTATTATTCCGCTTCCTATTAAGTCGTGCGCGATTGTGAGTCTGGCTTCTCATGATAAGTTTGGATTCCCTCCTGGCAAAGCTGTAATTAACAGCAACACATTTCGTCAAAGGTTAGTCAGCGACATTGGGCAAGCGATGAACGAAAATCTGTAAAGCTACTCTTCAAGTGCGAAGACCTGGCAACGGCTCTGCTGAGACAGATGCCTCACAGACGACGCGCGTCGGGTGCACACACATAACGGCCTGAAGAGTCAGCGCAGATATTCAAGTGCTTACATTTAAAGTGTCGGGTGCTATGCAGTTTTGATTCGGGATGCAGCGGTTAAGGGGGGTTCAATCGCTAGCGTCAAACTGCTGTTATATCTCGGATTCGATGATGGACGCTATCATTATCAGCGTCCGTTTGTCAAACGGCCCGTTTATAAATGCATGTTCAGCGCAAGTCATCATGCGGGTTACTTATCACCCGTCGAATGCTCCCCTGTTCGAGGTCGGTTGATCGTGATGTATCTTAAGGTTCGACCGCATCACGGTGGGCGTAGAGCACAAGGGTCACGCCGGAACGCAGCGGGTAAGCGTCAATGCGCCGGTAGCGTTCACCGAGCAGGGTTTGCAATTCAAACTCCTGCGCTTCAGACCCGATCACAAGGCGTTCGTCCGAGACGGTGATTCGACCGGTATAACCGGCGTGCTTGTACTCTCTCAAGTACCATGGCAGCGGCCAGTAGTCGGGCGAGGTGACGCTGATAGTGAGCTGATTACCCATACCTGTGCTGGCGGCATAGCGATTGACCCGATCAATCAGCGGAAGGACTTCACGCACCGTATGGGCGTAAGGATAGACGTATTGCTCATCATCATAGTGACGGAAATTCAACTGAACCATCTGGTAACTACAAAAGATGAGCGCCGCCGCCATCACCGCCAGCAGGGGCGCGCGAAGCTCCGGGTAGCCTGCGGCTCGCCTGTACATCATATCCACGCCGTAGCCGCCGATGATCGCCAGCGGGATGATAAAGTTGAGCGTGAGCCAGGGCGTTTTGTAGGGGATGAGTGAATAGGCCGCGATGATGCCCCCTGCCCACAGCGCAGCGAAGACGGCGAAGCGCGAGCGCGCGTGCCATACGGCCAGTAGAGCGCCCGCTGCGCCGAGCGCCAAAAGCGCCGATTCTTCTCTCCACAGCCATAAAAGATACGTGTACCATTCATGGACGTGGTCTTTCTTGCCGGTCTTGGCCCATATCTCGAAAGTCTTCAGCGAATCGCTCGTGCCCTGCGAGTGGGTGAAGAAGGATGAGTAGAAGAGAATATAGACTGAAACAAAAAGCATGACGGCGGCGAGCGACCACATGGCGACCATGCCCGGCCCACCGAAGCGCGCAAAAGCCTCGCCGGAATTGCGTTGCGACGCATGACGCCCCTGCCTTCTGACTTGCCGTTTTCGATTCTCGCCTCCCATCACGGCGTTGGAATCTTTTCTCAGACGCACGTAAGCGAAAACCATCGCAAGCGCAATCAACAACACGCCGGCAGAGATCATCGCCGTCTCTTTGGTCGCAAAGAGAAGCGCCGCCGAGACGGACGCCAGCAATAAATAGACGGCATTGGCGCTGTCGTAATATCTGAGCGAGGCGACGATAATGCCGAGGGTGAAAAAGACGAAGAGCGATTCATGTATAAAGTAGCGCGACATATAGACCGCGCCGGGCGAGAGGGCGACCAGCGCCGCACCCGTGAGCGAACCCATTAAGCCAAGATGTCGGCGCAGACAGAGGACGAGCCAGACGGTTGCAACGCCGAACAGAACCGGCACGAGCCGAATCCCATAGGTACTCAAACCAAATCCAAACCACTTTAAGAATTTCGCGACCGCGAGCGCGAAATAGTAGAGCGTTGGCCCATGATAATTGGCCGGGTCGTATTTATATATGCCATTGTCAATGAGGTTGATGAGGAAGAAACCATTGACGCCCTCGTCGTGATGCAGAGGAATCAGCTCAAGCGCGTAAAGTCGCGCCAGGGCGGCGAGGATGAGAACGAGCGCGCTCGCAAGCTGCCACGTCCGCATCTCCATCGGAGGGGCGCTCCCGTCTTCCGGCTGATCTATGCCGGAGATGTTGATTTTGCCGGGAGCGACATCAATGGAGCGCGATCTGTTACGGCTGCCCGATTTTGTAGAGCCGGTACTCACCCTTTTCTCCAACCCTCTGAAAATGTTCAAAGAAAGAATCATTGACGGGCATAAGCAGACGTTCCAGCGGGCTTGTGACGACGTACTCGATGCCGTATCTGTTTAAAAGCCCTAAAGCATCCGGCGCTCCCGCGTAGATACGCTTTATCTCCGCCTCGCGCTCCCGGTAATCGAGCCCGTGCGTCCAGATATGGCCGGGATAACCCATCAAAGAGCGCCTGCCCGTCAGGAAAACGGGATGATTATGGATGGGCGCATGAAGCACCAGCGCGCGAGGCGGCGTCCTTTCTTCCATTATCGCGGCAAACCGAATCCCGTCTCGATCAAACTCCTGCAGTTCGGTCGCGCGCGAAACGACGCGCCAGACATCGAGTGCGCCTGAGAGCGTCAAGGCGACGATCAAAGCAACCGCCAAGATTCGCAGCCCCGTGGATGCGCGCCAGAGTCTTGCGAGCAGCAACGCGACGAGCGGCACTGAGGCGACGTACCAGTAAAATAGAACCTTGATATTGTCCCACATCCAGGGCGCTAATTTGAACAGGTTCGGGATCAGGAAACAAAGCGCGAAGGGCAGGTAAAAAAGGAGTAGCCGTTTTGAGACCAAAGGGTTTACACCGCGCCAGGACGCGCTCGCGATGAGCAGCGGAATAAACAGTCCGGTGTTGATCAGCCAGAACC
>JBKKAL010000098.1:0-4517 GCA_046714695.1 Pyrinomonadaceae bacterium
GTCCAGAACTTCCGTCGGCTCGTTTTGCCCGCGCTCAAGCTCGTTGCGTACCACTGTCATCTCCGATTGCCTGTCCTCGTCGGCGATCAAGGAGTTTCGCATGCGGTCTGCTTCAAGGCGTATCGCCAGCTCGATCTGATCCGACGGGACGGTCTGGAAATAGTTCGTGCGGTCGTACCACGTGGTCGCGTTAAAGTCCGCGCCGATCTTTTGCAGGGTGGCGGCGATCTGAGTGTTCCGGGCTTTGTTGAAGGTCGGCGTGCCCTTGAACATCATGTGTTCAAGCAGGTGCGTCGAGCCCGTATAACCGACAGCCTCGTTGCGCGAGCCGACTTTGTAGAGAATCAGAACGGTCGCCACAGGCGCAACGCGGTTCTCCAGAAGCAGCACCTTCATCCCGTTATCAAGTCGGTACTCCTCTATCCCATCCGCCGCCGTCACGAATTGGACGCCGTCCGGTAATTGTTCGTTCTGCACTGTAATGATCTCTCCTTTGAACCGCAGAGCGCGAAAAATAAATACCAGCTTACTCTATTTGCACGACCCTTGCAGTTTGCTTTCGACTGAAATGTTCTACGATAGAGACTACCCAAAGCGTTTCATCCGGGGCAAGTTTGGAAGCGGGTTTTTCGGGCCTGTTCGCCTAAAAATTTTCCAGCACGAGGAGCGCAGTCTCGCCGCCGCCCGAAGAGACATTGCAGAGCGATGAGGCGGACAGACGTATGAGGCCGCCTTCCACCTTGTTGAGGAAGAGAAAAGGATTAAAGTCAACGATCATCTCTTCGGCCTCCAAACTGTGAGCTAAGAGCATCGGCAGTTTTACTTTTCGCACCGGCACGCGCACCTGTACGACGAAGGGGCTTTGGAGAGCAACACGGATGGCTTCTTCCCACTCCCTCTCATCTGTCTCCCAGCCGATGACAACACCGTGGCCGCCGTAATCGTCGTTGGGCTTGATGACCAGCCGCTGCCTTTCTCGCCGGACGACATCTAACAGATCGCGCTCCTCGCCGTTGTAAACGGTTCTCTGGGCGCGCACGAGCTGCGTCCAGGGAATATGTTTGCGTATGCAACTGAGCTGCTCCGGCGTGAAGAGATGCTCGTAGGCCGGATCGCTGAGGATAGCGAAGCCGGTCTTCTTGTGGGCCAACTTCGTGCGGAAGGAGTTGGCCATGCAGACTTTACGCTCGGCGTAGGCGCGAGACAGAGGATGCGTCTCATCAAACTTTTCCAGAAATTCGTGAATCACAACGCGCTTATAGAGAATGTCTATGCGAAACTCTCCGGCGAATAGTGCTTGACCGTCGAATCGTAAATCTCTTGGGTCGGCGATTGTTGTCGAATAGCCTTCCGCTTCAAAATAAACTTTTAAGACATCGAACTCGGCGGCGGTCGAGACGCCGTCCCAATCCACGATGGCGATCTGCGGTCGCTCCTTTTGGCCTCCCCATTCGCGATATGTATCGAGCAGCGCACGCAGCAGATAATAGTGCGGACGCGGCGTCCAGTGTTCGGCGTGCCGCTCCAGAAATTCCTTCATATGCGGCAGCGCGAAAAGCGCTTTCTCAATTTGCATCTGGTCGGAAATGCCCGCCGGGCTCTCCGCGTTGTACTCAAGGAAATGAAAATCATCGCCGTTGAGATAGGCATCGAGGCGGCTCGTCACACACAATCTGGAATATCCAGGGTCGAAGCGTACCATCGTCTTTTCGCGCTCGGTCAACTCCAGCTCATTCATCAACGCGTCGTCTTTGAGCGCCGCCTGCGCAAGGCGCTCAAAGGCTGCTGCTATTGTCTCGGCGGCCCGCGATACGCGCTCATATTGAGAGCGCGCGAGGATGTGCGGGCGCAAGAATGGACACATCGGGCGCTCGTCGTGCAGGAGCCCAAGCTCGCGCTGCGTGTGAAGCAACTGGTCAAAGAGGCTGGTATTGATTCGAGGGTCGCGAGAGATGCGGCTGTCCAGCCACTCGACGATTGAGGCAAGCGTTTGCGAAGACATATCTAAAGGCTCCTCAAGAGGCTGGAATGGTGAACGCGAGACGATTCAATCAAAACTCAAACTACCGGGGGCTCCTAAAACCTTATCACACAATCGAGCCAGCTCATGCAACGAAGCGCCGGTCAGGGCCAACAATTGTAGTGGCGGATGAAGAGCCAATAGTCTAAGATTCAGCAATAAAATTTCCCCTGTGATCTTTCCCCCGTTGACGAAGGCGAACGTGTGCTGCTCTCCGGCAGCATATTCGATATTCACAAATCCCTGCTGATGCCAAGAACCATACCTATGCTGAGACGAAAAAGCGCTGCCACGCTGCTCATAATTTTATTGATGTTGACCCAGTTCTCATGTCGCGGTCTGTTGGGCGACCGCAGCTCTGAGAAAAGTACGACCACGAGCGGGCGACCCGCTCCGCATTTCAAACCGGGTTTTAATCTTTTCACGCCGGAGCAGGACATAGAATTGGGCCGTAAATCGGCGCAGCAGATCGCGCAGCAGGTTCCGCTCCTGCGCGATGAAAGAATCAACGGTTACGTCTCGCAGCTCGGAAAGCGGCTCGCGGCCAAAGCGCCCGGCTTTCCCTTCACTTATCAGTTCGCCGTCATCGCGACCAAAGAGATCAACGCCTTTGCGCTGCCCGGCGGATATATCTTCGTCAACGCGGGCACAATAGCCTCCGCCAAAAACGAGGGCGAGCTGGCGGGCGTCATCGCACATGAAATCGCTCACGTCGCCTTGCGTCACGGGACTAATCAGGCCTCTAAGGCATACGTTGCTCAGCGCGGCATAGACATCCTGCGCACGATTGCAGGCGGAAGCCGCAATGCCGACGAGATCATCACGGCCATCGGCGGCACGGGCGCGAATATGGTCTTTCTCAAATTCGGTCGAACCGCCGAGACGCAGGCCGATATTGAGGGCACACACATCATGGCCGATTCTGGCTACGACCCGCGCGACATGGCAAATTTTTTTAAGACCCTACAGGCCAAGGGCGGCCAGCGTACGCCGGAGTTCCTGAGCGACCATCCCGATCCGGGGAATCGCATCGCGACCATCAATCAGGAGATGTCAAAGGTGCGGATGAGCCAGAATCCGATTCGTAACTCGAACGAGTTTCAACAGGCCAAGGGGCTGCTCACGGGAGGGGGTCAGGGCGGCGCGCTCAATTCGACAGGCGAGCCGACGCGCACAGGGCCGCGCGACCCGAGCGACAACGACACTGGCGCACGTCCTCCGGCCCCATCGGCTTCGATGAGGGAATTTAAGGCGCGCGACGGCTCGTTCGCCATCAACTACCCGGATAACTGGGATGCTTTGACCACCGACGAGGTGCAGATGATCTTTGCTCCGCGCGGCGCGTACGGACAGAAGGACGAGGCGGTGTTTGTCACACACGGCCTCTTCGTCGGCGCTGTTGCTCCTTCGTCAACCGATCTCGAAACGGCCAATTCGCAGTTTATACAGCAGCAGATCGAGATGAATCCCGATTTCCGAGTGGCCCGCGCTCCGCAGGCCATCAACTTCGGCGGACGACGCGGCTACGCTACAGTAGTCGGAGGCCCATCCGCCATCACAGGCGTCGTGGAGATTGATGTCATCTACACGATGGCCACATCGGACGGAAAATTGTTTTACCTGATCACGATGGCTCCCGAAGATGAGTTTGAGACCTACCGCCCGACCTTCGAGCAGATCATCGCAAGCCTTAGACTGGCGGGATAGATAGACAGTAACTGTAGAAGGCAGAGACGCTTTGAGGAATAATTGCAAAAGCTACACAGGATAACTTTGGCTGAATAGTCCCAGTTAAAGGAGGATTGATTTATGGCAGCAGCAGGAGCGGCAGCGGCGGCGGCAGCGGCAATCGCTAACGCTATCAAGGCTAGTGGAGTGGTGGTCAGGGTTGACCCCGCCTCCTTCCAAACCATACTGCGAAGAGTCGAGAATCCGTTGGTGATCTATGCCGAAGGTGGATTCTTTAAAACCAACTACCAATATCTGGTCAGTTACAAAGGGTTTGCGTTTCTAACCAAAGCGGCCGAGCCGATTTTGCTGCCACCGGGAATCGAAACAATAATGGCGGCGAAGATTTGGCTACCACAATAGGTAGGTCGCACGTTATCCTAATAAGTCATTTCCAAAAAGCCAGGCTTTGCTTCTTGTTGGTTAACCGCTGATGCGTGTGCGTGGTAGCATTAAGCCTATTGGAGATCGTATAAACATCTAATGAGAAAAGCTACTTTCGGCGAACGCCTGCGTTACGCCTTTGATAGAAGTTTATCCGGCGGCACGATTTCCCTGATCGGCTGGCTCGGTTTGGTTTCCGCTTTGATTGTTGTGACCGTCACCGCAATTTTGTTATTAACGGGTATCGCGCCCGAAGCCGCCGAAGGACAAGAGCCGCAAACCTTCACCCTTGCCGAAGCCTTGTGGCAGAGTTTGATGCGTACTTTTGACCCCGGCACAGTGGCGGGAGATACCGGCTGGAAATTTCGTATTTTAATGCTCATCG